>CAZERD010000005.1:0-54304 GCA_964515405.1 uncultured Desulfurellales bacterium
CCTTGAGAGTTGTGGTGTTAGTGAGGTGGACGGTATAGTAGCTGATTTGGGTATGTCATCTCTACAAGTGGGAGATTCGGAAAGGGGCTTTTCTTTCCTTAAGGATGGTCCACTGGATATGAGAATGAGCAGGGCTCAGAATCTAAAGGCCTCGGATGTTGTTAATAGCCTTAGCGAGTCTGAACTTGCTTTGATAATAAAGATGTATTCGGATGAGAGGTTTTCCAAAAGAATAGCAAAGGCTATAGTCAGGGAGCGTAGGAAAGAACCTATTCTTACCACACTGAAGCTTTCTTCTATAGTTTCCAAGGTGTATGGCGGATCAAGGGGAAGGATACACCCTGCCACCAGAACATTTCAGGCATTAAGGATGTTTGTTAATGATGAAGTTGAAAGTCTCAAGGAAATGCTTGAAGGTGGAATTAAAGTGCTCTCTCCAGGTGGGGTATTCTGTGTTATTTCGTTTCATTCTGTTGAAGATAGGATCGTTAAGCGTACATTTAAGCGTTTTGCAGGGGAAGGATTGATTGAGATTTTGACCAAGAAGCCTGTTGTTCCGAGCGATGAGGAAATAGAGAAAAACCTTAGGGCTCGGAGCGCGAAAATGAGGTGTGCGAGAAAACTTAAGGAGATACAATTATGATGGATTATGCGCGGGTAAGGGAGATGGAGAGTGCTGGTGTCGCTGACAGAAGCAAAAGCCTGCCACATGTGGTTTTGCCTGTTACTTTTATTGTGGTGATACTGCTGCTGTTTGTGGGAGGGTTTTTTCTTGTCAGGCAATCCCTTGAGATAAACAATGTGCAACACTCTATAAATGTCAAGAGGGCTGAGCTCAGGCAAGTTAACACCAAGATTTATTCCCTGTATAAAGAGTATGCTTATTTGGTCTCGGCTGAACATGTTATGAGTGTTGCCAAAAGGGATGGGATGAGCCATGCTGATCCATCCTCTGTGATCGTTGTTCATCGATGAATCGGAGAAGATTTACATTGATATCCGTTCTTATATGCGTTGGCTTTCTTATCATAGTGTTTAGGGCTTTTAGTATTCAGGTAAAGCAGCATGGTCATTACCTTGAGATGTTTTCTAAAGAGACTGGATATGCTATAAAGGTTGTCCCCATAAGGGGTACCATATTTGATGCCAATAATAAACCTCTGGCAATCGATTATCCTGTTTATGAGATATTTGCTGATCCGTTTGTGTTTTTCAGGAGACACTCCGATAGAGGGCTGAGTTTTGTCAGGTTTCTGGGGAAGATCTGTGGACTTTCGGATATTGAGGAATTGATAAACAGACACAGGCACAGTCAGTTTGTTCCGCTGTGTACAGTTAATTTTTCCGAGTATAAAAGAGTAGAACGTTTCGGGGTTCCATTTTCATTTGGTGTCATTAAGAAGTTCAAAAGGTACTATCCTGAGGGGAGTGTATTGTCCCATGTGATAGGTTTTCACAGTCCTGGTAACGAAGGTCTTGAGTATGCGTACAACGGATATTTAAGGGGTAAGGTGAAGGTAGTCAGGGTGAGAAAGGGACCGTTCGGGCTTATTGTTCCTCCTGTAGCATCTGGAGGTGACAATATTTATACGACCTTGGATTCCAATGTTGCAGTGTATGTGCATAGGCTTCTTGAGAAGACTGTGAAGAGGTACAAGGCTAAGTCGGGTATTGTTGTTATTATGAGACCGGATGGTGCAATTATAGATATGGATTCTATTCCTTCCTATAATAATAACTTTTACTACAGGTATCCCTATAGCTATATAAGGAATCGTGCTATAACAGATGTTTATGAACCAGGCAGTGTGTTCAAGATAGTGGATCTGGCTGCTGCCCTTGATAGTGGGAAGTTTAAGGGAACGGAGATGATAAACTGTGGGAACGGTAAATGGGTTTTGGATGGTAAGGTTATCCATGACGTTGAAAGAAATGGTGTATTACCCTTTCCCCAGGTTTTTGTTTATTCCAGTAATATTGGGGCTGCAAAGATAGCTTTGAAGTTGGGTAAGAAGGTGTTTTACAAATACCTTTACAGACTCGGTTTTGGTCAGAATCCCCATATAGATACTATAGGGGCTGAGGATGGTATAGTGAAAGATATATTCAAAGTTGGTAGGGTTGGTGTCGCAAATATGGCATTCGGGCAAGGTATAGGTGTTACGGCTTTACAGCTCGCGGATGCTTATTGTGTGGTGGCCAATGGTGGATACAGAATAAGGCCATATATTGTTAGGAGGATAGTTACAAGTTCGGGAAAAGTGATATACAAACATAAGGATGCATTTGTCAGGGTCCTAAAGTGGAGCACTGTTAAGAAGATCAGGAAGATATTCGTGGAGGTAGTTGAGAACGGCACGGGCAAAAAAGCAAGGGTGCCTGGATATATCGTAGCTGGTAAGACTGGCACAGCTCAAGTAGCCATGAAGGGTAGATACGCCAAGGGCACGTTTATAGCTTCATTTGCCGGTTTTGCGCCTGCTTATCATCCCAGGTTTGTTGTAGTTGTTTCTATCTTTGATCCCAAAGGTTCTTATTATGGTGGTGAAGTAGCAGCTCCTCTTTTTTCAAAGATAATGCAATTTTTACTGGAATATTATAGTATAAAACCTGCCAAAACCTTGGCTTCGTTTTGATAAGGTTGGGAGGTATCTTGAGGTTATCGGAGCTGAGTAGGATAAAAGGTTTTCGGGATGCTGCGATAAACAAGGACAAGGAAATTTACTCTTTGGTTTACGACTCCAGAAAAGCAGAAAATGGGAGTCTGTTTTTCGCCATTAGAGGTGAGAGAGTAGATGGTAATGCTTTCGTGGGTGAAGCTTTCCGTAGGGGAGCAGTGGGTGTTGTTAGTGATTCGTGTTTGTACAGCGATGGTGTTCTTGTTGAAGATGTTAGGGCTTTTATGGGTAGGGTTGCGTCTGAATTCTTCGGTAATCCATCTTATGAGCTGAATGTTGTGGGTATCACAGGTACCAATGGTAAGACTACAACTACGTATTTGTTGCATTCGGTGTTTTCAGACAATTCTGCTATCATTGGGACTACAGGATTTGTTGTGGGCTCCGATGTGAAAAAACTCCCCAACACTACTCCAGAATCCGTTGAGCTGCAGCGTATGTATAGGGAACTTGTTGATAAGGGCATAGAGTACTGTTTTATGGAGGCTTCTTCTCACGCTATTACATTTAAGAGACTTGAGGGTACCCAATTCAAGGCGAAGGTTTTCACGAATGTTTCCCAGGATCACCTTGATTTCTACGGGAGCATTGAGGATTATGCTGGAACCAAGCTTTCTTTTTTTGATGAGGATGATTTTTGTGTTGTTAATGGAGATGATGCCTTTGGTAGAAGGCTGTTATCCAACGAAAAGGTTGTTACGTATGGCTTTTCTGATAGGTGGGATATATATCCTATTTCCTATTCTGTGGATGTGGATGGTTTGAGGGTTGAATTGAACGTGTTTGGAAATAGGTTGAGTGTTCATTCTTCCCTCATAGGTAAGTACAATATTTATAATATAATGGCTGCTGTCGGGGTTGCAAGGCATTTTGGAAAGACTCTCGCTGAGATTAGGGATGGGATTGAGGCTCTGGATGGTGTTCCTGGTAGGCTTGAGTTTTTCAAAAAGGGTAGGAAGTTGGCTGTTGTTGACTACGCCCATACGGACGAGGCGATGAAGAATGTCCTCACGACCTTGAGAGAAATAACGAGGAATAGACTTATTGTTGTGTTTGGTGCTGGTGGAGATAGAGACAGGGGTAAGAGACCCAAGATGGGCAAGGTTGCAGTGGAGTTGTGCGATGTTGTATTCGTTACGAGTGATAACCCGAGGAGTGAGAATCCATTGGGGATAATAAATGAGATTCTGGAGGGTGTGGGTGAGAAGGGCTGTGTGGTTGTTGAACCCGATAGGAGGAAGGCTATAATAAAGGCGCTGGACGATGCCTCTAGTGGTGATGTTGTTGCTGTGTTGGGCAAAGGACATGAGGACTATCAAATAGTGGGAGATAGTGTATTTCATTTTGATGATAGAGAGGTAATCAAGGGATACTGGGGGATATGAGCAATTTTGATCTCCGTGACTTCATGGGTGTACTCAGACCCGTTGATATTATAAACCTTGAGCAATTTGACTTCTCTGGGTTTTCCATAGATTCGAGAACGTTATGTAAGAACGATGTGTTTATAGCGTTGAAGGGAGAAAAGGTTGATGGTCACGATTTTGTTGGTGAGGCTTTTGAGAGGGGAGCTTCGGCCTGTGTGGTGGAACATCGGGTGGGAGAATATCCTCAGTTTGTTGTTGGTGATACGTGGAAGGCTTTTAGGAGTACGGCGTTGTTCTTGAGGAGAGAGTTTGGTGGTTTGGTGGTCAGTGTGGTTGGTTCAGTGGGTAAAACGACCACAAAGGAACTTCTTTATTCCATTTTATCTTCGAGATTTACAGTTTGCAAGACCGATAACAATGAAAACAATTGGGTAGGTGTTTCAAAGGCGCTCCTTAAGCTTTTGTGTGATTATAGTTTCTGTGTTGTTGAATGTGGTACCAATCATCCGGGAGAGATGTCGGAAATTTCTTCTATAGTGAGGCCGGATGCTGTGTTATTTACGCCTATCGCCCCAGTGCATCTAGGCAATTTTGGTAGTATGGAGGATATTGTAGAAGAGAAACTCTCAGTACTTGAATGTGCCAAGAGCGGGCTTGTTATGTGTGATGCTGACAATGGTTTCATGAGCGTTGAAGGTGCTTATTCGTATTCCGTGAGTGATGTAGCAGATGTATATTTGAAAGATAAGATAGTGGAAGGTAGTTCTTACAGGCTTGAGGTAGTAGCTTTTGGTGATCCATATGTAGTACATGTGGAGAATGGATTTATACATGAAAGTAATGTGGTTGGTGCTCTGGGCATGGCTAAATTGCTCGTACCGGACCTTAGGGAAGATGAGGTTAATCGTGGGATTTCACGTGTTAGTATACCGGGTTACAGGATGAAAAGAGAGAGGGTAGATAGTACAGATTTTATACTTGATTGTTATAATTCTTCTCCAACTGCTGTAAAGTATGCTGTGGATAGATTGTCTTCTTTACCCGGTAGAAAGCTACTTATAGCTGGTGATATGTTGGAACTAGGTAAGATGGCCGTTGGAATGCATGAAGAGATTGGGCTGTATATTAGTGGAAAGAATATAGATGTGTTTGGTTTTGGGGAACTCGCTATTCATATTGTGTCTGCCTGTAGATGTAACGATAAAGCTTTTTTTGTGGATATGGATGAATTAGTGGACAGACTCTTGCAAGTGTATAGAAAATATTCAGCAGTTTTGATAAAAGGTTCCAGGGCTCTGAGAATGGAAGATATTTTTCTGCGTTTCAAGGAGAAACTTTCTTAGATGTTTTATTATGTGTTTTTCCGACACCTTGTTGGTTTTTTTCATCCCTTTAACGTATTCCAATATATTACATTCAGGGCACTTATGGCTGTTCTTACCGGTTTTATCATTTCTCTTGTTGCGGGTAGGATTGTCATACCGTTTCTGAAGAAGTTTAATCTAAATCAGACGATAAAAGAATTTGAACCCGAGGCTCACCAAAGCAAGAAAGGGACACCAACCATGGGAGGAATAATAATACTGGTTGGATTCTTTGTATCCAGCGTTATGTGGGTTAGACTAGATGTTGGGCTTGTATGGATATCATTGTTGAGTATGTTTTTGTTCGCTTCAATTGGTTTCTTGGATGATATATTCAAGGTTAGCAAGGGGAAGGGTATAAGCGCAAGGCTTAAGTTCTCTCTCCAGGTTTTATCTGCTTTTGTTGTGTGTTTCCTTGTGACTGTGATTGAATCCCATCTTATGGAGTGCAGTAGCTGTCTGTTTATACCATTTACCAAGGGTGTTTATGTAGATCTTGGTATTTTTTATCTGTTATTCGGCATGTTTGTGATTGTGGGCTCATCCAATGCTGTAAATTTGACTGATGGTTTGGATGGCCTTGCGACGGGTCCAGCTATAATGAGTTCTGTTCCGCTTGTCATATTTGCCTATATCTCGGGAAATGTTATTTTTTCCCACTATTTGCATATACCCCACATTAGAGGGGCTGGAGAGCTAAGCGTTGTAGGTGCCTCCCTTATAGGGTCCCTTCTGGGGTTCCTGTGGTACAATTGCTATCCGGCTGAGGTCTTCATGGGTGACTCTGGCTCACTAGCCATAGGTGGCTTTCTTGGTACTGTGGCTGTTATGCTGAAGGAGGAGGTAGTATTTGCCATAGCGGGTGGGTTGTTTGTGTTTGAGACATTTTCTGTTATTCTTCAGGTTTTATCTTACAAAGCAACAGGAAGGAGACTATTTAAAATGGCTCCCATACACCATCATTTTGAGCTCAAGGATTGGTCTGAGTCTAAAGTTATAGTGAGGTTCTGGATTATTTCTTTGATTCTGTCTTTGCTTGCTCTTACTGCTATAAAGGTGAGATGATGAAGAGGGTAGCAATTATAGGGTTCGGTGTGAGTGGTAAGGCGGCATATTCGTTGCTCAAAGAGAAGTGTGACTGCGAAGTGTTTGTGTTTGATGATCAATGTTATGAAGCTGGTATAGAGGAAAATTGGTATTGCGGTGATGATGTCAAAGCTTTTTATAAACTTAGGCCTGATATGGTGGTTGTTAGTCCTGGGATTCCCAGAGCGAACCCGCTTGTGGCTTATGCAGTGGAAGCTGGGTGGGAAGTGATTAGTGAGGTGGAATTGGCTTTTACCTATACCAACACACCTGTTGTTGGAGTAACTGGCACGAATGGTAAGACCACCACGGTTGCTATTATCGAGGAGATAATGAAGCGGGGTGGCATGAAGACTGTGTTGTGTGGGAACTGTGGATTTGCCATGAGCAGTGCTGTTTTGTCTGATGATAGATATGATTATATGGTAGTAGAGTTAAGTAGTTATCAGCTTGAATTCATTGAGAGTTTCAGGCCCAAGGTGGCTGTACTACTGAATATATCCCCGGATCACATAAAATGGCACGGTAGCTTCCAGGACTATATGAGAGCAAAGTTGAGGATATTTGAGAATCAAACTGTCAGCGATTGGGCGGTTATTAATGATAGCCTTCTTGGATATTATACTGGTAAGGCTACACCGCTTGTATTCTCTAGTACCTCTAAAGAGTCTGATTGCTATGTGGAGAGCTCTTCTGTTGTTGTGAATGTTGCTGGGGGTGGTATAATAAGACCAAAGTATCTTATGGGGCTCCATAATATGGAAAACGTTGGAGCTGCTGCTCTTGTTTCAATGTTATGTGGTGTTGAATGGGGAGTGATAAAGGAGGTATGTGAGGAGATGGAGACTCTGGAGCATAGGATAGAGTTTGTTGGAGAGCTGGATGGAGTGAAATTCTACAATGATTCAAAGAGCACGAATCTTAACTCTGTAGTTAGCGCTTTGAATGTGTTTGAGAATGGTAGAGTGGTGTTGATACTGGGCGGGAAGCATAAAGGAGAGTCGTTTTCAAGCGTACTTGGTCTGCTGCAGAAGAAAACCAAGGGTATAGTAGTTTATGGAGAAGATAGGAAAATATACCTTGAGGATTTGAAGAAAATGGTTCCGATCCCGCTGCCAGCTTTGAATATATGGGGAGCTATACGAGCTGCTTTTGAAATAGCAAGGGAAGGAGACGTGGTTCTGTTTAGCCCCGGCGGTTCGAGTTGTGAACCTTTTAAGAATTACGAGGAGAGGGGAGAGGCATTTAAGAGGGAGTTTCTTGTCCTGAAAGATGAATACGAAAGGGCGCCCAAGTTTTGAGCCTCAGATACTTGTTGCTTCATATGTAATTTTGCTGTGTGTTGGTCTGCTGGAGGTTTGGTCTGCTTCTAGGTACTTTTCCTATGTTCAGCACGCTAACGAAAATTTTATATTTGTCAAGGATCTGGTAATAGTTCTAGTGTCGCTCTTTGTTGCCTTTGTGTTTTACCTGGTTGACTACAGGATACTTAAAAAGATAGCAATTCCTGTTGTTGTTTTTTCCATTGTACTTCTTGTTTTGCTATACACGGGGTTAGGAGCCGATATAAGGGGATCGGTGAGGTGGATAAAAATTGGGAGTGTATTTTTTGAACCGTCTGAATTTGCTAAACTTGCCCTCATCGTATATTTGGCTGATTTCATAAGCAGGAAGAAGGAGTATGCACATGATTTTTACAAGGGCCTTGTTCCGGCAGCAATGGTCATGGGTGTCATTTTCCTTTTGATAGCCAAAGAGTCTGATATAGGTACAGCTTTCCTTGTACTGATGACATTTCTTATCGTTATATATGTGTTTGATTATAGGTTTGTGCATATAATGAGCCTACTTTTACCATCGGGTGTAGTGCTTGCACTTATACTGTACAGGAATCCCGGAAAACTGGAGAGAGTGAAATATTTTCTTTATAAGCATTCCCTACCGTTTCAAGTAAAGCAAAGCCTTATAGCCCTCGGGAGTGGTGGCCTATTCGGTGCAGGGATAGGGAGGGGAATGTTTAAGAGTCTATATTTGCCAGATGCTTATAACGATTTTATAATAGCAAGCATAGGAGAAGATTTAGGTTTTGTGGGTTTGATGCTGGTGTTAGCTCTTCTAGTGGCTGTAGTTTTTTCTATATTCTCTGTGGCGAGGAGGTGTGAGGATACCTTCGGTAAAGTGCTTGCATTTGGTATAGGTGTTATGTTTGCGCTTCAGATGATTATTAATGCTGGTACAGCTGTGTACATAATACCTCCCAAGGGGATAACGATGCCGTTTTTAAGCTATGGCGGGACTGCAATGGTTGTTAATAGTGTTATGATAGGTATAGTGCTGAATATTGCACGTCATGTCGGAGTTGGTGAGGTCAGAAATGGTGAAGTGGAGGGCTCGTGGTAGGGGTTTTTGATTCCGGGGTGGGTGGTCTTAGTGTAGTTAAGCATCTGTTGAGGGAGTTTAATTCTGATATAATATATCTTGGGGATACAGCACGGTTGCCTTACGGCACAAAGTCAAGGGATACCGTTGTCAAGTACTCCGTAAATAATGTTAGTTTTCTTGTCTCGCAGGGGGTTGATGTAATTGTTGTGGCGTGTAATACAGCTTCCAGTTTTGCAATTGATGATTTGAGAGAAAGATTTGATATGCCCATATTTGATGTTGTGGAGCCAGCAGCTCGGATTGCATCTGGGTACAGTAGTGTGTGTGTTATAGGGACTGAGGCCACTGTGAAGAGTGCTTCTTACAAGAGTAAGATTATGAGATTCAATCCTGAGACAAAAGTGGTAGAAAAGGCCTGCCCGCTTTTCGTTCCTTTGGTTGAGGAGGGGTGGATTGATAAACGAGTTACAATTGAGGTGGCAGAGGAGTATTTGTCTTCTATGAAGTGTGAGGCTTTGATACTCGGTTGCACCCATTATCCTTTGCTGAAAGAGATTATATCTACTGTTCTGCCAGGTGTAGAGCTGATAGATTCTGCTGTGGCACTTGTGAAAGAGCTTAGACGGAAAGGGGTTGATTTGAAAGGTTCTGGAAAGCTTACTTTCTATACAACAGATTCTCCTGAGAAGTTCTCAAGAATGGGGAGACTCTTTTTAGGAGAGAGCTTTAATGGGGTTCATCTTGTTGATTTGTGAGTGATGAGATGATATCGCTGGGTGTGATTGATTACGGTAGTGGTAATGTTAGGAGTGTAGCCAAGGCCTTTGAGTATGTGGGTGCAAAGGTGTATATTACCAATGATCCTGAGGTCCTTGGAGAGATGGATGGTATAGTGCTTCCTGGACAGGGTTCCTTTGGCGATTGTATGTCGAAGCTTTTCAGATATAGCCTTTTGGATTTTGTGAGGGAAACATTGATAAACGGGAAGCCGTTTCTGGGTATATGTGTTGGATTGCAACTTCTTTTTGATAGGAGTTATGAGCTTGGTGAGCATAAAGGACTTGGTTTTGTAAGGGGTGAAATTAAAAGATTCCCCAAGAAAAAGGGATTCAAAATTCCTCACATGGGTTGGAATACTGTTAACTTCGAATCTGGGGAAAGATTGTTTGATGGTGTTCCCAACGGTTCTTATTTTTATTTTGTGCATTCCTATTATGCAGCGCTGGATTGCCCTTCAAGGTTGGCTTCGACGGAGTATGTTGTGGAGTTTACAAGTGCTGTCAGGGTGGGAAACGTGTATGGTGTTCAGTTCCATCCAGAAAAAAGCCAGTCGTTTGGGCTAAGAGTGATAAAGAATTTTTGTCTCGTTTGCGAGGAGGAGCGGTGTTGATAATTCCGGCTATTGACCTTATGGATGGTAAGGTAGTAAGACTGAAGAGGGGTTTGGTAAATGAGTGTGCTGTTTACAGCAATGATCCTGTTAGTGTTGCTCTGCACTTTGAGGAGTGTGGAGTTAGGAGAATACATGTTGTGGATCTTGATGCAGCTTTCGGGAAGAGTAGTAATAGAGCTGTTGTGAGGAGTATATGCAAGAGTATTTCGTGTGAAGTGGAGGTGGGCGGAGGTGTGAGAGGTGGGAGGGATATTGAGGAATTACTAGATGCTGGTGCTTCGAAGGTTATAGTAGGTACATTGGCTGTAAAGCATAGGAAAGATTTTGAGACTGTATTTGACGAATTTGGTGGATATATTATTGTTGGTGCAGATGTGAGAGAAGGTGTAGTTAGGGTTTCTGGATGGGTTGAGCGTTCCTCTGTTTCATATGTTGATTTCTTGAAGTACATTGATTCTCTCGGTGTTTTTGAGGCTATTGTGACTAACATAGATAGAGATGGTACACTTGATGGTGTAGATATTTCTTTTTATAAAGAGATTGTGGAAAAGGTGAAGATGGGCATAATTGCCTCAGGTGGTGTAAAGGATGAGACAGACATAGGGAAGCTTGTAGAGATTGGTAAGCTACGAGGTGTGGTTTTGGGTAAGGCTGTATATGAGGGATCTATTAATCTTCGCGAGGTGGTGATGAAATATGGTTAGTATAATAACTGTTGTTGAGAATACCTCAAGGGGTGGTTTGCTGAAAGCTGAGCACGGGCTAAGTTTTCTTATAGAGAAGGATGGGGAACTTATGCTGTTTGATACGGGTCAGAGTGATGCTATACTGTGGAACTGCGATAAGCTGGGTATTGATCTCTCATCGGTTGAGTATATTGTTTTAAGCCACGGCCATTATGACCACGTGGGTGGTCTTGAACACATTCTTGAGTTTTCAAAACCAGAGATTGTTGCCCACCCCGAGATATTCAGAGAAAGATACGCAAGGACGCCCACAGGGGATATGAGATACATTGGGATAAAGAAAAGAGAGTTTTATGAAAGTAGAGGAGCCAAGTTTATATTTGATGATAGGCCCAGAGAGGTGATGGATGGTATCTTCACGAGCGGGTTTGAGCCCATGGCCACGGATTTTGAGAGTGTTGATAGGGGTTTCGTTTATAGGGATGGAGATGTTTATAGGCCCGATGATGTACCGGATGATATGAGTCTTGTTATAGAGACGGAAAGAGGTTTATTTGTTGTTTTTGGTTGTGCTCACAGAGGGATAATTAATATTATAAACCATGTTGAAAATGTATTTGGCAGAAAGGTATTCGGGTTTGTTGGGGGTACGCATCTTGGGCCGGCTCCTACCAATCAAAAGGAGAAAACAATAGTTAAGTTAAGGGACATGGGGCTTGAGGTTATAGCACCGCTTCACTGTACTGGACTAGCTATGGCTTGCAGGCTCTATAGGGAGTTTGGCAACAGGGTAGTGTTTGCTAATGTTGGGAGTACGATAGAGTTTTGATTGATGTATAGCGGTGAGTGAGCATTTCTTCATAGCGGGTCCGTGTGTTATAGAATCTGAGTCTCTTGTTATGAATGTGGCAGAGAGGCTGAAGACGTTTGCCGAGAGGTTTGGGGTTGAAATGATTTTTAAATCATCTTTTGATAAAGCTAATAGAACGTCTCTGTCTTCGTTCAGGGGTCCTGGCATTGATGAGGGTTTAAGGATTTTGTCTCGCGTTAAGGAAGAGTTCGGTTTTAGCGTCACCACGGATATACATTTACCCCAGCAGGCGAGTATTGTGGGTGACGTTGCGGATATAATACAGATACCGGCTTTTTTGTGCCGTCAGACGGATATTGTTGTTGCTGCGGCTGAGACTGGCAAGGCTGTTAATATAAAGAAGGGGCAGTTTATGGCTCCTTGGGATATGAAATATGTGATTGATAAGGTACTTTCTACCGGCAATAGTAATGTCATGGTGACAGAGAGAGGAACATGCTTCGGATACAACAACCTTGTGGTTGATTTCAGGGGGATTGTCGTGATGAAAGGTTTTGGTTATCCTGTGGTGTATGATGCCACTCATTCTATGCAGCTACCCAGCAGGGGGGGTGTATCTGGGGGAACTCCGGAGTATGCAAAATGGCTTGCCTGTGCTGCTGCTTCTGTTGGTGTAGATGGATTGTTTTTTGAGGTCCATACTAATCCCAAGAATGCCCTTTCGGATGCTTCTGTGATGCTTTCCCTGGAGGAGTTTGAAGAAGTGGTTCCTTTGGTCCTAGAGCACTGGGCTGTTTTTGATGGGTATGAAAAAACTTAGCAGGTACGTTCTGTTTAATTTCCTCAGGGTATTTTTTTACACCACTGTATTTGGATTGTTCTTGTTCTATCTCAGTGACTTTTTTTCTAATATATCCTCCATTCTTAGAAGTCATGTTGGTGTTGTGGATGTGATTGAATACTATCTATTTTATACACCGTTCGTGCTTTATTGGAGTTTGCCTCTCATTTTTGCGATTTCCATTCTCATTAGTCTTGGGCTTATGGCTTTGAGGAATGAATTGACAGTGATAAGGGCGAGCGGTGTTAGTATAATAAAGATGGCGAAACCCATATTCTTCATATCGGTGGCAGTGGCTATCTTTCTATTTTTTTCGGGAGAGTTTTTAGTGAATAGATTCTTGAACAAGGCTATGTTCATAAGGAATGTGGAAATGAACCTTGGTTCGTCACATGTATGGGTGAGGAGAGGTAATTACTTTATGAGGTTAACTATAAATGGCTCTAAAGTTAGAGATGTTAAGCTTTATGAGGTACAGAACAACGCTTTGGTTAGGGTTATATATGCTTCTTCAGGTACGATATACAAAGGGGGGCTTATCCTTTATAACGGAGAGGTGGTTAACCTCAAAGATAGAATCTACTTGAGCAGGTTCAAACGCAAGAAATTGAATGTGTCTATTAAGCTTTCTGATGTCTTCAGGGGTGCTGGGATTCTTGGTATGCCTTCCTTGAGTGAACTATTCAATGGTCTTAAGAGATTTAAGTCTCAGGGTTACTATTACAGGGCCTGTATAGCTTTTAGATTTTTGTATCCCATTTCTTGTGTTGTTCTTTCTTTATTTGTTTTGACTTTTGTTCTCAGGATAACGTCCAGGAGGAGCGGTTTTATTAAAGGTGTATTTAATGGTAGTGTAATGTCTATTATTTACATAAGTGCTATGGTTGTTCTAAACTCCATGGGAAAAGTAGGTATAATTCCACCTGTTACTCCTCTTGTTGTTTTGATAGTGTTTTTTGTTTTATATTCCATGTATAGAATCCTGATGGCAGGCCTGTAGTGAAGAGTTTATAGGTGCCTTCTGTTGCACTAAAAGTGTTGACAAGTAAAAAAAAATTAATAATATTAAAGTATGATTCTTGAGGAATTAGATTTTGGTTTCCTGAGTGAAGGAATAACTAACTTTTTTATTCCTGATGAAATTTACGTGGTTCATGATCCAGTGGGGGTGAAAGGTAAAAAGTTCATTGTAGCTAACTCTAGGGTTCTATCTCCAGTTGTTTATGCTCCGGAGGTTAATTTCTATTTGAGGAATACTCAAGATGACGTGGATGTATGGGGAAAAAATGTTTTGGCTCTGTACAAGCTTAGGTATCTGAAGTATACGTACTCTACTGATATACCTGAATACAAGGAAATATCCAACAGGTTACTCCTAGTAGGAACTCCTAAGAAAAGGGAGGTATTCAAGGGGGCATTTGAAGAAGCTGAGAGGTTTGAGATTGCTGAAGTGGATCCAGATAGCATTTCTTTTATCAGGGGACCTATAGGCGAGATGAGGGTTGGTTTTAAAGATGAGTCGACCATAGTTGTGGATCAGGTTGTGTGGTTCAATGCCCCTGAGGATTTTGAAAGGGTTGGAGTGTATGATCCAGAGAGGGCGTCGCTGGAGGAGGTTAAGGAAAAAGTGCTAACAAACCTTCTCAATGGTTATGAGTATAGAAAAGTGTTGAGGTATGATTCGTCAATATGTCAACATCATGAAAGAACGCAGGACGTATGTGGTGTGTGTGCTGATTTTTGCCCTGTTGATGCTATATTGAAGGTAGAAGGTAGACGCCTTCAATTTGTGGAAGTTAATTGCACGGGATGTGGTGGGTGTATAAGTGTTTGCCCTTCAGGAGCTTTGGATTATGCAGAGACGAGCCGTGGCGTTTTTCATATGATGAGTAAGGTGTTCCGTGGGAGGATTTCTCTTATAGTACCAGAAGTGATGAATATTGATGATCTTTCTGTTGAATTGAAAAAGAATGTTTTTCCGTTTGTAGTAGGTGGTAGGAAGTTCCTTGACGAGTCACACTTTTTGACGTTGCTTCAGGAAAGCGGTTCACAGGTTGTATTTTACAATGATTCTGTATCCCGTGGTACGGAGGAAGCCCTAAGTATGGTGAATGAGATATACAGAAGGAAATATGGTAAAGTAGGGGTGCTTCTTGCAACCACGAAGGAGGAGCTTGAGCTGGCAATTGACGAGGCTAGTTCTATCGATGGTGGTAGGTTTTCCATTGCAAATCAAATGTATGATAAAAAGAGAGAGATATTCGCTAAGAGACTTGAGCATTTGGTCGGTTCTGATGACCTTGGTGTTTATCATACGGGGGAGTTTATTCACTATGGTGAGTTGAGTGTAGATGCTGATAAATGTACCCTTTGTCTATCGTGCGCTGGAGGGTGTAATGTTGGAGCCTTGATTCCACATGAGGAGGATGGTACTCTGAGGTTCAACGCCTCTGTTTGTACAAACTGTGGTTACTGTGAGCTTATATGTCCTGAGGAGTGTATAGAGATTGTTGATGATACACTTAAACTAAACCCTGGATGGTTTAGAGAGCGTGTGCTTGCTGAGGATGAGATTTTCAGGTGTGTAGAATGTGGTAAGCCTTTTGCACCTGCTAAATCCATAAGGAAGATAGCGGAAATGATGATACCTATATTTGGTGAGGATGACCCAAGGGTCAGGACCTTGTATTGTTGTCCTGAGTGTAAGCCGAAGGTCATGCTCAGACATCATATTCAACAGAAAGGAAAAAAGAGTGGCTAATCAAAGAGAGTTGGTTAACAGGTCTAGGGCTATATATTATGGGTTGTTTTCTTCTGTATTTGCTTTCACGTATGATAAGAATCGATTCAAGGGCGTGAGGGAGACTGTGGAACTTCTGAAACAGTATCCCTTGACTGATGAAGCGGCTGTTGCTCTTGAGAACTTGGATAGAATGCTGAAGGATGGCTATGAAGAACTCTCTAACGAGTACGACAGGGTATTTTTTGATCCTTCAAGCCCGGTAAGGACGACAGCTTCCTTTTACGATGAAGGGTATGAGAGCGGGCGGAAAAGGGTGGAAATGATTGAGTATATACTCAGAACAGAGTTTAGGAGGGATGAGGAGAAATATACGGACACGGAAGATGATATAGGTTTTGTATGTTCTTTCATGTATCATCTAATAGAGCAAGGCAATGGAAAAGAGGATTATCTGGGACTACAGAAGATGGTGTTTGAGAATATTCTCAACATCTTTGTTGATGAGTTTATAGAAAGTATTCTTTCCTATGAGAAGAGCAGAATCTTCAAAGAGATAGTCATAGTTTTAAGATCTTTTATAGAGTTTGAGAGGTTGTTCTTTGATGTTCAGAAACCGGAGAAGAAGGCTATTAAGCATGGTGAAAGAACACTTCCGTATGTGAATCTCAAGAAAACAGGCAAGGGAAAAGGGGCTGTGCCATCAAGTTGTGGCTTGGATATAGAAGAAGAGGAAGCGGTTGAGGAGGACATGTAGAACCAAAAAATTTGGCAGGAGGGAGACGTATGAATGGTAAAGAGGACAGGCGAGAGTTTCTTAAGAAAGCCCTGACATTCAGCGTGGCTGCGTCGGCGGTGGGCGGTGCGGTGCTTGCCCCAAGCGTGTCTGTAGCGCAGGTCCAGCCACCCGGGGACAACGGCGTTGTTAGGGGTCACTCTCCCAAAAGAGAGATTCTCTACAGGCTCACCAAGTATTGGGAAGAGTATTACGAAATTGCACCTTAATTAAAGAGGAAGGAGAGTGGAAATGCAGGGGAGTAAGATAGGGCGAAGATCTTTTCTGAAGATGGCTGCGCTTGGTACAGCTGCAGCTACTTCTTCTTTGGCGGCTACAGGTGTTGTCAGAAAGGCTTCTGCTGCTGAGCTTAGTGAACCTTATCCGGGTTCGAAAAAGATTAGGACCATCTGTACTGCCTGTTCTGTGGGTTGCGGTATAATTGCCGAGGTGCAGCATGGTGTGTGGGTGAGACAGGAGGTTGCTCAGCTTCATCCGTTTAGTCAGGGTGGGCATTGCTGTAAGGGTGCAGCAATGATAGACGAGGTGAGATCGAGAAAGAGGGTTAAGCATCCGCTTGAGAAGGTAAATGGAGAGTGGAAGAGAATTAGCTGGAGCGATGCCCTTGACAAGGTAGCTAACAAACTCAAAGAGCTGAGGGATAAGTACGGTCCTGATTCCGTGATGTTCCTGGGTTCTGCTAAGATGAGTACAGAGCAGGCTTACTACTTCAGGAAGTTTGCTGCTTTCTTTGGGACGAACAACATTGACCATCAAGCAAGGATATGCCATAGCTCTACGGTTGCGGGTGTTGCCAATACCTGGGGTTATGGAGCCATGACAAATCACCTAGGGGATATCCAGAATTCCAAGGCAATAATGGTTATAGGTTCAAATCCGGCAGTAGCACATCCTGTTGGTTTCAAAAACTTCCTGAAAGCTAAAGAGAGAAACAATGCTGTTTTGATTGTTATCGATCCGAGATTTACAAAGACTGCTGCTCATGCTGATCTGTTTGCTCAGATAAGACCCGGTACGGATATAGCCTTTATCTACGGCATACTCCACCTTATCTTCAAGAATGGCTGGGAGGATAGGGAGTATATTAAGCAGAGAGTGTATGGTATGGAGTATGTCAAGAAAGAAGCTGAAAAGTGGACACCTGAGAGGGTTTCGGATGTTACGGGAGTGCCGGTGGAAAGGATCTATCAGATTGCTCAGGCTTACGCTACAAATAGACCGGGTACATTCGTATGGGCTATGGGATATACCCAGCATACAGTGGGCTCGTCCAACACAAGGATAGGTCCTATACTTCAGCTTGCTTTGGGCAATATGGGGGTTCCAGGAGGCGGTTGCAACATACTGAGAGGTCATGATAATGTTCAGGGCGCCACGGATATGTGTGACCTTTCTCATACTCTGCCAGGATACTATGGTCTTCATGAGGGTTCTTGGAAGTACTTTGCGAAGCAGTGGGGTGTTGATTACAACTGGCTTGTGAAGAGGTTTAAATCCAAGAAGTGGATGGAGACCAAAGGCTTTACACTGGCAAAATGGTGGCAAGGTGTGTTGCAGGAAGAGAAGATATATTCTCCATCTCCTATTAAGGCGCTTGTTGTTATGGGTAATGCTCTTACGACCACTGAGCAAACAGCTAAGGTACAACAGGCGTTAAACAAACTGGATCTTCTTGTTATAGTGGATCCGTTTGCCCAAGAGGGTGCTGTCATTACAGATAGAAAGGATAACCTATTCCTTCTGCCTGCCGCTACGCAGTTTGAAAATAGTGGTTCTGTGACAGCGACGAATAGGAGTGCCCAGTGGAGGAATCAGGTTGTTAAACCTATGTATGAGTCCAAGACCGACCATGAGGTAATGTTTGAGCTTGCAAAGAGGCTCGGTTTCTATAAAGAGTTTACACGAGCTATGTTGCTTGATGTTGATAAGAAAACGCTCACTCTGAAACAGGTAAAGAACACATTTAAGTTCCCTGAGGATGCAACGGATGAGATAGCAAGGATAATAAAAACTATAGGCCTAACAGGGTGGAGGGCTGAAAGACTAAAAAGGCATAACAAATATTGGGAGTATTTTGATCCTGTAACCCTTAAAGGTGTTGGCCCGGTTAAGGGAGAGTACTACGGTCTGCCGTGGCCATGCTGGACGGAGGATCATCCAGGTAGTCCAATACTCTATGATTTAAACCTCCCTGTAATGCAAGGTGGGATGGGATTCAGGAACAGGTTTGGGCTGGTGCATAATGGTGTAAGTCAGCTTGCGGGGCCTCTTGCAACGCTTAAAGGTGCCAAGGTGAAGGGTGGTTATCCAGAGATAACGAAGGCTAATATAGAGAAGGTTCTTGGCATTAAACTTACACCGTTTGAGAAGAAGGTGATGGGCAAAAACTGGAAGGTTGACATCAGCGGTTTGATTGCCAGGATATGCATGAAGTACGGTATAGCCCCGTATGGAAATGCTAGGGCAAGGGCTCTTGTATGGAACTTCCCAGATAAGATTCCTCTGCATAGGGAGCCTCTGCATACTCCACGTTATGATCTTGTCAAGGTGTATCCGACGTATCCTGATCAGAAGAACCAGTATAGGGTTGATACTAAGTTTATGTCCATACAGAAGGTTGACTGGGCCAAGAAGTTCCCAATCATTCTTACAACCGGAAGGCTGGTTACGTATATGGGTGCTGGAGTTGAGGATAGGGCTTCCAAGTATCTTGCTGCCATTTATCCAGAGATGTTCGCTGAAATCAATCCAGAGCTGGCCATTAAGTATGGTATAGGTGATGGGGATATGATGTGGATCTACTCTCCTGAGGGTGCTAAGGTGAAGGTGAAAGCTCAGTATTCTTACAGGGTGCTCCCAGACAGGATATTCCTGCCCATCCACTTCGCTGGTGTAATGGAGGGTAAGGATATGAGTTACAACTACCCGGCTGGCACCAAACCATACGCTATAGGTGAGAGTGCCAATACGGTTACGAACTACGGGTATGATATTGTAACTCAGATACCTGAAACAAAGGTCGGCTTGTGCCGCATAGAAAAAGCATAAGAAGGAGTGAGAGATGGCAGAGTACAAGTATGGTAGAATGAAGTTTTACTGTGACGAGAATAGATGTATAAACTGCCACGGTTGTGAGGTTGCCTGTCAGGAGGGTAACGAACTACCTCTGGGTATAAACCGCAGAAAGGTGATCACCGTGGACGAGGGTGTTGAGGGTAAGGAGTACTCACTTTCTATATCTTGTATGCATTGCACTGATGCACCGTGCGCTCAGGTGTGCCCCGTTCAGTGTTTCTATATAAGGGCAGATGGTATAGTGCTGCATGATAAGGATAAGTGTATCGGATGTGGTTATTGTCTGTATGCATGCCCGTTTGGAGCTCCTCAGTTCCCAAGGGATGGCGCATTTAGCATAAGAGGTGTTATGGATAAGTGTACTATGTGTGCTGGTGGTCCTGCGCCTACATTCTCTGACAAAGAGAGGAGGTTGTATGGCCAAAACAGGATAGCAGAGGGCAAGGTTCCTCTATGTGCAGCTATGTGCTCCACGAACGCTCTCATCGTTGGAGATTCCAAACATGTGTCTAATATCATAAGGAAGAGGAGAATAGAAAGGGGGCACGGCGTTCCTGTTAGTCCTTATGGATGGGACGTTGCCTATCCGAACCAGTAAAAGGGGAGAGCAATGTGGAGATTTATTTTGACGCTTCTATCTCTGTTTCTTGCTGAAGGGGTGGCTGTGGCTGCCCCTCCGCCTGATATAATCAGACAGCAGCTGGTAGGTAGTGTTCCCCATTATCATGTATGGGGACTGGCATTTGTTAACCTCCAGGTCTATTACTTTAAGCTTCTGTTCCTGATAGTAACAGGGGCCATGTTGATTATATTCTTCCTGCACTATATTTCTGTTGGCCCTAAAAGGTTTGACGAAGGCGGTCAGAGAATAAAGTTTTTCAGTGTTTTCCACAGGTTTATCCACTGGCTTGCCGCTCTATCCTTTGTTTTGCTGGTTCCTACAGGGTTTATAATGGTGTTTGCAAAGTACTTCGGTGGTGATGGGTTTGTGAGAGTCATGAGATTCCTGCATGATGTGGGTGCTTTTATATTCTTGATTTCTATCGTTCCTATGTTCATCATGTGGGTTAAGGATATGATTCCTCATCCCGATGATTTCAAATGGATTGCCACAGGAGGTGGGTATTTTGTTAAACACAAGGTTGAAACAGGAGCTGGTAAGTTCAATCCAGGGCAGAAGCTGTGGTTCTGGGTTGCTGTTTTGATTGGGTCTGTTATGCTGGCCACTGGGGTGGCTATGTACTTCCAGCAATTCAACATAGGTATGTTCCCCTATCAGATTGATTTGCTTAGGTTTTCGGCGATACTTCATAATTTCCTTGCTATGGTGCTTA
The DNA here is from genome assembly GCA_964515405.1 of uncultured Desulfurellales bacterium. GTDB lineage: Bacteria > Campylobacterota_A > Desulfurellia > Desulfurellales > CAZERD01 > CAZERD01. The sequence goes on from CAZERD010000005.1 coordinate 20,554, forward strand.
TAGCTATGTTCCTTGTGCATCTCTATATGTCTTTGTTTGTGGTTAAAGGTTCAATCAAGAGTATGATTACGGGGTACAAGAGTGAAGATGAAGTTAAGCACCTGCATTCCTCTTTCTATAAGAGGCTTATGGGAAAGCAGGCTGATTAGTGGAATTTACCCCCTCACAAAGGGGGTAAATTTTTTGGACAAAAATATGAAAAATATTCATATTTTGGAGAAACGATGAACGCAAAGATAGAAGGGATGATAGAGAGGCTTTCGGATGAGGAAGGGAGGATTAACTGTGCTACACTGATGGGGATAGCACGCAGGCTTGGTATTTCTCCGGAACGTGTTGGTGAAGTTGCTGATGAGGCTGGGTTCAGAATAAAGGACTGTGAACTGGGGCAGTTCGGCGACAAGCCTGTGGATGAGTTTGACGAAGAGGTATACAGAGATTTAAAGAACCATGCTGATATAAAGGGAAGGGTTACGTGTTTTCATGCTTGGGCTGTAGCTAAAAAATATGGTTTGAAAAGGGTTCGTTCAACTATAAAGAGCAGTGATATAGGGGTGATTTACTGTCAACTTGGTTGTTTCCGTGAAAAGAAGAGGCCAAGACTAAGGGTTAAGACAAAGTTATGGATAGAAAACAAGAGAATAGGGATGGTGCTTGGCAAGGGCAAGGTGGAGATACTTGAGCTTATAGATAGAAGCGGTTCTATTTCGTCGGTAGCCAAACAGATAGGGGTTAGCTACAAGAAGGTGTGGGATCATATACAGGTGCTTGAGAGGAACATGGGGAAGAGGTTTGTGATTACGTTTCGTGGGAGGAACAGTGGTGGAAGCGTTATTACTGATGAGGCGAAGGAATTGATTGAGAAATTTAGGCGGTTGCAGGACGATGTTGAGGAATATGCGAATAGGAGATTTGTTGAGCTTTTCTATGACGATAGGAAGTATAGAAACAAAATGGAGGTGGACAGATGAGAAGGATTGGTGTTTTATTCTTAATGGTTTTGGGTTTTGTGTTTATAGCTTCAGGGGTTTATGCCGAAAAGAAGATTATAGTGTTTCATGCGGGGAGTCTCTCTGTTCCGTTCTCAAAGATGGCGCGGGCGTTTGAGCAGAAGTACCCAAGTTATATTGTTGTCAGAGAGGCCAGCGGTTCCAGGACTGCCGCAAGAAAGATAGCTGATTTGCATAAACCGTGTGATGTAATGGCTTCTGCGGACTACTCGGTGATAAACAACCTTCTTATTGCTACGCATAATGCCAAGTTTAACATACTGTTTGCAACCAATGAAATGGCTATAGTGTTTACGAACGGGTCAAAATATGCGAATGTAATAAATTCTAGAAATTGGCCTGAGATACTGCTTAAGAAAGGTGTTGTTGTGGGGCACTCCAACCCTAATGATGATCCTTGTGGGTACAGGGCGATGCTCGTGGCTCAACTTGCTGAAAAGTACTATCACATAAAGGGGTTTTTTAAAAAGCTCTTTGGATATCCGGGATACTATAGGCCTGGTTTTGAGAAGAGAGGTAAGATTGTTGTAAGACCAAAGGAAACTGATTTGCTTGCTCTTTTGCAGATGCACGATGTTGATTATATTTTCCTGTATAAGTCTGTTGCCATTCAGCATCATTTGAGGTATATTCAGCTTCCACCCCAGGTGTCATTAGGGAGCAAGAGGTATGAGTCTTTTTACAAGACTGTTTCGTTTAGGGTTACCGGAAAGAAGCCAGGAGAATACATAGTTAAACGAGGGGCTCCAATGGTCTACGGTATTACTATCCCGCAAAATGCCAATTCCCCGGTTGATCCAGAAGGGGCGAGATTGTTTGTCAAGTTTGTTATTTCACCTGAGGGTCAAAAGATAATGAGAGAATGTGGACAAGGCGTTATTAATCCGCCTGTGATTATAGGAGATGATTCCATTCTGAAATGAGCTTTTTGAAGGTGAGGGGGCTCACCTGCAGGGTGGGTTCCTTTGTGCTTGAGGATATCAGCTTTGATGTTGAGAAGGGTGAGTTTCTCTCGGTGATAGGTAAATCTGGCAGTGGTAAAACTGTGTTACTTGAATCCATAGCTGGTTTGCATAAGGTGAGAGGTAGCATTGAGCTTGGTGGCGTTGATATAACAAGTCTTCCTCCTGAGAAAAGGGGAATAGGTATAGTCTACCAGGACTATATGCTGTTCCCCAATATGAACGTTAAAAAAAATATTTTATACCCAGCGCTTTTTAAGAGGATGGAGTACAAACTCTTTGATGAGGTGATTGGTTTTCTGGGCATAGAAAACATATTGTCAAGAGATGTGAGGACATTGTCTGGTGGGGAAAAACAGAAAGTGGCGATAGCAAGGGCCCTTTTGAGTTCTCCAAAGATTCTGTTGCTTGATGAACCCTTAAATGCTATAGATTTCACGTTCAAGCTTTCGTTTATGGAATTTCTGAAGGATTTGCATACGCGTTATGAGCTTACAGTGCTGTATGTTACCCATAATTTCAAAGAGGCTTTATTTCTCTCTGATAACACCATTGTGCTGTTGAACGGTAGGCTCAGACAATACGGGAGAATAGCTGACGTGTTCAAGCATCCGGCGTCACGGGATGTTGCTGCATTCTTGGGGTTTAAGAATATTCTTCCAGCTTCTATGATTGGTGGAGGTGAGAGGAGGTATTTTTCTGTTAGTCCTTATGCAGTTGAGCTTTTAGATACCGAAGCTATCAACAAAGACTATGTGTTTAGAGCTGAATTGCTCAGCGTTAGGGATTTAAAGACGTATTGGCAGATTAAAGTCAAGGTGAATGAATCATGTATTTTTATTCACAAAAACCCGGGAGTTGGTTCGCTTGGTAACAATGTGTATGTTGGTTTTAATAGGAAAGATTTGACTTTCTTTGATTGAGTAGGATATGACTAGACTTTTTAGAGTGGTGTTTGTGGTACTGGCTGTCTTGATACTATTTTTCCTGACTGCACCTATCGTGAGAATAGTAACGAGCGTGTCTCTGGAGAGGCTTCTGCATGCCCTTTCAGATAAGGCCATTCTTGCCTCTATATTTCTAACTCTTAGGGTTTCGTTTTACGCTACGGTTATTGTTGTATTTACGGGTGTTCCGTTGGCTTATGTGCTTGCACGTTATAATTTTTGGGGTAAGTCTTTCATTGAGGGTCTTATAGACATACCTGTTATGGTTCCCCATGTTGCTGCTGGTATAGCTCTGCTAATGATATTTGGGACCACAGGGGTTTTGGGCGAATTTTTCAGAAAAATAGGTGTAGTGTTTCTTGATACCCAGGCTGGAATACTCGTTGCCATGATGTTTGTTTCTGCTCCTTTTTTGATTAATGGTGCCAAGGAAGGCTTTAAAAAGGTGGATGTTAGACTTGAAAATGTATCTCGTACTCTTGGTGCCAATGTGTTTTGGACTTTTTTTAAGGTTGTGTTGCCCAATGCCAGAAAGGATATAATTAACGGAGCCCTAATGATGTGGGGTAGAGGGCTGGGTGAATTTGGGGCAGTTGTTATCATTGCTTACCACCCCATGACGGCTCCTGTTATGATATACGACAGGTTTAATTCGTTTGGTTTGTCTTATGCTGTGCCTATAACTGTGATAATGATCCTTGTGTCCATATTTATATTTGCGGCTATTCGCATCATAAACAACCTCCTTAGATGAGTCTTTAGTAGATTCTGTGAAGATTGCATAGGAATACGCTTTCGAATTCTTCTTTTGAGACTGGTTTTGAAAGTGCAAACCCCTGGGCATAGTCGCAACCTATTTTTTCAAGTACTTGGAGCTGTTCTTTTGTTTCTACTCCTTCTGCAATTGTTTTCATATTGAGTTCCTTTGCAAGGTATACTACTGCTTTTACGACGGCTTTTGTTCTGCTGTCGTGGGTAATTTGTCTTATAAAAGATATATCTATCTTTATGAAATCAACTGGTAGCTGTGTGAGATAGGAAAGAGAGGAATAACCTGTGCCGAAGTCGTCAATGGATATTTTTATGTCCCGGTGCTTTATAGTTTTCAAGATTTCCTTGGAATATTCTAGGTTTTCTAAGAAGAGCCTTTCTGTTATCTCTATGTTTAAGAGCTCTGGAGTTACTCCAAAATCGGATATGCTTGATAGGATATTTTCCACGAAGTCCATTTTGCTGAGGCTAAATGGTGAGATGTTAATGGATATGGGGACAGTCGCGGGGAATCTGTCTTTCCACTCCTTAAGGTTTTTCAGTGTTTCTGCTGTTATCCATTCCTCCAAGTGGATTATAGAACGGGTTTCCTCCAGGAGGGGAATGAATTCTGAGGGTGGTACTATTTTTCCTTTTTTCATCCACCTCACGAGTGTTTCTGCTCCTGACATGGTTCTTTTTTCGAGGTTGAAATAGGGTTGGTAATATAATACGAATTCCCTATTTTTTATAGCTTCCATGGCTTCGTTTTCCAGTTGTACTTTTTTCTCTGCTTCTCTCCTGAATCTGTCTTTGTAGAATCCCAATGTACTTTTTCCTTTTGTTCTTGCATCAATTAGAGCTATACCAGCTTTTTCCATTAGTTGGTCAGGGTCCTGTGCATCTTGTGGATATATCGTTATGCCGGCGTTGAATGATAGTCGTATTGTTTTATCGTTTATTATGTATGGGTTTGAAAGGTGTTTCAGTAGATTCATTAGTATCACGAAGATATCCTCTTCCCTCTCAATATCCTCGAGCAATACGGCAAACTTTTCAGATTCTAGTCTTGCCACAACATCGTATTCTCTTAGAGTGTTCTTAATTCTCTTTGCTATTTCTATGAGCACTTTGTTTCCTGTGGTGAATCCGTACGCGTCGTTTATCATTGAGAATCTGACGGGATTTATAACTGCTACTACGCCCATGACTCCCTTGTATTTTGCCCTGGTTATGAACTGTTCAACCGCATCTTTGAATGCTGCTCTGTTGTATAAGCCAGTTAGGCTATCTGTTTTTAATATTTGCTCTATGGTCATTCGCAATGCTGCGTTGTTTGATATGTTTTTCCCCGTTGATATATAATAGGTATATCCACCGTTTAACTTAACAGGAATGGTGTTTACCAGTAGTTTTAGAGGTTTGCTTTCACCAGAGGGAGTTCGTTTGGTGTATGTCTCGCTTGATATGGAAGGCCGTTCTTCTTCTATTTGGATCTTGGGAAGAATGAAAGATATATGCTGTCCTATCAGCTTGTCCTTTGGGTGCCCTAGCAATTTCTCTGTATTGTCGTTTACGTACAGTATGTTCAATCTGCTATCTGTTACAGTCAGGAAATCAAACCCTGAGTTTATAGCTTTTGTCAGTATAGAATTCCACCTTTGTATTTCTATCGCTTCTAGAGCTGCTGAGATATCTATCTGGATGTTTTCTAAAAGAGAATAGTATTCTTTTGAGAATATACCAGGGATCTTGGAGTACATTACCAATATGTACTCTATTTTATTGTGTTTGAATAGGGGGATTGAGCATACAGAGTACAGTCCGAATTTGCTTTGCGAACTTCTCCAGGCACTCATGCCTTTGTCTTTGTATACGTTGTTTACCGTAGCTATACGCTTCCCTCTGTAGGCTCGTCCTACGCTACCTTGTCCTTCCTTGAGATTTGGATCGACGGATATGGTTGTTTGTTTCAGGTATTTTACTTTTGCTTTATCCCCACGAATGTATTTTGGGATGAAGAGTTTGGTGTTTTCATCCACTGTGCCAATGCACACGGGGTCAAAGCCAGCCACCCGGTATAAACTATCACAAACCGACTTAAGCAGGTTTTCTTCATTCTCAGAGCCTGTTATTATATGGTTTATCTCGGAAAGGCTTTTATACAGTGTCTCGTATGTCTTTTGCTTTAGAGCGTCTACCACTATTACGAGACCTGATGGTTCGTTGTTGTACATCACTGTGTATCCGAAGGTTAGAGCTGGCTTGAGAAATCCATCCTTTGTTCGGTAGAGTATTTCTTTGAACTCCCTAGTGAACTTTTCTCCCTTAGTTCTTCTATTTATGGCTTTTATCGCTTCTTTTTTATCTTTACCCTCTAGTAATTGCTGTAATTTGATCTTATGAAGTAGTTCTTCTTTTGGATACTCCAGCATGTTGCAGAAAGTATCATTGGCAAAGATGATCTTCCCCTCTTTTTGATAAATGCACACACCGATAATGGAAATTTCACTTAGTGTATCAAGTAAAACATTGCTAAGCATTAGTTTATCAGGCATATATTAAGTCCCTACTCTTTTTTATTTTTGATTGTTTCCTGTACCTCCATGGATAAGTTTACACTTTAACAACTACGGTTTAAGTGAGTCTCTCAACCCCCTGTGCTGATTGAATTGTATATTTAATTTAAAGAAAGTCAAATTTGAGTTTTGTTGTTCTCTGTTAAGTCGGTTGACTTGAGTGCAGTTAGTAGTGTAAACTTAAATATATTTTTGTTTTTCCCAGTTACGGAGGTTAAGTTGGGCTTTGTGGAGGATTTTATCCATTATATAGGTGTGCTTGCAGAGTCTTTCAAAATGAAGTGTTCGTTTTTTGATGGTAAGGATATCTTATGCGGTGATATATTTGATAGAATGCCTAGTGGGATACTCGTTATGAAGCCTGAGGATAATGGAAATGACTTCGTGCTTGTTAGTATAAATAGGGCAGCAGAATCCATACTTGGTGTAAGAAAACACAGTGTTGTGGGCAGGAGGTTGAGCAGTATTCCTGGACATAGGGGGACCCTAGGTATGGTTAGGAGAGTTTATCGAACAGGAGAACCGTTTATTCTGAGCAGATTCAAGGTAGATGGTCCCTCGGGGACTAAATATTTGGAGCTTCAAACCTATAAACTGGGTAGTGGTGCTATAGTTTCTTTGGTTCAGGATAGGACGGAGGTGGTGAATCTTATTAAATCTCTCAAGGAGAGTGAAGAAAGATTCAATAAAGTAATGGAAAACACAATGGTAGGTGTTTTTGTTCACAAGGATGGTAATATTATAATGGCAAATAGAGCGTTTAGTAAGATCTCAGGTTACTCTGAGGATGAGATATGTTCTTTAAATGTTTTTGATCTGGTGGACGAGGAACATAGGGAGCTTGTTAAGAGAAGAGCAAGGGAAAGAATGAGTGGGATGTTCCCCCCTGAGAATTATGAGGTGAAGGTAATAACAAAGAGCGGGGGGAGAAGATGGGTTGAGATATACTCAACACCTATAAAACTTAGGGGGAAAGATTTCATTCTTGTCTTTGCTATTGATGTGACCGATAAAAAGGAAAAAGTAAAAGAGATGGAGGAGATAAGCTTTCATGACTCGCTTACGGGTCTCTACAACAGATACTACTTTGATGAAGAGCTTAAGAGGTACTGGAATAAGAGGAATGAACCACTTTCTATAATAATGGCTGATGTGAATGGGCTGAAGATAATAAATGATGCCCTTGGACATAAGGCGGGTGATGAAATTTTAAAGAGGTTTTCTGGGATACTGGAGGATGAAGCCCGGGCCAATGATGTTGCAGCACGTATAGGAGGTGATGAGTTTGCTGTTATTATGCCGAATACGGACGATTCTGGAGCTAGAATTTTCATAGATAGGGTGGAATACAGGATAGCAGAAAGCAATAGGTCCGATAGAGTTTATTTGAGTGTGGCTTTCGGTTATGCTACTCACTCTGGCCAGTACTCTGGTTATGAAGAGCTTCTGTCTGGGGCAGATGCCAGCATGTATGAAAATAAGTATTCCGAAAGCAGGAGGGAAAATCTTGAGAGGATACTTGAGTCTATATCGGGTATAAAGGGTGTTTTATCTGATGGTTTATCCATAGAGGAACTTATGAAAAGGGTAATTGGTGGATAATTCATTTTTATAAATTGATTTCTACATATAAAATACTATAATCCTAAAGGAAAGAGTTTGAGTGGAGGTTTATGTTATGGTTGCTACTATATCATTGGTTGTTATTGCTGCGGTGTATGTAGGTCTTGCCTTTGTCGGTCTTGTAGCTTTCTTTGTGATGATGAAGCTGTATTCTGATTTGAATAAAAAGGTCAAGGAGATAAAGAAGGAATTGGAGCCTTATGTAAGTATTTCGAAGGATATGGTTTACAAGACCCAGGAAATGGTGGATATTGCTCATTCACTTTCTGAAGAGGTTAAGGAAACGGCTGAAAAGCTCAAGGAAACAAGTTTCAGGGTCATGGATACTATAGGTGAGACGGCTGAAGATGTCGCCAAGTTCGGTTCTAACACAACTGGAAAACTTAGGGCGCATGTCAGTTATTTACTGGAGAGGGTTGAGCTTATTGAAGAGAAGCTAGATACAGTTTATGCTTTTTTGGTTGGTATATCTTCTCTTGCTTCCAAGGTCGGGAGAAAAAAGGAGGTGAAGAATGAGTAAGTTGACTTTTATAGGAGCCGGCTTGCTGGTAGGGGTTGTAGGGGTTTCAGCTTATTTTATCCTAAAAGGTGAGACTCCTTTGAGCTCCTTTAAGGATAGTGTGTCTTCCTATACAGAAGCTAAGAGGGAAGAGCTTATAAGGCAGAAGGAGGCTATAGAGGAAAAGATTACTGAGCTTGCTACTAAGATAGCTGATAGCTCAAGAGAACTCTTGGACAAAGGTATAGAGTATGCGCAGGATAAAAAGAAGGCTATAATGGATAGCATAGAGGAAGCAAAGAAAACTATGCAGGAAGAAAAGGAGAGATTGAGGGAAATAAGAGCTAAACTCAGGGAAGGAAGTGGAGCTGAGGTAATATAGGCTTGAGCCTGGAAAAACCTTCTGGCCTGTTTGAGTATTCCATATTTATAATTGCATTAGCGATAGGCATATATTTAGTTTTTTTCAAACTTTTGTTTCTTACTATAGTTATATTTGTTTCCTACATAATAGCTGATGCTTTTAGGCCCCTTGCTGTTGTTCTGAAAAAGGTAGGTCTCCCCAACTGGCTTGCAAGTCTCATCGTGGTGGTAGGGATAGTTGGAGTGTTTGGTGGTATCATATTTTCTGTTGCTCCCATACTAGTGAAGCAAGTTATAACGGTTGAGTCTTATGTGCCGGATCTTATTGAAGGGGTTACGAAGTACATGACACATATCTCATATTATCTATCGCACCTGTTTGGGCATAAGAAGGAAATGATGGTGATAGCAAGTGGTGTAGTGGACTATGTGAGGTCTCATTTCACATCCTTTGCTCTTAGTTCTGTTGTATCAATATTGAGAACACTTCCTGCTTTTGGGGTTCTTATACTTATACCTATCATAACATACTTTTTTATGGTGAACCTTGAGGAATACAGAGCTAAGGCTAAAAACCTTATACAGACGGTGCTCGGAGAGGATTATCTGAAGGTCTTTGAAGAGATACACGACGTAATCATGGAATACATCAAGGGTATGGTAATCCTTATATTCTTAGTCATTGTTTCTACTTTTCTTGGTTTTGCTTTGATAGGTATAGATTATGCTTTCTTGTTTTCTGTGCTTAGCGGCTTGTTATATATAATACCCTATATAGGGGCTACCATAGCGATTGTGCCACCGCTTGTGTTTGCCGTGTTGGTACATAAGAGCATACTTCTGGGGCTTGAAGTGCTTGCTGTTTTTTTACCTATCCATTTTGTCCTTGGGAACATAGTTGCTCCCTTCATCTTTTCAAGGAGGCTCCGCATGGATCCACTTGCTATTTTGCTGGCTATGCTGTTGTTTGGAAAACTTTTTGGGATGTTGGGTGTAATCCTGTCTGTTCCGTTACTTGGAATAATGGTTATAAGCTACGAAAAGCTTATCCCCATCCTTTCCAAGAGGAGGGGCGATTGAGTCTGACTTATAGGGATTCCGGTGTTGACATATTCAAAGGTGATAGGGTTGTTGAGTTTGTAAGGCGTTTATGTGCACCGTTGATGAACAATAGGGTGTTGGGTTCTATAGGGGGATTTAGCGCGAAGTATAGGTTGGCCGATGGTGTTGTGATTACAGCCACGACGGACGGGGTTGGGACAAAGCTAAAGGTGGCCTTTATGGCTGGCGTGCATGATACGGTTGGTATAGATTTGGTGGCTATGAACGTAAATGATATAGCCGTTGATGGGGGGGATCCCCTGTTCTTCTTGGATTATATAGCTTATTCTGAAGTTGAGGATAGTGTAATCATCGATGTGGTTCGTGGGATAGTTGAAGGTTTGAAGGTGGCTAGATGCCCACTTGTAGGAGGAGAGACAGCTCAGATGCCTGGATTTTATTCTGATGGCGAGTATGATATAAGTGGATTCTGTGTTGGTACTATTGACGAACGTGAAATGTTGCCGCGCAGGGTTGAGGCTGGAGATGTGCTTCTTGGAGTTTCGTCAAATGGATTTCACTCCAACGGTTACTCCCTGCTTAGAAAGGTGTTTTTTGAGGTTGGTGGTTTTGATATTGATTCTGAGGTTGAGGGGATAACGGTTGGGGAGTTATTATTAAGACCTACAAGTATATATGTTGAGTTGATGAAAAGGGTGAGAGGGGTTGTAAAGGCTGCATCCCACATTACGGGGGGTGGGTTTTACTCAAATATACCGAGGGTTATGCCAGATGATGTGGTAGCGGTGGTGGAGAAATCATCTTACGAGGTGCCGTGGGAATTTAAACTGGTGCAGAAAATGGGAGGGATGTCAGAGGAGGAAATGTATAAAACCTTCAACATGGGTGTGGGGCTTGTTTTGTTTCTTGAGGAGAGAGAAGTTGAGCGTGTTGAGTTGCAGATTAGGGAATGTGGATTTATACCCTATAGATTGGGTATTGTGGAGAGAGGAAATAGAGGAGTGAAACTTGTATAGATTGGGTGTGCTCATATCGGGAAGGGGGTCAAATTTTAGAGCTATAACGGAAGCTGTACGGTCTGGTTTTATAGATAACGCTGAGGTATGTTGTGTGGTAAGCAATAACAGAACTGCTAAAGGATTGGAGTATGCCCGTGCTAATTCTATCCGGGTGTTTGTAGAGGAAGACCATGGTGTTCCTCGTGAAGAATATGATGGCAGACTAATTGGTGTGCTTAAAGCCTGCAAGGTTGATTTTGTACTGCTTGCAGGTTTCATGAGAATTTTGACCCCGTTGTTTGTAAGGACTTTTCAATGGAAGATATTGAATATACATCCCTCTCTATTGCCGGCCTTTAGAGGGTTGCATGCCCAAAGACAGGCTCTTGAGGCTGGTGTAAAAATAACCGGGGCTACGGTTCACTTTGTCACTGATAGATTGGATGATGGACCTATAGTAGTCCAGTCTGCTGTTCCTGTATTTGATCATGATGATGAGGAATCGCTTTCTCTTAGGATTTTGAAAACGGAACACAAGATATATCCTGTTGCTGTGAAGCTTCTTGTTGAAAAAAGGCTTGAGATAGTGGATAATAGAGTGTTTATAAAAGGCGTGGATTCGGAGGATTCTTATTTTATTAATCCATTCATTTCCGGGGAGTGAAAATGGGATATGATGTAGTTATAGGTCTTGAGGTTCACATACAGCTTTCTACCAGATCAAAGATCTTTTGTTCCTGTTCTACTGATTTTGGTGCTCCACCAAATACCCATGTTTGCCCCGTGTGCCTGGGGTTGCCTGGTGTTCTTCCAGTATTAAATAGGGAGGTTGTGGAGTATGCTATACGCTTGGGATGTGCTCTTGAGTGTCGTATAAACAGATATTCCCGTTTTGCCCGTAAGAACTATTTTTACCCTGATTTGCCAAAAGGGTACCAGATTTCCCAATACGAGTTTCCCATATTGGAAGGTGGGCATGTTGATATATATGTTGGTGGTAGATTCAAAGAAATAGAACTTGAGAGAATACATATGGAGGAAGATGCAGGCAAAACGGTTCACAGAGGAGAGTTTAGCTATGTGGACTTCAATAGGGCAGGGGTTCCGCTTTTGGAGATAGTTTCTAAGCCTGTGATTACTTCTCCTCATGAGGCTTATCTGTATCTTAAATCGTTGAGAACCATGGTTAGATATCTTGGTATATGTGATGGGAATATGGCTGAGGGATCTCTTAGGTGCGATGCTAATATTTCCTTGAAGCCTGTTGGGTCCGACACATTGGGGACGAAGGTGGAGATAAAGAATATGAATTCATTTAAGCATGTTGAGGATGCACTTGCGTATGAAGTGGAAAGACAGGGATGGGTTTTGGATTCTGGGGGGGCAGTGGTTCAAGAGACAAGATTGTGGGATGAGAAGGAAGGAGTCACAAAACCGATGAGAACAAAAGAGGAGGCTTATGAATACCGCTACTTCCCTGAGCCTGATCTTCCTCCGTTGAGAATAGATGATTCTTGGATAGAGAGTGTGGGGAGAGATCTTGTTGAGCTTCCTAAGAGTAGGTTCTTAAGGATCCTTGAAGAATATTCCATTAAGGAGTCCGATGCGCTAATACTTACTGAGGAGAAAGAGTTGGCGGACTACTTTGAAAGAGCGGCTCACGGGTACCATAGTCCCCAGATTATTGCCAACTGGATATTGACTGAACTTCTTGGGTTGCTTAACAGGGAAAACAGAGAGATTAGTGCTGTATTAATCAGGCCTGAGCATATAAGAGAGCTTATGGAACTCATAGATTCCGGGAAGATAAGCGGCAAGATAGCGAAAATGGTGTTCAAAGAGATGTATGAGACTGGTAAACCCCCTGGACCCATAGTAAAGGAGAAGGGGCTTGTCCAGATAACGGATGAAGTACTTATAAGGAGAATGGCTGAGAAGGTTGTTTCTGAAAACCCGAAGGCTGTTGAGAAATATATGTCTGGTAAGAAAAACACCTTGGGATTCTTTGTTGGGCAAGTTATGAAGGAGACAAAGGGTAAAGCTAATCCTTCTGTGGTTAATAGGATACTTACCGAGATTTTGGAGAAAAGATGAGGAGCGTTATTAGAAATGCGTATGTCATAGACCCTTTATCTGGATTTGAAGGATTTGCAGATATTTCTGTGGTGGATGAATATATAGAGATAGTTGGTAATGTTGAAGCTGTCCCAGTGGATAAGGAAATTGATGCTTCCGATCTGGTTGCTGCACCTGGTTTTGTTGATATACATGCTCACTTCAGGGATCCAGGGTTTACACACAAGGAGACAATAGAGACGGGTATGCTTGCTGCTGTCAAGGGTGGATTTACAACGGTTTGCGTTATGCCGAATACAAAACCGGTTATTGATAACGTTCAAACGGTGGAGTATATAAAGAACAAGGCTATTAAAGTGGGCATATGTGATGTTCACCCTATAGGAGCTATATCTGCAGGCGAGCAGGGTAGTTCTCTAAGTGATATGTTTTCCTTGCGTGATGCTGGATGTGTTGCTTTCAGCGATGATGGTCGTCCCGTTATGAATGCTGGTCTTCTCAGAAAGGCTCTGATTTATTCAGAGGACCTAAATGTTCCGATCGTTTTGCACGAGGAAGATATAACTCTTAGCGGTGATGGTGTGGTGAACGAATGTGGATTGGCCTTTGAGCTGGGGCTTGTCGGTATACCGAATGTGTCTGAATCAAGTATGATAGCCAGGGATGTGGAAATATTAAGGAGTACTAAAGGGCGGCTACATATATGTCATGTTAGCACCAGAGAGTCTGTTGAGATTCTTAAGAAGGCTAAGATAGAGCATGTTAGTGTCACGTTTGAGGTTACGCCACATCATATATCCCTTACCGACAATGAGATAGATGGGTATAATACGTTGGCCAAGGTTAACCCTCCATTGAGGAGTGAGAGGGATGTTATGGCGTTACATCTTGCCCTTAGAGCAGGTTTTGTTGATGCCATAGCAACTGATCATGCGCCTCATGATGAGGATTCAAAACAGACTTTGATTCAGGATGCTGCTTTTGGTATAAGTGGCCTTGAGACGGCTTTTGCTGTGGTGAACACTTACCTTGTGCTTAAAGGGGTTGTGACACTGATGGAGGCTATCAGGCTGATGACTGTTGCTCCCGCTAGGATTTTCAACCTTTCAAGCGGTACACTATCTGAGGGTGAGTATGCAAATATTGTGTTGTTAGACCCCCATAAGAGGTGGAGGGTTAATAGATATGACTTTGTCTCCAAAGGGAAGAATTCGCCTTTTCATGGGAAGGAACTTGTGGGTACTGTCGATAGGACCATCTACAGGGGTAAAACTGTTTACAGGAGTTGAGTATGGGATTACTCAAGAAGAAAAGGGCTGAGGATAAGTGGGTGAAATGTAAGGGTTGTGGTGAAACGATATATGTGGATGAGCTAAGGAGTAATTACTGGATATGCCCCAAATGTGGGTGGTATTTCAGGATTTCTGCTAAAGATAGAATAGAGATCACGGTAGATGAGGGCAGTTTTAAGGAGTTTGACAAAAAGCTTACTACGAAGGATCCCCTAAATTTCAGGGATTTGAAGCCGTACAAAAACAGGTTGTCCGATGCTGTTTCAAAGACTGGGATAAAAGAGGCTGTTGTGAATGGTGTTTGTACAATTGATGGTGAAAAGTGCGTGCTTAGTGTGATGGATTTTTTCTTCCTTGGGGGCTCAATGGGGTATGCAACGGGGGAGAAGCTTGTTAGAGCGGCTGAGAAGGCAATGAAGATAAAGTCGGGACTTGTTATAATAAGTTCTTCTGGTGGTGCGAGAATGCAGGAGGGTATTCTCTCTTTGATGCAGATGGAGAGAGTCTCTGCCGCTTTGTATAAGCTTTCTGAAAAGGGTTTGCCGTATATTTCTGTTTTGACTGATCCGACTACTGGTGGTGTGGCCGCGAGCTTTGCCATGTTGGGGGATGTCATACTGGCGGAACCGAAAGCCCTTATAGGTTTTGCAGGACCGAGAGTTATAGAGCAGACCATAGGTCAGAGTCTTCCTGAAGGCTTTCAAAGGTCAGAATTTCTGCTGGAGAAGGGGTTTATAGATATAGTGGTTCAAAGGAAAGAGCTGCCCCGGGTTGTAGGTAAGTTCCTACGTCTGTTTAAAAGCTAAATATGAAGTAGTCCATGCCTGATGATTATGATGACTATTTGCAGGTAACAGGACCTCTAGCAGTAAGGTCTGTTGATAGAAGGAGTTCTGTTTTTTTATCCCCAACTCGTAAAAGGGAAAGAGGAAAACATAGGAGGAAAAGAGGGTTTAAAGAAGCCTTTTTAGATATGTTCAAGCTTGACAGGGGGAGGTTTGATGTTAATCTTGTTACGAGGGATGATGAATGGTACCTTGAGATAGTAAGTAGGTTGACAGGCAGGAGGTATTATCAGAGGTGTGAGGTGTTGTGCGATATAGTGGGTGTTGAGTTGGATGATCTTGGAGTAACAGGAGTAAATGTAGATTTAAAGGTGTGAGAATGAGGAAGAAGGTTTTTATTACGAAAAGGATACCAGATGTTGGGTTGAACATGTTGTCTGAGTTCTTTGAGGTTGAAATTTATGACGGTGAAGCTGAACTGAACAGGGATAAACTGATCGAGTTGATTCGTGGTTGTTTTGGGCTTGTGTCCATGGTTTCTGACATTATAGACGCTGAGATTGTGGAAAATTTTTCTGGGAAGATAATAGCCAACTATGGTGTTGGGTATAATAATGTTGATATAGGGAGTGCCACAGCCAAGGGTATATTTGTAACTAATACTCCGGATGTACTTTCTCAGGCGACGGCAGAACTTGCATGGAGTTTGGTTCTTGCTGCTTCAAGGTTTCATTATGCCGCTGGGAGGTACCTGAGAGAGGGGAAATTTAGAGGATTTGAACCGTTACTGTTTCTTGGAAAGGAATTGTACGGTAGTACGCTTGGGATTATAGGTATGGGTAGGATAGGTTCACTGGTTGCAAGAATGGGTAGATTTGGATTTGGGATGAAGGTGCTTTACCACAATAGGAGAAAGAGTGATAAAGAAAGGATGGTTGATGCCGAATATGTTGATCTTAATAGGCTTTTGAGGGAAAGTGATGTTGTCGTGGTGACAAGCTCATTTGGAAAGGGAAACAAACATATGATTGGCAGGGGTGAATTTTCAGCCATGAAAAAAGATGTTGTTTTTGTTAATGTTTCCAGGGGGGAAGTTGTGGATACCGATGCCCTTGTATGGGCGTTGAAAAATGGTATTTTGATGGCGTGTGGACTTGATGTGTACGAGAACGAGCCAATGGTGGATAGAAGATTGTTGGGCTTTGACAACTGTGTTTTGTTGCCCCATATAGGTTCTGCGACGTTGAGGGCAAGAGAGGAGATGTCCAAAATTGTTGCAAACAATATTATATCTGTATATAAAGGTGAGTGTCCTGAGACCTCTGTAAATGGAGAGGAGCTATGTCGTGCAGGTATCTTAGGATAAGGGGTGTTGTGCAGGGAGTTGGTTATAGAGCTTGGGCTAAGAGACTTGCAGAGCAATTGAATATAACGGGGTATGTTAGAAATATGGAAGATGGAAGCGTTGAGATTGTTGCTTGTGGTAGTGAATCTTCATTAAACGTGTTTGTAAATGCTTGTAAGAGAGGTCCCGCGGCGGCTGTGGTTAGTGATGTTGAGATGACAGACACAACTTTTAGAGATGAGGGTAGATTTGAGATATGGCTGTGAATAAAAGAATAGGTGAAAGCGGCATAGTGGAGGAGGGTATATCAAATTTTATGAGTAATAGGTTCAACGCGGCCAAGAGCTATTTTACTGTTTCCTTGGCTATGGATGCTAATAATCGCATAGCTAAATTTGGGCTGATGTGTATAGATGCTATAAATGACGGGTTTGTTGAAGCAATAGATTTGTTCAAATTATTTTTGTTTTCACCCGAAGAGGAGCAGGAGGCGATACTGGAAGCCTTTATAAGCGCTGAGACCATAGTGATTGATGATGTGAGTGAATTTGCCCATGAGGAGGTGTTGTCATCTCGTTCTAGGGGTGAGGTAGCTGAATTTATAGATGAGGAAACGATAGAGAAAGATGCGTTTGATTCCTTTATGCTTCTTGGGAAGCTATACAAAAAGCTCAAGAATCTTGACAAGGCCATAGATCAATTTCTGAGGGCTTATCAAATAAGACCCTTTGATAAAAGGGTTATTTCTGAACTTGTGAATACCATCA
This sequence comes from uncultured Desulfurellales bacterium, assembly GCA_964515405.1. Classification (GTDB taxonomy): domain Bacteria; phylum Campylobacterota_A; class Desulfurellia; order Desulfurellales; family CAZERD01; genus CAZERD01. The sequence goes on from CAZERD010000005.1 coordinate 37,612, forward strand.
AAAAGAAAGATGGAGAGTAAGATAATCCTTGATACTATAAAAAAAGCTGTTGATATAGAGTATGAATGTGTTGGTGTTTTGAGAGAGAGAATTGGAAATGAGTATGTTAGGGCAGTTGAAATCCTGTACAACTGCAGTGGTAGGATTATATTTTCTGGAGCTGGCAAGTCCGGCATAGTTGCTAAAAAGATATCTTCTACGTTCTCAAGTATAGGTACTCCTTCTATATTTATACATCCATCAGATGCCGTCCACGGAGACTTGGGGTCTGTTACAGCAGATGATGTGGCTTTCATGGTATCTAACTCTGGTAAAACAGAAGAGATATTATTTCTTTTGCCCGTTCTAAGGCAGTTTGGGGTTCCTGTGATTTCTATTGTGGGTGATGTAAATTCTGAACTTGCCAGGAATAGCGATGTTGTTTTGGATGCCAGTGTGGGAAGGGAGGCTACTCCCATTGATCTTGTACCCACTTCTTCTACAACTGTTGCTACGGTTATAGGGGATGCTCTTGCTGCAGGGTTGATAGTAAAAAGGGGATTCAAGAATGAAGATTTTGGTTTTTTTCACCCTGCTGGCACTATTGGAAAGAGACTTGTGCTTAGGGTGAAGGATTTGATGCACACTGGGGATGAGATGCCAGTACTTTCCGAGGATGATGGTATAGAAGATATACTATATGAAATATCATCCAAGCGTTTAGGTGTAGGTATAGTTTCTGAGGATGGTTTTATAAAGGGGATTATTACTGATGGTGATTTAAGGAGAGCCTTTGAAAGGTATAAGAGAGATATATTTGATATAAAAGCGAAGGACATAATGACAAGGAGCCCAAAAACTATACATGAGAGAGCATTTGCCCTTGAGGCTGCAAACGTTATGGAATCTTATTCCATAACAAATCTTGCCGTTGTGGGTGGGAATGGGAGGTTAGTGGGTGTTATACACATACATGACATATTAAAGGCGGGGATACTCTGATATGAACATAAAGCTCTTAGTCATAGATGTTGATGGTGTGCTGACTGATGGGGGGGTTGTCATTGACGCTTGTGGTGGGGAATCTAAGGTTTTCAACGTAAGGGATGGCGCTGGTATATATATGGCTCTCGGGGTAGGTATAGGGGTTGTGTGGCTTTCCGGCAGGTATTCTGAGGCTACATTGAGAAGGGCTGCTGAACTGGGTGTGGGTGGTGTCTATCATGTTTCCAGAGACAAGTTGCACGTTTATGAAAAGATTAAAGGTAATATGGAATTGCTGGATTCCGAGATAGCATATATAGGTGATGATGTGCTTGATATACCACCTATGTTGCGTTGTGGTTTACCGATGGCGCCGTCTGATGCCGTGTATGAAGTAAGGAGAATAGCAAAGTATGTTTCTAAATTCGGTGGTGGAAAGGGATGCGTAAGGGATTGTATAGAATACGTATTGAAGGGAATGGGGCTATTTGACAGTGTCATCGGTTCTTACAGTAATATGACTCCATGAATTATAGAAATCTTATAAAACTGTTGGGTTTTGGTAGTGTATTTCTCTTTGTGGTTGTGAGTGCTTTTTTTGTAATAGGCGCGATTGAGCGGGGGTTGGAAGGTCCACCTAAGGTTTTAGAGGATGTGAGGATAAAGAGTAGTGCTGAGGATCTGAAGCTCGTAAGGGTGGTTGTTGGAGGGGGGAAATATGTTATAAGGGCTGAGAAGATGGAGAAACTTAATGGTGGAGTTGATGAATTTGATAGGGTGAAGGTATGGTATTATAGAAACGGTGATATGGTAGTGTATATGAGTGCTGATAGGGTTTTTGTTTACGCCAATAACGATGTAAGATTGGTTGGTCATGTTGTTGTACGGTCTCGTGATGCGGTAATATGTACTAATATTGCTTTTTGGGATAATGGTGCTGATACACTCACAGCCCCTGGTGAAGTAAGTGGTTATTCTAAAAGGAGCAGGTTTTTGGGCCGTAATGTTGTATACCACAGGGTGAGTGATAAGATGGAAGCTAAGGATGTAAGCGTATGGGTGTGGTGAAGATGATAAGGGTAGCCTCCGATAAATCCGTTTCCCATAGAGCTGTTATTTTGTCTTCCGTAGCCAATGGTGGTGCAGTAATTCATCATTTCCTGGTAGCTGAGGATACAATGCACACTGTTGAAATATTCAGGAAGCTTGGTGTGTCTATAGGAATTGATGGCGATACATTAACAGTTAGTGGAGGTGGCATAACTGAACCCTGTGATGTGCTTGATGTAGGAAACTCCGGTACAGGCATCAGGCTTATTACAGGACTTCTCTCTGGTTATTCGTTCCTAAGTGTGTTGACTGGCGATGATTCCGTTAGGAGAAGACCCATGAGGAGGATCATAAAACCCCTGAAGATGATGGGGGCTGAGATATTGAGCAGGGAGGGTGGATTGGCTCCTCTGGTTGTTGCTAAGGGAGGAGAACTTTCAGGTATAGAGTATGAATCTCCTGTGGCGAGTGCGCAGGTCAAGTCAGCAATAATGCTTGCTGGGTTGTCAACGGAGGAGGAGGTATACATAAAGGAACCCAGTAAGTCTCGTGATCACACCGAGAGGATGCTCAAGACCTTTGGCATTGAGGTTATGAGCGGGGAAAACTGGGTCCGTATGCCTCCTGGGGTGAGAGAACTCAATGGAGGGTTTGAGATAGATGTACCTGCAGATATATCCTCGGCAGCATTTATGATGGTCTTTTGTCTTTTGAGAGAGGGTTGTGAAGCTGTTTTTGAAGATGTTATGCTTAATCCTACAAGGGATGGTATTCTGGATGTATTCAATCAAATTGGTGCAAGGGTTGAGGTGGTGTCCAGACGTTCCTTTGGTTTTGAGGATGTAGGTGATATTCATGTCAGATACACTCCACATTTGAAACCATTTGTTGTGGATGGTGTTTTGTTGCCGCGACTAATAGATGAGATACCTGTACTATCCGTGCTGGCTTCGTTCTTGGATGGTGAAAGTACTATAAGGGGTGCTGGGGAATTAAGGGTCAAGGAAAGTGATAGACTGGCTGTGATGAGTGAAAACTTGAGAAGGGTGGGGGTTTATGTTGAGGAGTTTGATGATGGTATGAACATCAGGGGTAGGGGTCCCTTTAAAAAAGCGCACATAGAAACGAGATTTGATCACAGGGTAGCTATGAGTTTTCTGGTGCTTGAAGCTGTGTTGGGGATTGGGCTGGAAGTTGACGGTATTGATTCTGTAAAGACCTCATATCCTACCTTTTTTGAGGATTTAGACTATTTGCTCCAGTAGCTGTTTACTGCTTGATGATATAGTTTATTTTGAGCTGAGCGCGTGCTGGTAGCTTGATTCCCTTGAGCAATCTTAAGGGGATTGGTGATGACAGTTTTAACATTTTCAGCGCCGCACGATTGAGCGATTCGTAGTGAGAGGGATGTTCTATTCTGACTTTTGTAATGTTTCCTGTTGTTGTGATTGTGAGTTTTAGCAACACGGATCCCTGTTCTTCTTTAAAGATGGCTTCTACGGGATAGTATTTGTGTTTTGCTATCCACTCAAATATACTTTTCAGTAAGTTGATGTTAACGATGTTTTCACCGCAGTGCCTTTCGTGGTGTAGACCGTTTGTACCCGATAATCTTAGCGGTTTGTATGTTTTAGTAGGATGAGGGTTAATAGGGTAGTGTTGAGTCAATGATGAATAATAATTATTGGATGAAAGGGCTTTATGGTAGGGTTTCTGATGGTTCCTGGGTTTGGGTATGGGTACTTGTCCTACTTTTACTGGGTGTCTGTACACCATATGATTAGGAGCTTTACGGAGTTTTAGAGTTTGAGGTTTATTTATGTGGATTTTTTGGTGGTTTTTGTTTGCACCTTGTCTCGATGAGCTTGTACTTTGGGGCTTTATGATTGTCACGTACGTGCATGTACCCCTTGTTTCTTGACGGAGCACTGTCACGAAATTTGGTAGAAACAGAAGAAAAAAGGAGGAGTTGATAATCGTTGAGATGAGAACGGAGAGCCATAGAGCCCTCCGCCTCGGGGGGTTAAAACTTGTAGCTGACTGTTGCGAAAACGGATCGTGGGAGTGTAGAATACCCATACGCTTCTTGATAAAACCTGTTGAATATGTTGTCAACTGTTAATGTGGTTTCAAGGTTACTTGTGAGTTTATAGGATGTGTTGAAATTGAACACCGCATATCTACCTATCTGGTGGTTGTGGTTACGGCTGTCATACTCGGTTCCTACGTACTTCCCGTTAAGTGTCATGGTTAATCTGCTTTTGAGTGCTGTATATGTTACAAATCCACTCGCTGTGAAGTAAGGTATGTGGCCTGCCTGTTTGCCGTTTTTGGGATCCTTGGAATCTGTGTATGTAGCCGTTAGGTTAATTTCGACCGGACCGACAGGGTGGATTACGATATTGCCCTCCATTCCCTGAGATACTGTATTGCCCTGAACGTTCTCATAAGTTGATTTCCATGTAGTAGGGTTGGTATAATATATTATTCTATCGCTTATTATTGTTTTGAAGAATGTTGCAGAAGCCCTCAATTTTCTACCGAAGAGATACTGTGTTAGTCCGAAGTCCCAGCTTCTGGATTGCTCTGGTTTTAGTTTGTTATTGCCTCCAGTGAACCAAAAAAAGGTTATAGGTGGGGCGTATAATTCATAAAGGCTGGGTGCCCTGAATCCTGTACCGTAGTTTGCCTTCAGTATTGTATTGGTTGATGCTATCAGGTAACTTACTCCGGCTTTTCCTGTCTGATGGGAGCCAAAGCTTGAGAAGTAGTCGTTTCTTAAGATGACTTGTATGTTTAAGTTACCCGCGGGTTGAAACAGCTCTGCGAACTCGCCAACATTGTAGTCCGATTTGGATGCCCCAGTGCCGAAATCACTCCAGTATAAGTTTTTTGTGTAGGATATGCCGAGTGTTGTTATGGCATTTTTTATCCTACATACGAGGACTGTACTGCCTCCCATTCTCTTTCCTGTGTACTGGTAGTCGTTACTGAATGGGATTGACTTGGAATATCTGTCTGTTTCAACGTAGTACAGAGAAGGTTTTATACTGATGTTACCTGCTTTTATTCCTGCGTATACCTTTGACATGAGGAATTTTGGCAGTACGCGATAACTCTTTGCCTGAGGTGTGAGATTGCCTGGAGCAGCGTCATCTGGAACCCATTTGCTCCATCCGTCATCCAGATAATTTCTCGCTTTGTAGATGTAGACTATGCTTCCTAACTTGGTATTCCTTTTGGAATATTCTAGTCTGGAGTAAACTGAAGTCCTGTGGTAGCTGTCCTTTTCATCGCCGTAGGTATACGTGCCGTTCTGGAGTTTGTTCATTTTGGAGATACCGGCTGTGTCAAACCTTGACACGCCAAGATAGAAACTTAGATTGTGTGTTTTTCCCTGGAAGTCTAAGTATTCCCCGTACGTGTGAAAAGAACCTACAAGTTGTCTGTATGAGGCACTTGGCTTTCCTTTCCCAGTTTTTGTTAGTATGTTTATGACACCAGCCACAGCGCTCGGACCGTATAGTCCACTCTGCGAGCCCTGTACGATTTCTATTCTACTCAGATTGTCGGTGCTAAGGTCAGAGAAGTCAAAGTACGGTTGCGGTAATGATGGATCGGAGATATCCACACCGTCCATGAGGTATTTCGTATAGTAACTTTTTAGTCCCCTTATGTATACCGATGTTGCCCCTCCAAACTCGCCGTTGTAGGATACGGACACACCTGGTGAAATTGCCAAGACGCCTTTTGCGAATATAGCTCCAGAGTGTTTAATTTCTTTGTTTGTTATTACAGTTGTATAGGATGGTGTTTTTTCAGATGATACCTCGTTTAGTGTGGCTGTAACGTTTATTTGCGCAACTTCCCCAAAAGATGGCGATATATTAGCAAGAAACACCAATACAACCAGTACCAACACGACCTTGTACCTCATGACGACCTCCTGTATGTTTTCTCCATAAACACCTTCTGCCAGAACTCCCGCCGACAGATAGGTTAAATACAAAGGTGGATAGGTCTTCCGGCTCAGGGTTCCACCTCCAACCTTCCCGCCATTTGTGGCAGTGGTTGTTAGCAGGAGGCGGTTTACACCCATCACGGCTGCGGGAACAGCGTGGGATTCTCACCCAACTTCCCTTGAATCCACCTTTTTAAGAATTTTAGGGTGATTTTTAATTCTTGTCAAACTTTTTCCTTGAGAAAATTGCGTTTATTTGTAATATTTAAATGGTGGTTAAGAGAATAGTTGTTTTTGTTGTAGTTGTCATATTTGTGTTCCCGTTGCGTTCTGAGTGTGAAGTTTGTAGTAGAATAGTCTCTTTAGCACCGAGTATTACAGAAACACTCTTTTATTTGCATCTCGGTGATAAGGTTGTGGGGGTAACAAGGTATGCTAAGTGGCCCAGGTATGTTCGCAACATACCTAAGGTGGGTGGGTATTACAACCCAAACCTGGGGTTGATTACCACACTTAGGCCGACCGTGGTTTTTTACACGTATCATCAGAGACAGATTGAGCACGAACTAGAAAAGCTGGGTTTGAGGGCTTTTATGTTGAGGTTTACAAGTATTAGTGATATAGTTGCCTCCATGAGAAGGATAATCGAGATATGTGGAATTCATGATGGGAGTAGGATTAAGTTGTTTGTGAAGAGGATAAAGAGATTGTCCTTCAAGTGTAGGGTTGGTTCCCCTAAAAGGGTGCTGGTGGCATTTGGAGATCCAGGTGTGACCCCTATAGTAGCTGCTGGGGGTGGTGGAATATATGGGAGCATTTTGAGAGCTATCCATGCGGTGAATGTATACAGGACGAATATGACGTGGGGGACGATGCCTCTTTCTGCGGTAATAAAGGTTAATCCCCAAGTTGTTTTTGTTTTGACGTCCAAGGATAGAAAGAAGGTACTTGAGGACTGGATGAAGTTACCCATATATGCTTCTAAACACAAAAGTGTGTGGGTGTTGAATAAGGATGTGTACTTCGTTCCTGGTCCGCGTATTTTGTTTGTTATGAAGGTTATGATGCGTAGAATCTATCCAGAGTGCCACGTTAGATGAATATTGTTGATGTAAAGGGTCTTTCTGTGTTTTTTTCCCGTAAGACTGTGGTTAGAGATATCAGTTTTTCCTTGGATGAAAATGGTTTGTATGCCCTTATAGGAGCAAACGGTGCAGGTAAATCAACTATACTCAAGTGCATAGCTGGTATAGTCCCAGCCAACGGTATATTTATTTTAGGTAGGTCCTTGAAGAGTTTGAAGAGGAAAGAGCTCGCAAGGGAAGTGGCGTTTTTACCTCAAATATTGGTTAGTTCTCCCTTTGAGGTTAAGGGATTTCTGAATTTCTCGTTTTATTCACGTGGTCTTTCGGGAAAGGCTTGTGAGGGCGAGATTGAGGAGGTGGCGAGTGTCCTGGGTATTGAACATCTCCTCAACAGCACTCTTGATGCTATATCTGGTGGTGAGCTTGAGCTGGTCTATATAGCTGCGTGTGTACTTCAAAAGCCTAAGGTGTTGCTTGCGGATGAGCCCACGACATTTCTTGATCCGTATTATAGGAAGCGGGTGCAGGAAGTGCTGCTGGAGTTGTCAAACCGAATGGTTGTTATTGTAGCCACACATGAATTAGAATGGGTGAGGAGCAGTTTTAGACGTGTACTTGGCCTTAAAGGCTCTAAGCTGGTTATGGATGCAGAGGCAAAAAGTGTCCCTTTGTGTGAGATGATGAAGCTCTTTGAGAGGGCAGGTTAGTTGTGTTGGAGTATTGATATTTTATGGGTGGGAACAAAGTTGCGTTTCTGTGTATTGTTTCGGTAGTTGTGGTACTGATTGTACCCTTTGTTTCTCCACTGGCGAACAATGGATACGTATTGTGGTATCTTACCGTGCCTCGTGTTCTTGAGGCTTTCTTTGTGGGGGCTTCTCTTTCCGTAAATGGTGCAGTGTTTCAAGGTTTGTTTAGAAACGATCTTGCTACGCCATATACACTGGGAGTGGCGAGTGGTGCAGCTTTTGGAGTGACCATATTTATGGAGTTTGTCTCTTCGTATGTTTACGCCCCGTTGCTTGCTTTTGGAGGAGGATTTTTTGCTACTCTCCTTGTGTGGGGTCTTGGTATGTATGCAGGAGGATCTCAAGCCACATTGCTTTTGGCAGGTATAGCTGTGAGTTTTGTTTTCTCCAGTTTAATTCTCCTTATACAGTATCTGGGTAGTTTTTCTTTGTCATTTGAGATTATAAGATGGATGATGGGCAATCTTGAGGTCGTTGGATATGATAAGCTGTACTTTGTTATCCCTGTTGCTGTGCTAGGTTTTGTTTTTGTGCTGTACCTGCACAGGGAGCTAGATATAATGCTATTCGGGGATGAGTTTGCGAAAGGAAAGGGTGTTGACGTAACGAGAGTGAGGTTTGCATTGTTCTTTGTCGTTTCCCTTTCTACGGGTATTATGGTTTCCGCATGTGGTCCAGTAGGTTTTGTTGGTATGATGGTTCCCCATATAATAAGACTTCTTGTGGGTAACTCCCATGATAGGGTGCTTGTGGGTAGTTTTTTTGTAGGTGGAGTTTTTCTTGTCCTGTCTGATCTTATTGGAAGAGTCGTTATATATCCGACGGAGATACCTGTGGGTGTTGTCACTGCACTTATTGGGGGACCGTTCTTCTTGTGGTTGTTGCTTAGGAATTCCCGTAGGCTCCTGTAGAACAAATCACGCTACGTAGTTTCTCAGCTCGCCTATTCCATCTATTTCTATCTCAACTACGTCTCCCTTTTTCATCGGTCCTACACCGGGAGGAGTACCTGTAGATATAACATCTCCTTCAAGTAGTGTCATAATGCTTGAGATAAATTCTATTAGTACTGGGAGCCCAAATATCATATTACCTGTGTTTCCGCTTTGTTTTAGTTCTCCGTTTAGGTATGTCTTTATGTTGAATGAGTCCCATCTGCCGTCTGTTTCTATGACGGGACCTAGTGGCGCGAATGTGTCAAACGATTTTGCCCTTGTGAACTTACCCTCTCTTTGCTGGATGTCTCTTGCAGTTACGTCATTCAAACACGTGTACCCCAGAATATAGTCCAGTGCTTCTTCTTTTTTTACGTTTTTGCATTTTTTCTTTATAACCACAGCCAATTCGCCTTCATAATCAACCCTTTTTGAGGATGGTGGCAGCACTATGTATTCTTCAGGAGCTATTATTGAAGTATTTGGCTTCAGAAATATAAGCGGTTCTGGCGGGACATTGCTGTTTAATTCTTTGGCATGCTCAGCATAGTTTTTTCCCACGCATATTATTTTGGATGGTTGCACAGGGGGAAGAATTTTCACCGTTCCAATGGGGATGGTGTCATCTGTTATGATAAAGTTCGAAAAGGGAGAACCTGAGATTACACTTATTGTACCGTCTTTGAGCACTCCCATTGCCTCCGAGTCTCTATAAGTGAACCTGATGAGTTTCATGAGAACCTCCAAGGGTTTTTTGGTAGTATATAATTTCTGCTGTGGTAGGGTCAAGTTTCCGCTACGCATAGTAAGTGGGAATGTATTTTGCTAAGAGAAACGTGGAGGTTGTATGTTTTTGGGAGATTCTACGTTTGGGTATCTTAGGGTGGCTATGGACATAACCCAGCTGAGGCAGAATGTAATAGCCAGCAATATAGCGAATGCCGATACGCCTGGCTACAGAGAGAAGTATGTGCCTTTTAAGGATGTGTTGAGCGAGATAATGTGTGGGAAGAAGTTGGAGTTGAAGGTAACAGATCCGAGACACATCAGGGATAATGGGTCTTGCGATCTTGGTGCTCTGGTTAGATTTGGCAAGGGAGAATATCTATCAAGGAATGATAGGAACAATGTTAAGCTTGATGAAGAAATGTATAGACTCGCTAAGAACACGATTCTGTACAATACGCTTGTTGGTTTTGAGAGGTACAAGATAAGAGAGTATCTGGATGTGATTTCTTCCTCAAATAACATCTAATGGGAGGGTTGACTTATGGGGTTTTTTTCTTCTATGGAAATTGCAGCTTCAGGAATGTATGCACAGAGATTTAGAATAAATGTCATTTCTTCTAATATAGCAAATGCTGACACCGTTCAAACGCCAGAGGGAGGTCCATACAAGAAGAGAGAGGTGATATTTGAAACAAAGAGTTTTAAAGGATTTCCTTCGTGTCTTAAGGGGGTGCAGATTGCTGATATAGTCAGGGATGATTCGCCTCCTAAACTGAAGTATGATCCTTCGAATCCTTTGGCCAATGCCCAAGGCTATGTGGCGTATCCCAATATAAACCCTGTGGTCCAGATGACGGATTTGATAGATGCGATTAGAACCTATCAGGCCAATATGTCTGTTATAAGGGCTGCAAAACAGATGGCTCAGGGTGTGATAGGGTTGCTGAGGGCTTGATTTTATTGTGTTTTTGACTATTATTGAGATGAGATGAAAATAGATGGTATAGAGATAAACGGTGTTATCGATAAGGCTACGGGACAGCGGGAGGTAAAGAAGGAGAAGGATGGTTTTGCTGAGCTGCTGAAAAAATCGCTGGAGGAGGTTAACAGACTCCAGAATGAGGCTAATACTTCCATCAAGAATGTCGCGGCAGGTAAGATGGATAATATTCAAGATGCTGTTCTGGCTATAGAAAAGGCCGATATATCACTGAAACTGCTTACCCAGATTCGCAATAAAGCTATAGAAGCGTATAAAGAAATAATGAGAATGCAAGTTTAATCAAGGTTTTTGTTTGCCAATTCCATTGTTTGATATTATAATTTTCCCATGAACTGGAAAGAATTTATAAGTCAGATAAAGTCCTTTTTCAAGTCTATGAATAAAAAGCAGAGAGTTGTATTCTTTGGAGCCCTTGCCGGTTTGTTGATTGCTCTGATTATCATTATCTCTATTGGTTCTCACGTGCAGTATGCTCCCCTTTTCACGGATCTTAACGCCCAATCTGCGGGGGAGGTTATTTCTTATCTTGAGCAGCATAAAATACCTTATAAGGTGATAGCTGGAAACATCATAGAGGTGCCCCGCGATGAAGTGTATAGGTTAAGGTTGAAACTCGCTGCTGCCAACATACCAAACAGTGGTGTCGTGGGTTTTGAAATATTCAATCATCAAGGTTTTGGAGTGACTAATTTTGTTGAGAACGTGAACTATTTGAGAGCGCTGGAGGGTGAACTTACTAGGACCATAGAGAGCATCAAGGAGGTTAAGTATGCCCGAGTGAACCTTGCTATACCTAAACCAACTATATTTACATCAGAACAAAAACCGCCCAAGGCGAGTGTTCTATTGGATTTGTATGCTCCTATAAGCCACCAGAAGGTTGTTGCTATACAGAAACTTGTTGCTGCTTCTGTTTCGGGACTTACATACAAGAATGTGACCGTGGTTGACTCTCAGGGGCACCTGCTCTCTGCTACCGTTAGTAGTTCATCTCGGCTTGCTTCCAATGAGCTTAAGTATAAGGCCCTTGTGGAGAGTGAGTACAAGAATAAAATAAAACAGATGCTCCTGCCCATATTGGGTAACAGCAGGTTCGTTGTAGGTATTGATGTGGATCTTGATCTCAGTAAAACTGAAACAAAAAGTGTAACCTATAATCCAAACAGCGTTGTGGTGAGTGAAGAAAAAGAGTCCTCAAAGTCAACCTCTCCTGTGAGTGGAGGGACGCCAGGGGTTATTTCCAATGTTGCAAAGGGTTCTCAGTCTAAGCTTCCCATGAGTACATCTGAGAAGTCAAAGAGCATAACAAACTTTGATGTGGGTAAAACTGAGACGCAGACGGTGGAACCGTATATCAAGGTAAAACGTGTTTCTGTGGCGGTGATTGTTGATGGTGTATATAAGCCTGTTAAGAACAAGAAGGGTAAAATTACTGGTTACAAGTATGAGCCTCTCCCCAAGAGTGAGTTGAACACGATTAAGGAAGCCGTTATGAATGCTATAGGCTATGATCCGTCCAGGAAGGACAGTGTCAGTGTGGTAAGTATGCCATTCAGACAGCAGGTACCGTCTTCTCAGGGAATGGTGCAGGGTTTTTCTGTGAAGTCTCTGCTTATGAATCCTCTGATTTTCAAATATCTGATTATAGCTATTTTGGTTCTGTTGTTCTATGTGTTTTTCTTGAGGAAGTTTTTGAGAAGTATAGTAGAGCAGAAGGAAAAGGCTATAGAGGCTGGTAAAACAGTGGGAGAGGGAGAGGTAATAAAGGCGGAGGAGGCAAAAGGCAAAAGTGTTAGGGAATTGGAGGAAGAAATAGCTGCTGAGCTTGAGTCTCAGCCAGAAATGACGGAAGAACAGATAAAGCATAAGCTCATTGAGGATAAGGTGAGAGAAATAGCTGATGAAAATCCGGAGGAGGTTGCTCTTCTCCTTAAGAGTATGCTTTCTTCGAAACAGAAGTAATGGGGTAGGAGATGCCTGCTGAGATAAAATCTGTGGATGACCTTACCAATACCCAGAAGATAGCTATACTCTCTATTGTGCTTAAGGACGAGATAACGGCAAAAATATTTAAGCATCTCAGTAAGCAGGAGATAGAGGCTATAACCAAGGAGATAGCTTTCATGAGAACTGTTGATCCATCTATAGTAAGAGATGTGGTTAAGGAATTTTACAACATGTTTAGGGCTAAGGAATATATTTCCTCTGGGGGTATAGAGTATGCCAAGGAGATACTTGTTAAAACTCTTGGTCCTGAGGAAGCAAGGAGAATCATTGACAAGTTGATTAAAATAATGGAGTCTAGCTATGGCTTTGATTATCTTGAAAATATAGATCCAAAGCAGCTTGTAAAGTTTATACAGAATGAGCATCCACAGACGATAGCTATCATACTGAGCCATCTGGATCAAACCGCTGCTGCTGAGGTATTGAGCTTGTTGCCTAAAGAACTCCAGAGGGATATTACCCTCAGAATGGCTTCTCTTGAAAACGTTTCTCCGGCGGTTATAAAACATGTTTCTGAGGTGCTTGAGAATAAAATGGAGAGCGTGAGTGGGGAAAATATTGAACTTGGCGGTGTGAGGAAGGTGTCTGAGATTATAAACAGAATGAGCAAAGCTGAGGCCAAAGCTTTGATAGATTCATTAGCTGAGTTGAATCCTGATCTTGCCAGTCAGATAAGAGATATGATGTTTGTGTTTGATGATATAGTTAAGCTTTCTGATTCTGATATTCAGGAACTACTTAAGCATATTGATAAGAAGGATCTCACGGTTGCATTGAAGGGTGCTCCAGATGAGGTGAAAGAGAAGTTCTTCAAGAACATGTCCTCAAGGGCTGCTGATACTATAAGGGAAGAGATGGAATTCATGGGAGCTGTAAAGGTGAAAGAGGTGGAGCGTGCTCAGAAAGTTATTGTGGATGTTGTAAGGCGGCTTGACGAGGAGGGTGTGATATCCATAAGCGGAGGTGGTGAGGAGGTAATCTCCTGATGGCTAAGGTTTTGAAGAATGGTTTTGAAGGAGTTTTGAACTTTGAGTTTGTTGATTTTGGTAAACCGGAGCCTGGTGAGGCTGAGGATAGTAAATCTGTCGATGTTGAAGACCAGATAAGGGAAATAATCCGCAGAACGAAGGAAGAGGCTCTTAGAGAGGCTGAGGAGTTAAAGAAGAAAGCATATGAGGAAGGGTACAGAGCTGGTTTTGAAAAGGGTGAGACTGAGGCTAAGAAAGTAATTGAGAAGGTGCTGGCTGAGTACGAGAAGAGGTTTGCGGATTCCGTAGAGAGACTGAACGAAACTGTGGATAGGTTGAAAGGTCAGTATGCTGAACTTGAGGACTCGGTGGCAGATATAGCTCTTTCCATTGCAGAGAAGGTTGTAGCCAGAAAGCTTGAGGAGGATAGAAGTGTAATAGTGGATATGGTGAAAGAGGCGCTTTCTCATGCTCTTTCGAAGAAACTTACACTTAGACTCAACAGGAGTGATGCCGAGGTTGTTGAAAGGAGGCTGAATGAAATAGCCCAGGATAGGCAATTAAATATAGTAAGGGATGAAACACTTGGTAAAGGGAGTGTGGTGATTGAGGAGGAGAACGGTAATGTAGTTAAGGCTACCGTTGAGAATAAGCTACAGCAAATAAGGGGGTTGCTGAATAATGAACAGGCTTCTCAGGATTAAACAACTAGTGGAATCCAGTGATGTTGTGGCTAAGTATGGCAGGATTAAGAAGGTTGTAGGCATCACTATGAAGGCTTCAGGACCCCAGAGCGTGAAAATAGGGGATATATGTACTGTGGAGATGGAAAACGGTGACTTGGAGTGTGAAGTGGTTGGGTTTGATGAGGAAGGGATAATATTAATGCCACTCGGGACACTGGAGGGTATAAAACCCCTATCGTTGGTGAGGTCTACATTTAAGAGTTTAGAGGTGCCGGTTAGTGGGAGAATGCTGGGTAGAATACTAAACGCTCTAGGTCGTCCCATTGATGGTAAAGGGAGTATTCATACGGATGATTTCTACCCGCTGTTTCCTTCTCCGACTTCACCACTTAAAAGGAGTCTCATCAGGGAGAAGATTACTCTTGGGATCAAATCTATAGACGGTCTAAATACTGTGGGAAAGGGTCAAAGAATAGGTATATTTGCGGGTTCTGGGGTTGGAAAAAGCACTCTTCTTGGTATGATAGCAAGAAATACCAATGCTGATGTGAATGTCATTGCCTTGATAGGAGAAAGGGGTAGGGAACTCAAGGAGTTTGTTGAACATGATCTGGGAGAGGAAGGCTTGAAGAGGAGCGTTGTTGTAGTGGCTACAAGCGATGAACCACCCTTATTGAGGAGAGAGGCTGCTTTTGTTGCTACTTCAATAGCTGAATTTTTCATGCATCAGGGAAAGGATGTGCTCTTCATGATGGATTCTGTTACTAGGTTCGCCATGGCTCAAAGGGAAATAGGTTTGGCTCTTGGTGAGCCTCCCACGACTAAAGGATACACACCGAGCGTTTTTACCCTTCTCCCTCGGTTGATGGAAAGGGCAGGGAACTTTGGTAAGGGCTCAATTACAGCCATATATACTGTGCTTGTTGATGGGGATGACTTATTGGAGCCTATTGCCGATACGTCTCGTTCTATATTGGATGGTCATGTAGTGCTCTCAAGAAAGATAGCTGAGTCTGGGCTGTATCCCGCTGTGGATGTATTGAAGAGCATATCAAGGTTGATGGTAAATATAGCAGATGGATATCACAAAGAGCTAGCCCTAAAGATAAGGAAGATTATATCGGTGTACTCTGATGCCGAGGATCTTATAAATATAGGCGCTTATAGTCGTGGTTCTTCTGAGGAGATAGATGAAGCCATAAAGTATATAGGGAGAGTTAGAGAGTTTCTCAGACAGGGAATAAATGAGTCTTTTACGATGAATGAGACGTTAAAATTGATGGAGGATATATTTAGAGACTGATGGTATTTGATTTCAAGTTTGAGAAACTCCTCAGGATAAAGGATAAGTTACTTCAGGAGAAGATGTTTGAAATTCTATCCCTCAAGAGATCCATAGCTCAGCTTAGGAATGAGTTGGACGGGGTTGTTTTGGAGAGGAAAAGGCTTCAGGGTGAGATGACACGGCTTGTAAGTGGGGGTACGGTTGATGTCGAACGCATTATGTTTGTTAGTGGGCTACTGGATTCTCTTGAGAGAAAAGCTACAGATATAAGAAAGCATGTCAATGAATTGGACAAAATGAGGCATCAAAAGATTGAAGAAGCTAAATCGTTGAGGATTGAGAAGAAAAAGTTTGAGAAGCTTAGAGAAGCGTATCTTGAAAGGTATGTGGAAAATGTGAAGAAAGAGGAGATGAAGGTTATAGATGAAGTGGGTGTTATTGAGTATAGCCGCTTTAGTGGTTAGTTTATTTTTGGCCGGCAACATGTATGCTGTTGCAGGTGAACAGGTTGAGTCTATGAGTACTATAATGGTAAAGATAGCCGAATTGAAGACACTGGAGAAGACCGTGGATAAAAAGCTCAAGGAGCTCGAGTCTGAGAGGAAGACTTTGGAGAGTGAAAGGGAGAAGCTGGAGAGGGAGAAGTCCGAAGTGGAAAAAGAAGTTGCTCAGCAAAAGCAGGTGCTTGAATCTTTGAAAAAAAATATAGCCGCGGAAAAGATAAAAAAGCTTGCAGATATATATGCCAATGCTTCTCCGGATGCTGCGGCGCAGGAACTCTCAAACATGGATCCGTGTCTTGCTGCTGAGATATTGACGTTTATGAGACCGAGAGCTGCAGGTGCTATAGTATCTGCTATGAATCCTAAAAAGGCTTCTAAGATTTTTCAATTGTACCTGAAGGATAAGAGGGGGCGTTAGTTTTTGAAATTTTGTTGTTCCCTATGAAAAAAGTGGTTTTTTCTTGACAATTTTGTTTTTATGTAGTACCATTCGCGAAAGGGTTTTTTGGAAAGTTTTTTGCTAGAGGAAAGAATGATGAAGAATTGTGTAGGTATTGATGTAGGGCGTTTTTATACCAAGGTTGTTGAAGTAGAAACAAAAAAGGAATTAAGATTTGTAAGGACAGCTTTCAAGGAAAGGACTCCGAAGGAAGTCTTTGCTGATGGTAAGATTGATGGCGGTGTATTGTCTGGTTTCCTAGGTGAAGTTTTCTCCTCCCATGAAGTAAAGAATAGAAATGTAGCTATTGCGCTGAGCAGTAGTGATGTG
>CAZERD010000006.1:0-51030 GCA_964515405.1 uncultured Desulfurellales bacterium
AGGACAATATGCCCATACTGCGCGGAAGAATACTCACCCTCTAACAGAGAGAAAGAGATAATAAGAAAGCACCTGCCGGATGCAGATATAGGTAGACTCCAGCTGAAAAAGGGTAGGGGGTGCCCCAAATGTAATAACACAGGGTTTATAGGCAGAACCCCCATAAGCGAAGTTTTTGAGATAACCGACGAGTTAAGGGAAGCCATAGAGAAACAAGCAGAAGAGAGTGAAATTAAAAGAATACTCCTCGAAAAGGGATTCATAACAATGATTAAGGATGGCCTCAAAAAAGCAATAAACGGAGAAACAACAGTAGACGAGGTAGTAAGGGTTGTATAATGCCATTGTATAAGTACAAAGCTCTGGATCCCAACGGTAATGTGGTGAAAGGGAGCATCATACTACCAGATTCCTCAGACGTATATGAATGGCTCAAGTCAAACGGTCTTTTATTATTGAATCTCAGAAGAGATTATATAGGTTCCCTTGCATCACAGAGAATCACGGAAAGAGACATAATAGAATTCTCAAGACAGATGTACTATATATTGAGATCCGGCAGCTCCCTGCTGGAGGGTCTATCTGATATCATTAGCGTGACAAAAAACAGGGAATTCCGGAGAATTCTGGAATCCGTGAGAACTGAACTCCAGTCTGGGAAATCTTTTAGCGATTCGCTCTCTTCACACCCAAAAGCGTTCCCAGGTTTCTACATATCCATAGTAGCAGCTGGCGAGGCCTCAGGCAGCCTTGACAAATCGTTTCAAGAACTAACAAGATACCTAGAATGGGTATACGACATAAAGCACAAGATCAAAAACGCATTCATATATCCAACCATAGTGTCAATATTAGTGGTCGTAGCTCTTGTTGTCTTCATAGTTTTCGTTATACCAAAACTTGTAAGCTTTCTCAAACAGTTGAACATAGCACTACCGTGGACAACAAAGGCTCTGATAGCTTTTGATTCATTTATGACCGGCTATTGGTACATCCCTATAGGTGTAATAGTTTCAATACTAGCATTCATAACCATATCCAGGCTTTCAAGGAAAATGATGTTTCTATGGGATAAATACAAACTCAAACTACCATACCTAGGAAAGCTTTTCCTCGACCTCTCCATGCTCAGGTTTTCGAGGTATCTTGGAATGCTTTACAAATCCGGGTTACCCATATTCCAATCAATGGATATACTTAAAGAAGTAATCTCCAACAGATTTTATGGAGAAAAAGTTGAGATGATTAAAACTAAACTCTCGGAGGGGGAAACATTTGCCTCGGCTTTGGAAGAAGTAGAGGGGTTCCCTCTCTTGTTCATAAGGAACGTAAAAATAGGGGAAACTACGGGTAATCTTGAGCAGTCATTTGAAGAGCTATCGTTATACTTTGAAGATGAACTGGATAGATCCGTAAAAAAACTGATAACGATAATAGAACCTGCTTTGCTCTTGTTTGTGGCCTCAATAATAATTGTCATAATTATAGCAGTGCTGTTCCCAATATACAACATGTTGGGGAAAATAGGTTAGGTGAGCTATGGACATACTGTATTTAAAAGAGAACACCATATACGACAGCAAGGGTAACTCATATAGCGTAACAGACATACAGTCCTTAAAAAAACTTAAAACCCGACGTTTCACTATACTCGCTGACGTTGAAAACACCAAGGAAACCATTATTACCGTCCCAAGCTCACTTAAATCAAAGCCAAAGCAGGCAATGAAGCATGAAGCTTTCAAGCTTTCAGGGGAAGAAAGCATGGAAAAATTTGAGAGAAAGTACATGTACAGATGGAGACATATAGGTACATCTGGTGGGAATACCATGTACCTTCTGTTCGTAGTGCCCCGTTCGGAAATCGCTCCTCAACTCATACTTCTGAAGAAAAAGTTCCACATAAAGGACGTATTTTGTGTGAACGATGTATTTGCTAAATACTGTCAGGACATCAATAAAGAGGAATCAACACACGTTGTATTCATAGGAGAAGAACATGTATATTACGCAGCCATTGAAAAAGGTATGTACAAGTTTGGCCGCAGGTTCAATGTAACAGACACATCCCAAACAGGCGGCATAGATTGGGAAGAGGAATTCATACTTGAATTGAAGCGTTCCATATTTCACGCCAAACAGCGCTATAAATTCTCATCCTCAGAGATAAAAATAATAAATCACGCTTCCAAAAAGCATCACTCAGATTACACACCAGCACTATTGGAGCTAGGCATAGAAAAAGTACACCCCTCAGTGGTAGACAGCATTACGGGTATACCGATATACGACCTATTCATGTCTGCATACCCATCCATTTTACCCCTGTGTTCTTTCCTATTAGACGAGTTTATCAGAGAGAAAACAGTAGAAAAAGTATCGCAAATATTGAGTATTTTGTTAGTAATTCCATTCCTACTGGTATCCATGAGGGTATTTAGAGCCTATAGCAACTACACTACCAGCGTGGAACGTTACGACCACACCAGTATTGAATGGGTGAGAGTTGAACTAAAAAAAGTAGCGTACAGGCGTGAGATAGAAACGCTGCAGAAGCTCAGATTGGAATATGATGAAACAAGGAAAATAGCATCCAAAAGACTCTTTTTAGAATATTATCTCAAGGTGCTACAGTACGTTATACCAACAGATTCACACATAGAAACAGCAAAAATATATCCAAACGGAAACAACACATATACAGCAGAACTAACTCTTCAAGTGGATAGCAATAACCTCAAAGAAAGAGTAAGAAGCATGCAGGAGATTGAAAGGAATCTAAGGAACTCACCGTTACTCAGCGGTAACATAAGAATAAACTCGAATTCCCTATTGAAGAACGGCAGATTTCAATTATGGGCGGTAATAAAAAAGATAGTACAAGAGAACCAAACTTAATAAGGAAGTTCTGGCTCCCGATACTCGTATCCATACTAACAATATCCTTATATGGCTTCAGTAGCTACATACAGTCTCAAACAAATGCTCTAAACAACAAAACCTCGTCCCTCCTGGCAAAGATATTAAGAGACAAAAGAATACTGAGAATAATAAAATATCAAGCACAGTATAAAAAGCCATCGTTCATCATACCGGAATTCTCCAGTACAATAGCAGCTAAAGGATTTTTCATTGAATATATAAATTCCACCATAAAAAAATTCCAAGGAGAATTCAATGGATGTGTTTTCTCACCCCCTAAAAAATCACACCCCATAAACACCGGTTACACCGCGGAACAACCCCATACAGCCATCTCAAAGGAGCCAAACTTTACCAAACTAAACGTAAATATAAAGGCAACATTCGATACATACAAACACCTAATAGATACTATAGGATATCTGAACAGAAATCTGAAAAATCTTGTGCTGACAGAAGTCAACATAAACAAAAAAGGTCTCATGATAGATGTATCCTTGAAGGGTGTATTTGAGTATGAGAGAAATAAAAAGCCTCAGTAAAAGAAAGTATATATACATAATACTGGGAACTCTTATCCTCATAATAGCAATATATCTGTTCCTAAGATCAAAAACAACCCCAAGGTATATAAGCATACCACCGAGCCCCCAAACGACAAAAAAAACCATCTCCAGAGCACCAGAAACAATTACGCTAAAGAGAATAAAGTTATATCTAATTCACTTGAGCAAAACAAACACAGAAAGGAATCCGTTCCTATCCGAAGCAGAAGCCAAGATCAGAGAAGAAATCATTCGCTTTCTCATGCCCCATCTTGAGAGTATAATAATAGCGGGTAAAAACAAAACGGCTTTTATTGATGGTCACGCCGTCGGTACAGGTAACACCGTGGAAGGTTTCAAAGTCATAAAGATAGGAGTCAATTATGTTATACTGAGTAAAAACGGAAAAAAAATAACAATAAAGCTAAAAAGGGAGTATTAAAATGCGACTAGCAAAATTTACATCGCTGATCCTCATAGCCATTGCAATTTCTGGATGCACATCAAAGATTAAAACAACAAAACTTGGGCCACTCAAGGTTCAGGCATACGTAGCTCCTAAAGCAAACCACAACAAACAAACCATCCAACACCCCCGTAAACCTCCCCCGCCCCCACCACTTGTAGAAGCAGTCAAGCCACCCAATTATCCCGACCTAACAAAACCAGTAACCCTATCCGTTTACAATGCACCACTGAGACAAGTACTTGTAACCCTAGCCAAGCAGACGGATGTAAATCTTGTCGTAAGCAGTGATGTTGGTAATCCCCTTGTCAACGCAAATTTCGTTCACACACCCCTGGGCAAAGTGCTGTATGCTATACTTAAGGCTGATGGGCTATACTTTTCCCTCCACCCACACTACATTCAAATATCAAAAATGATAACAAAAGTATTCCACATAAATTACGTCATGAGCATCAGAGGCGGCGAGAGCACCACAGAAGTAACACTAAGTTCTGGCGGTTCCTCAACTTCAGGAAGCTCCGGGACAACATCCGGAACAATCTCGGTTAAGAGCTCAGAACTCGTTGACTTCTGGAAAAACTTTGAAACAGAGCTGAAGAGTATCCTTCAGGACCCATTATACAAAATACTGCAATCCGAATACGCAAGAAGAAAGCTGGAAAACAAGATAGCACTATTGCCTTACGAGGCGCAGTACTCCAAGGAAAGTCAGCAACAACAGCTCCAGATGCTCACCCTAAGAAATGCAATCCTGAAAAAGGCGCTGGAAGAAGGGAATATAGGAACAACCACATTGAACTCTCTCATACCATCACAAAAAAGAATCACACAGCAGGAAACAGCAGCCGGAAACCAAGCCACAGGCACCACCTCTTCAGTTGCGCCCTCCTTGATAGGCTCATACACGATAGACCCCCAAACAGGTACAATAATTGTAACAACAACACCATCCGTCATGAAAAGAGTGGAAGCGTTCATTTCCAAAATAAAGAAAAATCTAACGAGAGAAGTACTCATAGATGTACAAATACTAGAAGTAGATCTCAACAAGACCCACAAACTCGGTATAGATTGGAGTAAGTTCCCAGGTGTAATCCAATTTTACAGTATGCCAAAGTTGAAAAGCACCATAAACTCAATAATATCCTCTGAAGCCTCCTCTTCATCTGGAGGTGCAACCACATCATCAAGCGGTATAGTATCACCCATATCAACGTCTCCGTTCCCCTCGAGCGCACAGGGAAGCTTAGAAGTAGGAGTGCTTGCTACACCTACACCCACAGCAGCAGTACAGTGGAGCAATGAGGCACTCATTAACTTCCTATCTACTCAGGGAAGGGTAAACACCGTTTCCAGCCCACAACTACTGACACTGAACAACCAACCGGCCATTGTATCCGTAGGCGTAAATGACTTCTACGTTACGTACGAACAATCAACAACATCCTCATCTTCAAACCTCTCAACCAGTACAGTTACAAGTAAACTCAACCCACTCTTCATAGGAGTAACACTCAATATCACCCCCGAAATAGCAAAAAACGGTAAAATAATCCTGAAAATAGTGGAGGCAGTAAACAAAAAGATAGGCGAAAAAACTGTCCCAACTGGAATACCGTCGGCTCCCACTCAAACAATACCTCTTGTGGAAACCCGTCAAACGAGCACTATAGTAAGAACCATGAGCGGTCAACCCGTAATCATTTCCGGCCTCATACAGCAAACAAACTCACGCACATTAAAAAAAGTCCCCCTCCTCGGAGACATACCCCTGCTAGGCGGTTTATTTAGGTACAGAGAATCCACCAACACACATTCAGAACTCGTGATAATCGTCACACCCTACCTCAAGACAAACCTTCAGGGACTCGGCTATAAACACATCACAAGGTAGCAAGAATGTACAAAAAATTTTACGGGCTAAAGGACAATCCTTTCAAATTGTCCCCATCTCTGGAGTACTTCTTCTTGTATCCACGCATAGAAGGAACGATAGAAGTACTGAGATACGGAATAGACCAAGGCGTTGGATTCATGCTTCTCATAGGAGAGGTTGGCGTTGGAAAAACCTCGTTACTAAAATACTTCCTAGACACACTGGATAGTAACATAAAGCGGGTTTACGTTGTAAATCCCAGTTTCAGAACACCAGAAGAACTCATAGGCTCCCTGCTTGTTGGGCTCGGCGTAATAAAATCATCTAAACTCTCATCCGAAAACAAGGTTTCCCTGCTTGAGAAACTCAATGAATACCTAAAAAAACAGTATAATGAAGGCAAAAAAGTACTGTTTATACTGGATGATGCACAAACGCTGAGTGATTTTATGCTCGAGGAACTAAGACTCTTATCAAACTTAGAGACAGAAGAGGACAAACTCATACAAATATTCCTCACAGGACAACCAGAGCTAAAGCAAAGAGTGAAAAGCAAGAAGTTTAGACAACTTGCCCAAAGGATAGCAATAAACGTTGAAATGGAACCACTCACTCTTAAAGAAACAGCTGACTACATACAATTCAGGCTCATAAAATCTGGAGCAAGTGGCAATCTGTTTGATAGGAAAGCTATAAAACTCATACACAAAAAGAGCCTTGGACTGCCACGTGTAATAAATCTCATAGCCGAAAGGGCATTAATAGCAGGATACGTCCACTTCAAGAAAGTGATCTCAAAGAAGGAGGTAAAAGTAGCTTTAAAGGACCTTGAATTATGAACCTAATAGAAGAAGCACTGAAAAAAGAAAAAAAACCTACAAGTGAACCTCCAAAGCACTTTTTCAACAATCATAACAAACCCAACGGTGGTAGAAAAAAGTATGTACTCCTGTTGGCCTTGCTGGCGCTTGTAATAATAGGGTCAGCGGGTACACTTTGGTATCTATCCAATAAGTACACATCGCCTCCACCCCCAGAGATAAAACACAAAGGAATCACTATAATAAGAGAAAAAGAAAAATTGCACCGCATGCACGCGCAACATATAAAGTACAAACGACCCCTAGAAGTGACGGTAAAAACCATCACACAGCACAAGAAAAATGTCGCTAAGATCACAAGGAAAACAAAACCTAACTATACATCCACGCTCAACAGGGCATACTCTCTACTAAGCAATGGCAACCTCAGGAAAGCACTTACCATATACAAAAACCTGCTGCTCAAGAACCCAAACCAGATAGACGCACTGGTAAACTCAGGAATAATATATCAAAAACTCGGATACCTGAGAAAATCAACAAAAACGCTACTAAGAGCACTGAAACTGTCTCCCAACAATCCACAGGTGCTAAACGCTCTGGGTGTCACATACCTCAAGTTGAGAAACTATAAGGCCGCAGAGCAATGTTTCAGAAAATCAAACAATGCGCAAGGAATTATAAACCTCGGAATACTAAGCTGGAAGGTGGGCAGGTACAAAGAAGCAATGAAGGAATTAAAAGAGGCCGTGAGAATGAATCCTGATAGTGCTTACACGCACTACTACCTCGGTCTCTACTATGAGGCATTTGGAAAATCAAGCAAAGCCCAAAAGGAACTCGCCAAAGCAGCTTTACTGGCTCAAGAAAACGGAGACTATCAACTATATCAAAGAATCAGCTCATACTTGAAGTAGCTCCCATCCTCAAGATAAGGTATCCCATCACACTCACAACCAGAGATGCGATAAGTATGGAAAGTTTATTGGCATAGTAAAACACATTTGTACTTTCAAATGCCAAAGAATCTATAAAAAGACTCATGGTAAAACCTATACCTGTAAGCACAGAAACACCATAAAGACCAACCCAAGAGCTACCTTTGGGAAGCTTAGCAAAACCTAGCTTTATAGCTGTCCAACTAAAGAGAAAAACACCTATTTGCTTCCCGACAACAAGTCCAAAGAACACACCCAGCGGAACATTATTAAGCATATCCGCTAACGACACCTTACTCAAATCAACCCCAGCATTAACAAATGCAAAGAGAGGAAGAATAAGGAAAGCAACCCAGTAATGGAGACCCTCCTCTATCTCCTTTGAAGGCGAAAACTGCTTTCCGTTCTTATCTGTAGCCTTAAGGGGAATCGTAAAAGCTAAAGCAACCCCAGCCAACGTGGCGTGAACACCAGACTTGAGAACACTTATCCATAGAATCACCCCGACAATAAAATAAGCAGCTTTCCGTGAAACCCTAGCAATATTAAACAACATAAGAACAAAAATCGCTCCACCAGCCACAACGAGGGATATAGAAGATAACTCACCTGTGTAAAACACAGCGATAACAATTATCGCGCCAAGATCATCAATTATGGCAAGCGCCATAAGAAATATCTTCAGAGACTCGGGAATTCTCTTACCCAAAAGAGACAAAACACCCAATGCAAAAGCTATATCCGTAGCTGTTGGTATTCCCCACCCTCTCATGTGAGACGGCACCCCATAGGTAAAAGCGACGTATATCATGGCAGGAAACAACATGCCACCGAAAGCAGCAACTACAGGTAGCGTAGCTTGTCTCACAGAAGAGAGCTGTCCTTCTAAAACCTCCCTTTTAATTTCAAGACCCACAAGTAAGAAAAATACTGTCATTAACCCATCATTTATCCAATGATAAAGACTCTTATCCAAATATAGGGGACCAACCCTTATTTCTATAGGAATATGAAGGAAATGCTCATATAACTGAGCGACAGGTGAATTCTTAAGGGCAAGAGCAAGAACAGTTACGACTATAAGTATTATACCACTTGAAGATTCCTTCTTTATAAAGTCATCAATTACCCTCACAGAAAAGCATTATACCCACGGCAAACTAAAAGTCCACAAGGTACCTTGAACCCTTGATATTGCCAATTCTGGGTTTATTTATTATACTGAAAAGGAGGGTAAAATGTTTAATAACCTAAGAATTGGAGGTGATGTATGATTAAAAGAATCATACTACTGCTGGTCTCCTTCGGCCTCTTAGCGTCAACAGCGGTGGCTCAGACACTACACACGTTCGAACTCGTGGGAACAGTCTCCGGAAAATCACACAAGAACGTAGTTAATTCGGTGAAAGCTACACTTTCAAAGGAATTCAAGGTGCTAAACGTATACAACCCAGGTGCTCTATCAAACGAAAGTGTAATCATACTATCCGATTCGTCCTACTACAGCACTGTAAACAAGGTTGACAAAAACGCATTTTTCGGAATTCCCCTAAGGGTCGGAATCCAAACCAAAAAAGGAACAAGCTACATTAGTTTCGTCAATCCTGAATACGTCATGGCCGCCTTTTCAAAAAGCAACACCATGAAAACAGCTGCAAAAGATGAATTCAACAAACTTGCTAATGCTCTTAAAAAGGTGCCCGGCATAACATGCAATCCCAAACCTTACGGATACTCAGCAGAAGCAGACATACTTGCAGATTGGAACATGATGGGCAAAAGCTTGTACACTTTAATCCACATAAAGAAATTTGGAAGCAACGCAAAGGCAAAATCAGCTCTTGACAAAGCCCTCAAAGCCAAAAAGAACGGTTGGAGCAAAGTATATGAGGTTGATCTCCCAAAAGCCATAGTAATAGGAGTAACCAAACCATCAGTGGAGAAAACCTCTTTTGAGATAGGTGGATTCAACCACCTCACGGCATTTCCTATAGAGCTCGTTATAAAAGATGGAGAAGTTATCGCTCTGCCAGAAATGTACAGAATGTCACTGTATTTCATGGATGCAGGAATGGGTGCCTTCATGGCCCACATGTCCATGCCAGGAGAAATTGATAGATCCCTTGAGGGTCTGCTCAAATAAATAAAAACTACACAGGGTGGTACAGCGAGAAAGCTGTACCACTCCCTATACCCTTCGGCTTTTCAGAGAACAAAATTTATGGTAAACTGCCCTCTATGATAAAGAAAGCACCGAGGTGAAGGTATGAAGTATGGTGAAGAAGCAATAGCAAACTCAAAGCTTGAGGTATGGGAAAATAACTATCCCCAGAACAATTACGAGATAAATATCACATTTCCAGAGTTTACCTGTCTGTGCCCAAGAAGCGGTTATCCAGATTTTGCAACCATAATCATCAACTACGTACCAGATAGATACGTAGTAGAACTAAAATCACTGAAATTGTACTTAAATAAATACCGCACAAGGTATATCTCCCATGAAGACTCGATAAACGAAATATACACAACATTAAGAGAAGCTTTAAAACCAAAAAAACTTGAAGTAATAGGTGACTTCACCCCAAGGGGAAACGTGAAAACAGTAATAAAAATATCATCCGAGGAGAACGACAAGTGAAAA
This sequence comes from uncultured Desulfurellales bacterium, assembly GCA_964515405.1. Lineage (GTDB taxonomy): Bacteria > Campylobacterota_A > Desulfurellia > Desulfurellales > CAZERD01 > CAZERD01. Next base: position 10,216 of record CAZERD010000006.1, read on the forward strand.
AAATAATGAGTGGAAACGAAGCCATAGCTACAGGTGCATTCAGGGCAAGCGCTCTTTTTGGTAGTGGATATCCGGGAACTCCATCCTCTGAGATACTTGAATTTTTCAGTAAATTCAACGGGGTAGAAGTCCAATGGGCATCCAACGAAAAATCTGGATTTGAAATGGCACTGGGAGCGTCAATCGCTGGAGTGAGAAGCTTTGTAACAATGAAGCACGTTGGATTAAACGTAGCCGCCGATCCTTTCATGACAGCATCATACACTGGAATAAATGCTGGCTTTGTTGTAGTAACAGCAGATGATCCCTCCATGCACTCCTCCCAAAATGAGCAGGACAACCGCTTCTTTGGAAAATTCGCAAGTGTTCCAGTGATAGAACCATCCAATTCCACAGAAGCAATGGCATACACTCAGATGGCCTTTGCCCTAAGCGAACGGTTTGACGTACCTGTAATGCTTAGAAGCACCACCAGGGTTTCACATTCCTTGAGCGTGGTGGAATATTCAAACCCAACCCAACACAAAGTTAAGAAGCCTCTGCATGAGGACTTTAGAAAATATGTCATGCTCCCGTCAAATGCCAGACTGAGGAGAAAAAACCTCTTAGAAAGGGAAAAACTCTTAGAAGAATACGCTGAAGAAACCCCCTTGAACAGGATAGAGAAGGGCACTTCAAGGATCGGCATAATCACGGGTGGCATCGCTTATACATATGCAAAGGAACTGGCACCCCATGCAAGTTTCTTCAAAATAGGTCTTATGTACCCTCTACCAATCAACAAGATAAAGGAATTCTTAGAAACAGTAGAACAAGCTATAGTAATAGAAGAACTGGAACCTTTCATAGAAGAGGAATTAAAATCCCATGGGATAAAGATTGAAGGGAAAGTATTTTTTCCCAGAGATGGAGAACTGAATTTGAACAGGGTTGAAGAGGGGCTCCAAAAAGCAGGGATACTGAATAGCACTCCCACACAACGTCTCCAGGCCTTTGAGCTACCGCAGAGACCTCCATCTCTATGTCCAGGGTGCCCCCATCGTCCTATATTTGATATATTGCATTCACTCAATGTTTACGTAACAGGAGATATAGGGTGTTATACTCTGGGTGCTTTACCCCCACTGAGTTCTATCCATACCACCCTCTGCATGGGAGCAAGTATATCGATGGGTTGCGGGATCTCTCGCTTCGAAAAGGAGAAAAAAGTGGTAGCCGTGATAGGAGATTCAACATTCTTCCACACAGGTATCCAACCTCTTATAGATGCATATCTATCGGGCACCAATCTAACTGTCATAGTCCTCGACAACAGTATAACAGCAATGACAGGGGGACAACCAAATCCATCAAGCGGTTTTAGTATCAACGGCAACCCCACCGCACGAATAAACATAGCAAAAATAGCAAGAGCAATAGGAATTAAGCATGTATTTGAGGTGGACCAATTTAAATACTCAGAAACAAAAAAAATAATAGAAAGGGAGATAAACCATAACGGACTAAGTGTAATAGTGACCAAAAGACCGTGTGCTCTCATGCCTAAGAAGATAAAGAGCTCCCCCCTTGCTATCAATGATAAGTGTATAAACTGTAAAAGATGTCTAAGAATAGGATGCTCAGCTATAAAGCAAGGAGAAACCAGACCCCGCATAGACACTTCTATGTGTACCGGTTGCGGAGTGTGCAAAGAGGTATGCCCAATAGACGGCGCAATTGTGGAGGAACAGGATGATTAAGACAATTCTATTTGCAGGTGTTGGAGGTGACGGCATAGTAACAGTCTCAGATGTTTTGTCTGTAGCTTGTATGGAGTCTGGTTACGATGTTAAAAAAAGCGAGATACACGGTATGAGTCAGAGAGGAGGCTCTGTTTCTGCTGTCGTGAGATTTGGCCACAGGGTCTACTCACCCACCGCCAAGTCCGGAGATATTGATTTTCTGTTTGCCACAGAAAAAATAGAAGCACTGAGAGCAAACCACATGCTCAAGCCGGAGACAATAGCTATAATAGATGATAGGATCGTACCAATTATGGGTCATGAAATAGACGAAACACAAATAGACCATCTTTTTTCACTCCTGAAATACAGGGCATACGTCAGGAAATTTCACAAGGATGCAGAATACCTGGGCAACCCAAGGGTAAAAAACACCGTAATGCTGGGAATGCTATCAAAGCTACTGAACATAGGAGAATCAAGTTTTGAAGATGCCCTTGCTAAGGTTCTCCCCCAAAAACTAATAGAGATCAATGTAAGAGCATTTAAGCTGGGCATAAGCATCCACGAATCACCTCTCAAGGAGGAAACAAGTGAAAAGTAAAACATACACACCGGAGTTTGAAACAAAATGGTACAAGTTCTGGGAAGAAAAAGGATACTTCAAACCAAAAGAGGTTGATGATCCAAGCATGAGATTTAGCATTGTCATACCCCCACCGAATGTGACAGGCTCTCTCCATATAGGTCATGCTCTAAACGAAACCCTCCAGGACATCATAACCAGATGGAAAAGGATGGAAGGATATTCCGTACTGTGGATACCTGGAACCGACCACGCTGGCATAGCCACCCAGAACATGGTAGAAAAAGAACTTGCCAAAGAAGGAAAAAAGAAGGAAGACATAGGGAAAGACAAGTTCGTGAAAAGAGTATGGAAATGGAAGGAAAAATACGGGAACAGAATAATAGACCAAATAAAAAGACTTGGTGCAAGCTGCGATTGGTCAAAGATAAGGTTTACAATGGACGAACAACTCTCTAAGGCTGTGAAAAAAGTATTCGTCCAGTTGTATAATGAAGGGCTCATATACAGGGATAAATACATAATAAACTGGTGTCCAAGATGCCACACTGCACTGAGCGACCTTGAAGTAAACTATCAAGAGGAAGAGAGTAAACTCTACTATATAAAATATCCCCTCACCGAGGAAGAAGGATACGTAACTGTAGCCACAACCAGACCTGAAACAATGTTCGGGGATGTTGCACTCGCTGTAAATCCAAACGATGATAGATATAAACACCTGATCGGCAAGCAAGCAATAGTACCCATAAAAAACAAAACTATCACAATCATCTCAGATGGATATGTTGATCCAGAGTTCGGTACGGGCATAGTCAAGGTTACTCCAGCCCATGATCCCAATGACTTCGAAGTCGGCAGAAGACACAATTTAGAGCTTGTTGTAGTAATGGATGACAATGCCAGAATGAATGAAGAAGCACTACACTACAATGGTAGAGAAAGATTCGAATGCCGTTCATTACTCGTAAATGAGCTTGAGGCTAAAGGGTTTATAGAGGATGTTGTGAAATATAAACACTCTACGGGTCACTGCTACAGATGTGGGACAACTATAGAACCCTATGTCTCCGATCAGTGGTTTGTAAAAACGCGCCCATTAGCTCAAGAAGCCATAAAAGCAGTAGAAACGGGAAAAACAAAGTTCATTCCAGAAAACTGGGAAAAGATATACTTTGAGTGGATGAAAAATATAAAGGACTGGTGCATCTCAAGGCAGATATGGTGGGGACACAGAATACCAGCGTATAAATGTCTGGATTGTGGGAGATACACTGTATCAGAAGAGGAAGTCACAAAGTGTTCAAAGTGCGGCAGTACAAACCTGCACCAAGAGGAAGACGTACTAGACACCTGGTTTTCTTCGGCATTATGGCCATTCTCAACAATGGGATGGCCAGAAGAAACAGAACTACTCAAGAAATTTTACCCTACAAGCCTCCTTGTCACCGGTTTTGATATCATATTCTTCTGGGTAGCCCGTATGATGATGATGGGTCTTCACTTTATGAGAGAAGTACCATTCCACCACGTGTACGTACACGCCCTGGTCAGAGACCAAGAAGGTCAAAAAATGAGCAAAACAAGAGGAAACATAATAGATCCCCTGGACGTCATAGAAAAATATGGAGCCGACTCATTGAGATTCACGCTGGCCATGTTAGCAGCCCAAGGTAGAGATATAAAACTATCCGAAGAAAGAATAGAAGGAAATAAAAAGTTCATGAACAAAATATGGAACGCCTACAAATACATAAAAATGAATACCTCAGACATCAATATAGATAAAAAACCCCGAAAGCTTTCCTTCGCTTCAACATGGATCAAATCAAGATTCAACGAAACCGCAAAAAAAGTCAACGATGCCTTATCCGCATACAAATTTAACGAAGCTGCATCTGCGATATACCAATTTATATGGCACGAGTTTTGTGACTACTATATAGAAATGAGCAAGGTACATATGAATGATGAGTATTCCTATTCCATAAGATATACACTCCTTGAGGTATTCGAAGCAACAATGAGGCTACTTCATCCTTTTGTACCATTCCTGACGGAGGAACTATGGCAAAATATGCCGAACAAAAAGGGAGAATCAATAATGGTAGCCCCGTATCCAAAGTTCAGTTCAAAGGACGTCTCTGACGAAACAGAAGCCTCAATGGATGTAATAGTGGATATAATAAAAGCTATAAGGAACCTTAAAAGCGAGAGTAATATACCGGTAAGCAAGGAAGTAAATATATACATGAGAATAGACGATGAGAGAGTCCAATCTATAATAACGGAACATAAAAAATACATATTCGCACTTGCAAGGGTAAAAACTATCCATATAACAAGAGACGTATGTAAAAAGTCTCTCGTCCAATCAAACATATATGGAGATATATGCCTCCCCATAGAGGGTAACGTGGATGTTGACAAGGAAATAAAAAGACTTACAAAACTCCTTGAAAGGCAGAAAAAAACTCTAACTTATCTGAATAATAAAATGATGGATCAAGTATTCCTTGAAAAAGCTCCCAAGAAACTTGTTGAAGAAAAGAAAAAGGAACTTGAGGAAGCAAAAGAAGTATACGAGAAAATCAAAAGACATATAAATCTTCTCAGGGAGAGCACCAAATGAGAAAATATTTCATCTTCCTTCTCACCCTTATTCCCCTAACAGCAAATGGGTTTTGTATGGCAAGTGGGTATAAAAGCATACCAAAAATCATCCTTGCACACCTGAGAACAGTAAAAGGTAAAGTAATTGGAGTGAACGGTCACACACTAAAACTAAATAAGGGATTTAAAGATGGAATAACCACAAAAGAGTTCGTATACATTTACAGAAATAAAGGCCACTTTATTCCACCGGGAACAAAAACGCCTATACCCCTAAACCTTGGCATATGCTACGGAGAGATAATATCCTCAGGCCCACATACATCTACAGCTAAAGTAGTAAGCGGTGTAATCAGTATCCCTAAATACTTGCTGGGGCTAGATATAATCCCAACAGGACACAAAGAGCTAATAGGTAAACCATATCCTGGAGATAATTTTATAGCTGGTAAGGAGCAATACCGAATAGCCATATTGACAAGAAACCCGGTAGTATTTAGATCCATTGAAAAAACTCTGGAAGAAACAGGAAGATTCTTTGTTATAAATCCAAACATTATAGAACTGAATAGGGTCAAAGACAATTTAACCTCTCTTAATTCTAAACGCTCTATAACAAAACTATCAAGATCTTTAGATGCTGATGTACTCCTGAGAGTCAGCATAAGTCCAGACCTACAACAGCTACACTACAGGCTTATAAACGGTTACTCCGGAGACACAATACTTGTAGGAAAAACCAACTTAACCAAGCAGGAACAACTCGTCCTCAAGAAAAATTCCAAGGCTCTGTCAACCATCCCCCCAGGTAATATTGTAGCTTCAAATCTATCACTAACTCCCCACCTCAGTCTCTGGGAAAGATTGCTCGGAAAACTCGGACTGTATTCACCTTACTCGTACACCTCCACCTCCAGTTCATCGTTCAAATTGCTGAACTATATAAACGTAGGATACAGGAAAGCAGTTCTCAGTATTGGAAGAATAGGACATACACGCTATGCGTTCGTAGGGGAAGGTGGTAGTGTATATATATACAAGATAGGCTCCTACTCATTTACAAAAATATACGCTTTTCCCTCAGGATACACGATATTTCACATAAGCACTCTCAGTAAAAACAACAAGATATTCCTCGCAATCTCCTCGTACAACTCCTACGGTTCTCTAAGTTCAAGCACTGGAGCATTTAACGGACACACGTTCTATACCATAGCCAAAAACATTAAGTTCAACATAAGATTCTACAGGATGGGAAACAAAGCTTTCCTCATAGGCCAAAAAGCCTCTATTGATTCTCCATTCTATGGACCAGTATATAGACTAAGCATATACGGGAAAAAAGAAGGCGTACTAAGCCTGCCTATACATCCAAGGAGTCTGTTTGAGTTCTACCGGATAGCTAACTATATAGTTTACATATCAAAATACGATCAGCTCAACGTGTACAATACATTAACAAACAAAACATATTCAACCAACGGTATCTTTAACGACAATGTACTGGTATTCCAAAGATACCCAACAATCGGCTTAACAAAAAGTCATGAGGAAGAAACTGGCTTGAAAACAACTGTTGAAATACCGGAAAATCTGTACTGCTCTGTAGAAAAAAAAGGGACATATATACTAACAAAGCGAGCATATATGACAAACCCCATAGTTATAGTCGGAAGCCATTACAACGCTTATAACCTACTCATATTCAGGCTACATGGGGGAAAACTTATCAGGATTTTCTCCTCAGGTAACGTCGGTGGAAACATGATCTCGTTTAACAAAACGAACAACAAGGTAATAGGTATATTGGGTGTCCCAACAAGCTTCTTTGCAAAGCTACTTCTGGGACACGCCAGATCATACAGACTAACAATGTTCAAAATTAAGTAAATTGGGAACGCTCTTTATCCTTTACTACCATAGAATACTACCATTTGAAGGTTACGACATAAGTATAGCCGAATTTGAATGGCAGTTAAAATATCTAAAACAAAGGTTCAACATTGTTGGGCTTGAAACAATATCGGATACCCTTAGCGGAAAAACACCAAAAGAAAATTCGGTGGCTATTACATTTGACGACGGATATTTTGACAATTACGTATATGCCTACCCAATCCTGAAAAAATACAATACAAAAGCCGTTATTTTTATATCCACATCAAAGATAAAACATGGTCCAAAAAGAAAAACTCTAATTGACTACTGGAACGGAGAAGCAACATTAAACAGCCTAAAAAAACCAAAAGAAGAAGAAACAGCATTGTACGATTCCCTTAAAGGAAACACAGATGAATTCCTATTATGGGAAGAAATCAAGGAAATGACCAACAGCGGAATATTTGAAATAGGTTCACATGGACATACACACACCAAAATATTTGTATCAGATACAGTCATTGGATACAACAGAATAGATATCAAGCCCCACTGGAGTTTCTCCAACATATCAGAGGATAAATCAGGTGTACCCGTATATCCCATGAAAAGCGCCTTATGGGGAAGACAGTATCTACCACCACAAAACGGAAAACCAGGAAGGTTCGAAACCGAACAAGAAGCACTTCTCAGAATAGAAAATGAACTAAAAACGTCACGTACCATCATAAGACAACACCTCCAAATGGAGGTATATTCCATATGTTGGCCGTGGGGAGAATGCTCTTCGCTTTCCATAAAAGCTGCCAAAAATTCAGGGTTTACAGTGGGATTCTCAACCCAAAAGGGTATAGTCACCAAAAACTCAAACAGGTATTCTCTGCCGAGAATAAGTGCCTCAAGAAAAAAAAATAGATTTAGGAAAAGGGCTTTTATATACTCACACTCCATACTGGCAAAAATATACACCTTATTCAGTAAATGAAAATATTATTTTGCTTAGACCTCTTCGGCTTCTTTGGAGGTCCCGAAAGAAGAGCCTTCAGGATAGCAAAAGGCTTGAAGCTATACAACAATCACGACGTAAACATAATATCAATCATGAAAGCAGATGAAAAAAGCCTCGTCAAAGCTAAGAAAATCGGTATCCAAACTTACAGCGTGACATCCGAGGGCAACAGCGCTCTCAAATCATACAGAATAGATGTGTTTCTAAAGTTAAGAAAAATGATAAAGAATCTAAATCCGGATGCAGTTTTCACATTTGAATTTCTAGCAGACTACACAACAAAATTAGCTCTCTTGAAAACAAGAATACCTATACTAACTTTCATAGGAAGCACAGAATGGAAATGGGAGAGAAAGCTCCACAGGAAACTTGCAATAAAAAAACTATCAGAGAAAAGCAAAATATACATGGTAAACTCACAGCAAGTTAAACACCACCTAATAAGGGTTCTACCCAAAGTGAAGAACAAAATATCCATTCTGCACAACCCAATAGATACAGAATACTTCAAACCACTCTCCCAAAATATTAGAAACTCAACGAGAAAAAAGTATGGCATACCAGTAGAAGCGTTTGTTGTAGGATCCGTGGTAAGATTCTATAACCCAAAGGGAGCAGATGTATTGGTGGAAGCGTTTTTCAAAAGCAAATTAAATGCGATACTTGTACTAATAGGAGACGGAAACCTCAAAGAAAAACTCATTGAAATGGTGAATCGCTATGGAATAACAAACAGGGTAAAATTCCTCGGGGCTTTAGAAGCAACACCAGAGATATACTCTATGTTTGATGTCTGTGTTGTTCCCTCCCAGAAAGGAGGATTTGATAACGTGGTCGTTGAATCAATGGCCTGTGGCATACCAACCATTGCCACCTACGCCACCGGCATCCTAGAAGTAGCAGACCGTACCTCTGTAACAGTATGTGGTACGAACCCAGATGACATATCAACCGCTTTAACAACAGTATGTTCAGACGAACGATCACTGGAAAATACAGGAAGAAACGGTAGACTTATAGTAGAGAACAAACTTACACTAAGAAAAACTGTTAAAAAGCTGGAGGAAATATTAAATGCCCTGTGTTAGCGTCATCATACCGATATACAACAGCAACCATTTACTAAGCAAGACAACAGAAAGCACTTTAGACCAAACATACAAAGAAAGAGAAATATCCGGACCTTATCCTCTGATCTTACTCCTTGACGGCTCCATGATAAGAAAACTAAAATATTCAATAAAAGGAGGATAAAAAATATGAAACTCCTTAAGGAAAGCATAATAAACGGAACAAAACTCAAAGTGATCCAGGGAGATATAACTGAGGAAGATACCGATGCCATAGTAAACGCAGCTAACTCATACCTAAAACATGGTGGAGGAGTCGCCGGTGCTATAGTCAAAAAGGGAGGCAAAATCATACAAGAGGAAAGCAACAAAATAGGACATGTACCCGTTGGAGAAGCTGCTGTAACTGGTGCAGGGAAACTCAAGTCACAATACGTTATACACGCTGTAGGGCCAGTATGGGGAGAAGGTGATGAGGAAAACAAGTTGAGAAAAACAGTAACAAACGCTCTGAAAAGAGCCGAAGAACTGAAACTCAGCTCAATATCCATACCAGCTATAAGCTCTGGCATATTTGGATTTCCAAAGGAAAGAGCAACAAAAGTTATCACTGAAGCAACCCTCAATTTCCTTAGACACTCCGAATACCTGAAAGAAATCCACTTCTGCAACATAGATGAGCTAACCAGCAGACTGTTCGTCAGAACTCTGAGAGAAATGGGGCTGTGATGTTCAATAGAGTGGGAATAATAGCTAAAACAAAAGTAGAAAACATAGGGAAAATAGTCCTAAAACTACATAAATACCTATCCAAGCTTGGGATCAAAGTAGTGCTCGGAAATGAAATAGCAACCGCGGTTAACAAGCCAGGCACAAAAAGAGAGGATATACCACAGAAAGTTGACCTTGTCATAGTACTGGGCGGAGATGGAACTTTTATCTCCGCAGCAAGGGCCATAAGTGAATCTGAGAGCGATATACCCATACTGGGCGTCAATTTAGGGAGAATGGGTTTTCTCACCGAGGTTCCGCTGCAAGGAATGAACGAGGCCTTAAGTAACGTATTTGAGAAGGGGCACTTTATAATAGAAAAACGAATGATGATAGACGTTACACTGACAAGGCCAAACAATAAAACCATAAAGAAAACCGTGTTCAATGATGCTGTTATCAACAAAGGAGCCCTTGCAAGGATAATAAGCGTCAAAACATCACTCATATCCGGAACGAAAATGGTGTATATAGCAACATATCACGCGGACGGTTTAATAGTCTCAACACCCTCAGGCTCAACTGCCTACAACCTGGCAGCAGGAGGACCTATTGTGTTCCCCACATTGGATTCTTTTATATTGACACCCATATGTCCACACACCCTATCAAACCGCCCAATAGTAATACCACATAACAGTAAATTAATGATTGAATTTAACGAAAAAATAGAGGACGTCTTTCTAACTTTGGATGGGCAAATGGGATTCTCGCTAAAACAAAAGGATAAGATACTCCTTGAAAAATCATCAAAAAGTCTCAAACTAATAGCTTTTAAGGAAAAAAACTACTTCGAAATACTCCGTACAAAATTAGGATGGGAAGAAAGAAAAGTTAGATACATAACTGATGATAAATAGATTAATCATAAGTAATTTTCTAACTATAGAACACACAGACATTGAACTAACAAATATCAACATAATAATAGGTGAGTCCGGAGCGGGAAAGTCTATCATACTGAAAGCAGTGGAAAATTTATTCTCCACGAAGCCAGATACATCAGTAATAGGGAAATTCTCCAACAGAGCATACGTAAAAACCATCTGGAAGCTAACAGAATCTCAGAGGCAATTACTCTCAAGATTCGGGGTACAGGACGAAGAAATAGTCATAGAAAAACACTTCTTCAAAGGCAGAACCAGAAGTTTCATCAATCATGAGCCCATAAGCACAAGAGCGCTATCCGAACTAAAAGACACGTTAATATCAACTATATCCCAAAACTACGGGCTGGAGGCTTTTTCATCAAACCATATCATTGGAATGCTGGACAAATTTGTCGACAAAACGCTCAAAGAAGAGTTCCGCAGAGCATTCAAGGAACTGACAAAAACAAAACATAGAGAACAGGAACTTCAGTCAACACTAAAATCCATAAAGGACACGCATCCAGAAGTGCTACTTGAGGCAATAGAAAAGGTTAATCCCCAGAGCGGTGAATACGAAGAACTGCTCAATAAACTGAGGACAGCAAAAAAACTAAGTACAATAAGAGAAAGAATACTCGATTTGATAAACATTATGTACGAAGGTGATCACACACTACAGCAGCTTTTAAGCAGCGCTTTAGCTCACCTGGAGAAGATTGTAGAAATGAATTCTCAATTGACAGAACTACTTTCTTTTCTCCACAAGGCAAACCTAATACTATCAGAGTACAGAGACGAAATTTACAAACTTTCAGAGGAGACAATAAACTCAGAGATAGACTCCATAGAATCCCGGTTATTTGAACTTGAATCACTTCAAAGGAAGTTCTCAAAACCCGTGGATGCAATAGTGAAAGAAAAAGACCAACTCCACAAAAACCTCCAAAAAATAGAAGAGCTTGAATCAGAGATAGAGTGGGTACAAGCAAGGATTAAAAAAACAAAAGCTGAGGTAGAAGAAATAGCTATACACCTAAGCCAACAAAGAAAACATGTGGCGAAAAAAATAGAAACAATGCTGAAGGAATACACATCAATCATGATGATGCCTCATAGCACCGTTGAATTCCTATTTGAGAGAAGCAACTTGAATTCAACCGGTATGGATAATGTAGACATACTGTTCTCCGCAAACCCAGATTTCCCACCCAGAGATATAAATAAGATAGCAAGTGGAGGAGAAAAGGCAAGATTCATACTTGCGCTAATAGGAGTTATGCTCAAGTACGGAAAAATGTCACCCACTGTAGTCCTTGACGAAATAGACTCTGGCGTAAGCGGAAAGGTGTTAGAGGGCATGATGAAAGTAATAAAAGAAATATCACAATCATCTCAACTAATACTGATAACACACAATAAAGATGTTATACCAATAGGCGATACTATCATTGAAGTAACCAAGATATTCAGCGATAAAACACGAAGCATAATAACAGCAAGGAGAACAAAACAATGAATCCTCCTTCAATAGTTGTAACAGGTGGGGGTACAGGTGGCCATCTATTCTCAGCTTTAAGTTTCCTGAAATTCGCTGAAAATATAGGATTCAAATGCACATTTATAGGCTCAAAATTCGGCATTGAAAGAAAAACACTACCCAATTCAGGCGCTAACTACATACTCTTGAACACAAGGGGCTTTGCGGGTAAAGACATAACAACAAAGACTATTTCATCAATAGGTGTTATGAAGGAAACAATCCACTCAATGAAATTACTGAAATCCATAAAACCACTAGCAGTAATAGGATTCGGAGGATATACAACAATACCCGTACTCGTGGCAGCCCGGATATTAAAACTGAAAACTGCTATAGTAGAACAAAACTCTATACCCGGTAAAGCAAACAGAGTCCTATCAAGGCTTGTAAACCATGTATTTGTAAATTTTAGCGAGACATCCAAATATTTCAACAATAGTATAACTGTTGGCAACCCAATGAGATTCAAAACCAAACCCAAAATAAAGGAATGGAAAACCGGGCCCCTAACCATTGGAGTAGTTGGAGGCAGTAGAGGAGCAAGGCGCATAAACCATGCCCTTATGGAGTTTGCAGAGGTGACGAAACTGAACATAACCGTGATTCATCAAACAGGCGAGGAAGACTTCTTAAAGGTAATGTCCCATTACAAAAGATACAAACCGTCATGGAGGGCTTTACCATTTATAGAGGACATGCCATCATTTTACAAAAATCTACACCTAATAATCTCTAGATCCGGAGCTGGAAGTCTGTCAGAAATAGCCTGCTTCTCTATTCCATCTGTACTTGTGCCTTATCCCTATGCCATTTACAACCACCAGGCGAAAAACGCCAACATATTTAAAATGGCCGGAGCTTCTATAGTTATTTCCGACAAAGATTTAAGTGGAAAAAAATTAGAAAGTATTGTATCATCACTTACGCCTGGGCAATTGAAAGAAATGTCTAAAAGAACAGGCCGGCTGTGCAAGAACAATGCATGCGAAAGAATAATGGAAGTCCTCCTCAGTGTATAGGATGTGATGGAATGAAAATAATCGCAGTTGCCAATCAAAAAGGTGGGGTTGGCAAAACAACCACCACAATAAATCTTGGAGCATCACTGGCTGTCTATGGAAAGAAAGTCTTGATAGTGGATATGGATCCACAAGCCAATTCCACCAGAGGTCTGGGCATCCAAGTGGATACCTGTATTTACCATGCACTCATAGGAAGCAGAACCCTAGAATCCATTGTTCAGGCAACAGCCACGGATAACCTTTATATAGCACCTTCCAATATATCTCTTATAGGATTCGAGTACGAAATACAGTCCCAAAAGGATAAAGAATTCGTACTTAAAAAAATTCTCAAAAACGTAAGAGGCTATGACTATGTAATTATAGACTCCCCACCATCCCTTGGACTCCTAACAATAAATGGGCTAGTTGCAGCCCACTCAGCCCTTATACCCGTCCAGTGCGAATATTTCGCTATAGAAGGACTCGCTCAACTATTGCATACCATAAACCTCGTCAAAAAAACCTTCAATCCTTTCTTAAAAATAAGTGGAATTCTTCTCACCATGCACGACAAAAGGAACAACATATCAAAGCAAATAGAAATGGAGGTTAAAAAACACTTCCCTCAATATGTATTCAATACAATAATACCCAGGAATGTGCGTCTTGCAGAGGCCCCAAGCTTTGGAAGACCTATACTCATGTATGACATAAAATCAATAGGCAGTCAAAGCTATATGTCCCTTGCAAAAGAGGTCCTAAAGTATGGCTAAAAACAGATTGGGAAGAGGGCTATCAGCTATATTCGGAGACACAGTCATAGATAATAACGAGATTGTCAACATACCTGTTGACTCTATACTCCCCAACCCCCACCAACCAAGAACAAACTTTAGCGAAGACGAACTAAGAGAACTTGCAAACTCCATAAAGGAAAAAGGGGTATTGCAACCAATAATAGTAAGACGCACAGGAGAAGAAGAGTTTGAAATAGTGGCAGGAGAAAGAAGAGTAAGAGCATCAAAGCTTGCTGGACTCTCCACTATCCCAGCAATAATAAAAGAGATAAAGGATGAAGAGTCTTTTGAGATAGCACTTATAGAGAATATACACAGAAGCAATCTCAATCCAGTTGAAGAGGCCATGGCATACAAAACACTCATGGAAAAATTCGGATATACCCAAGAAAAACTCGCAGAAAAAATAGGAAAAGACAGAACCACCGTATCCAACACACTCAGGTTACTATCCCTCCCTCATCAAGTTATAACCATGCTGAAAAACGGGGATATTACAGCAGGACACGCCAGGGCACTATTATCCCTCAAAGACGAAGAGAAAGCCCTAGAGATGGCAAAAGAAATAAAAAGAAAGAAGCTAAGTGTAAGGGAAACCGAAAAAGTAATATATACTCTGCAAAACGAGACAGTAAAACACTACGAAAAGCAGTTATCCGAACTGCTCAACATGAGAGTCAAGATCAACTTCAAGCACAACAAGGGCAGGGTAGAAATACACTTCACTTCAGAAGAAGAATTGAGGAAACTCCTCAGGACATTCTCCAGATGAAAAGACTAATACTTTTAATCCTAATATTTGTACCTATCGCAGAGGTGCACTCCTTTGGGTTTTCCTTTAGAGCAAGCGGTGCAATAAAAGATCCACACGGCAAGCCAATAGACAGTGTAAAGGTAAGCATACTCGTAAACGGAAAGGTTCAAAAAAGCGTGCTCACCTCTCCAAAGGGGGATTACATTGTAACCATCTCCCTGCCACCATCAATCCGCATCAACAACATAGAAATGGAATTCTCAAAAAATACGTATAAAACCATCAAAACCACCTTAAATGAACATTCCCTCTATTATGATCCTGAAAACAATACATACGACTATTACGAAAACATCACACTAATTAGAACTATAACGCCCGCCTTCTGGATAGCAACGGTGATACTTGTATCAATCTTCGTTCTCATTTCCTTGGACATATTCCACAGAACACTCGCTGCTACACTCGGTGCAAGCTTATTGTTATTCATTTCTTACACAATAGGAAAATTTTACCCCGGTTACTTTGTAATTTCATTCAAGGAAGCAATGAGAGCCATTGACTTCAATGTTATATTCCTCCTGATGGGCATGATGATAATTGTGGGTGTGATGAAAAAAACAGGCATATTCCAGTGGTTAGCGTACAAGTCCTACCAGATATCCCGTGGCAATGTCATGATACTGAGTACAGTGCTGATGTTTGTAACAGCAGTAGTAAGTATGTTCCTTGACAATGTAACAACAATGCTCCTGCTTGTACCTGTCACAATAGAAATATCCCTAATTCTAAACATCGACCCATTTAGCCTTCTCCTACCCGAAGTAATAGCATCAAATATAGGTGGTACAGCAACGCTCATAGGAGATCCACCAAACATAATGATAGGTTCATATGCAAATCTCACATTCAATCAGTTCATTATCAATCTCACACCTGTTATATTTATCATCATGATAGCCCAAATCACTATTGTAAAGCTTTTCTATGGCAAAGAGTATAAAAAAGGCAAGGTAAACAATATCCAAGAAACTATCAACAAACTAAGAATGGAGTACAGGATAACTGATGCCAAACTCCTGAGGTATTCTCTGTTCATCCTGTCCTTTGTGATAATGCTTTTTGTGTTGCACGGCTTCTTCGAGATGGAGCCCTCTGTAGCCGCATTAATAGGGGCATCGCTTCTACTTGTTATAAGCGGAAGCGACGTGGTGGAAATCATAGAAAAGGAAATAGAATGGCCAACCCTCGTATTCTTCATGATGCTTTTCATTATCGTAGGAGCAGCAGAAGAAACCGGGATGATAAGCATGATAGCAACAGCCGTTAAAGACTTCTCTGGAAACAGCCTCACCCTTGCAGTTATACTGATAATCTGGATAAGTGCGATAGCCAGCGCCTTTGTAGATAACATACCGTTTACAGCAACAATGCTCCCGGTGGTGGGTTACATGACCCAGGTAATCCCACACTCTGGTAACAAGCTGTGGTGGGCTCTGGCTTTGGGTGCATGCCTCGGTGGCAACGGAACACTCATTGGAGCAAGCGCAAACGTTGTTACAGCAGGTCTATCGGAAAAAGCAGGGTTTCCCATATCATTCAACGATTTCTTGAAATTCGGAGGAGTCTCCATGATTGTATCCGTAACCATATCAATGATATGGCTCTTGGTGGGTGGATAATGAAGTGCACAGCGCTTGTTGTTGTAACAGAACCCAAAGACATACACACCATGGTGGAAACCATCTCTGAGTTTGTAAAACCCAACAGATGTACCAACGTAACCCTGGTCTACGTGGTTGACCTATCCTTCCTAAACAGGTTTATGACCTACGTGAAAGTAGGAGAGGAAACAAAGAGGGAATTCGCATCCATAGGTGAAATCATACTCACAAGAGCAGAAGAAGAGCTTAAAAAGGTGCTACCGAAACATACAAAAATAGAAAAACTCATATTCCAGGGGGATTTCATGGAAACTGTGCTCGCATACGTAGAAAAAGAGGAACCCAAAGCTATGTTTATATCTCCGGACAAGCTAGAGATCATAAAAGAGATGATAAAAGAACTCAGTGAGAGCGGAAAACCATACGACACCGTGCTCAATTTATGCAAGAGTAATTGACACATAATGGACTATATGCTAAAGTTTTTCGGGTGTATTTATAGACTAAATCGCTGGAGGACGAAATGGGAGTAAGTATAAACATCAGCGTTTTCATCCAGATGATTGGGTTCTTGATACTCCTGCTCCTGCTAAATATAATACTCTATAAACCTATACTCTCTACCATACGAAAGAGAAGAGAAGAAATAAATTCACTAAAAGAAGAAGCAACAAGACTTATGAAAGAAGCGAAACAAAAGGAGGAGACGTACAACACACATATAAGTGTCGTTGAGGAAGAAGCAAGAAAGCAGTACGAAGAAAAAGTCCAAAAGGCCTTCAGAGAAAGGGATAAGCTTGTATCAGAGAAAAATGCAGAAATTAGAGAAAAGCTTGTCCAAGAAGAAATGAAGGTAGAAATATCTCTCAGGGACGAGATGGATCTTGTGGAAAACATGGCAGAAGAGCTCTCAAAAGTAGCATTCTCAAAGGTGGTGGGGAAATGAAAAGGTTTATCTTAATAGCATTGGTTAGCATTGCCACTTTTGGTTCATCTCAACTCGCCTTAGCAGCTGAATCCACAGTTGCCCCACATATGACATGGAGAATGATAGACTTCGCCATATTCGTGGGCATTCTCTACTATTTCCTGAAAGATCCCATAGTTTCGTACTTCAGAGGAAGAAGACAAAGGATATTCAAAGAGCTTGAAGAAGCCAAGAAACTCCGAGAAGAGGCTGAAAACCTATTGAAAGAAATAGAAAAGAAAACAGCAAACCTCAACGAGAGAATAAATGAAATAAGGGAAATGTTCGAAAAGATGGCGTTAAAAGAGGTTCAATCCATACTGAAAGGAGCCAAATCAATCATAGAGAAGCTGGAAGCTTCACTTGAACAGGAAAGAGAAATACTACTCAACAGAGCTAAGATGAATATACTCATGAAACTGAAAAATAAAACCATTGAAAAACTTAAAGAGAAGTTTAAACATCTATCCCCTGAAGAACACGAAAGCATCAACTTCAGATTCATAGAACTAATCGGGAGAAAAAATAACAATGATTGACAAGAAGATAGCCATAAGATACTCAAAAGCTTTATTCCTTCTGGCGGAAACGCGTTCCTTGGACCTTGAAATCTTGATGAACCAGCTAAAAAACATAACACTTATAATCACAAATATACCAGAACTGAGATCTTTTCTAACAGCTCCTATAGTACCAAACAAGAAAAAAACTGTCGTTTTAAAAACACTAACACTGGGAACACAACCAGCACTAAGACACTTTTTATTCTATTTGCTCAACAGAAACAGATTTTCCTTAATAGAAGCTATCTCAGAAGAATTTGAAAAACGAGTCAACGAAAAGATTGGCAGGGTAACTGGTTCTGTAACCAGTGCAAGGAACCTTACAGAAACAGAAAGAAGAAAAATAACCGAGGCATTTGAAGAAAAACTAAATAAAAAGATAGAATTCGAGTTCACCGTTGACGGGAGTCTCATGGGTGGGATCATAGCTACACTGGAGGACGTAATCTATGATGGAAGCTTGAAGAACTACTTGGCAAAGCTTGACATGAGACTCTCCAAACTGGTGTTGAGATAGGGGGGGTGCTAATGCAAATAAAAGCCAGCGAGATAAGCGAGATCATCAAACAAGAGATAGAAGGACTGAAAGACTTCATTGACATCAACGAAGTCGGAAAAGTTCTGAGCGTTGGCGATGGTATAGCAAGGGTGTATGGCTTAAGAAACGTTATGTCCAACGAGCTTGTAGAATTTGAAGACGGAACAATGGGTATGGCCCTAAATCTAGAAGAAGACAACGTAGGTGTTGTAATCCTTGGAGAATATGAGAACATAAGAGAAGGAGACACTGTAAAGAGAACCAACAGGATTTCTGAGGTGCCCGTTGGTGAACCCTTAATAGGCAGAGTAGTGAATCCACTTGGTAAGCCCCTTGACGGTAAAGGGCCAATACAATCCGAGCACTTCAGAAAAATAGAAATAAAAGCACCAGGAATAGTAAAAAGACAACCTGTCAAAGAACCACTACAAACCGGAATAAAGGCCATAGACGCTATGATACCCATAGGTAGAGGACAGAGGGAACTCATAATAGGCGACCGACAGATAGGCAAAACCCAAATAGCTTTAGACACCATAATTAACCAAAAAGACTCAGATGTTTTCTGCATATATGTCGCCATAGGCCAGAAAAGGTCCACCGTAGCAAGAATAAAAAAGAGATTAGAAGACGAAGGAGCCATGGAATATACAACCATTGTTTCAGCCACAGCATCTGATCCAGCAGCGCTGCAGTATATAGCGCCATATGCAGGAGCTACAATGGGTGAATACTTTCGGGATTCAGGGAGACATGCGCTAATTATCTACGACGACCTGACAAAACACGCTCAAGCTTATAGACAAGTGTCTCTACTCCTCAGGAGACCGCCTGGTAGAGAAGCATATCCAGGCGATGTGTTTTATCTACATTCAAGACTCCTTGAGAGAGCCGCAAAACTATCTGATGAAATGGGAGGTGGTTCTCTCACAGCACTACCGATCATAGAAACACAGGCAGGAGATGTATCAGCATATATCCCAACAAACGTTATCTCAATAACTGACGGACAAATCTACCTTGAATCGGACCTGTTTTACGCAGGCATTAGACCTGCACTGAACGTCGGAATCTCGGTATCAAGGGTAGGTGGTGCAGCTCAAATAAAAGCCATGAAGCAAGTAGCAGGTAATTTGAGACTCTCTTTGGCACAGTACAGAGAGTTAGCAGCGTTTGCCCAATTTGGCAGCGATTTAGACAAGGTAACACTAAAACAATTAAACAGAGGGGCAAGGCTTACCGAAGTGCTAAAGCAACCCCCATTCGCACCCTTACCGGTGGAAAAACAAATAGTAATAATATACGCTGGCATAAACGGCTTCCTAGACAAAGTAGATGTAAACAAGGTAAGAGACTATGAAGAGAGACTGTACACATTTTTAGAATCCAAGTATCCCGATATATTCAAAGACATAAAGGAAAAAAAGAAAATAGATGATGAACTTAAGTCTAAACTCGACAAGGCGCTTGAAGAATTCAAGAGCATATTCAAAAACTAAAAGGAGCGAAACTACATGGCTCTCAGTATGAAAGACATCAAGAGGAAGATATCCAGCATACAAAAAACCCAGCAAATAACCAAAGCAATGAAAATGGTAGCAGCCGCAAAGCTGAGAAAGGTTCAGGAAGCAACCACCCAATTCAGACCCTACTTGGAAAAAATAGAGAGTATTGTCTCCTCCCTTGTTGAGTCAGCATCACCAATGGAACATCCTCTTCTCTTCTTCAGAGACGTAAAGAACGTCGGAGTAATCATCATAACATCCGATAGGGGACTATGCGGAGCATTCAATCATAATGTCATAAAAGCAGCCGAAGGATTCATGAAAAATGAGTTAAACGATAAGAACATCAACTTGACCCTCATCGGAAAAAGCGCTTTTAACTACTTCAAGTTCAGGGGAATAGAAGCGGATGATGTGTATACCGAGATCTTGAAAAACAAGGCCCACTACTCCGATGCTCAGAGGATAATGAACAAAGTGGTAAGAAAATTTGTAAACAGCGAGCTTGACGAAGTGTATCTCATTTACAACAGATTCATAAACGTCCTTGTCCAGAAAAGCACAGTAAAAAAAGTGCTACCCGTTTCCATCGAAAAAAAACCTGAAAAACAAGACATAATAGAAAAATACATATTTGAACCCAGCAAATCTGAAGTATTAAATGCCTTGTTACCGAGATATGTTATAACACTCCTCTACGATGCAATGCTGGAATCCCTAACAGGAGAACACGCAGCAAGAATGACAGCCATGGACGCAGCAACTACTAATGCTGGAAACATGATAGAGGCGCTAATGCTTGATTTTAACAAAGCCAGACAGGCATCAATAACCAAAGAGCTAATAGAAATAGTCACAAGTATAGAAGCTATGAAATAGGGGAGAATAATCATGGAGGAAAAAGGGAAGGTTGTACAGGTCATAGGAGCGGTAGTAGATGTGGAGTTTGAAAGTGGGGACTTACCACCCATATATACAGCTCTAAAAATCAGCAAAGAATTGATAAAAGGTGTCTCCGCGGACCTTGTGCTTGAAGTAGCACAACACCTTGGTGAGAGGAGAGTAAGAACCATAGCTATGGATTCGACCGACGGTCTCGTTAGGGGAATGGAAGTTTTAAACACAGGAAACTATATCACCGTACCCGTCGGAGAACCAGTATTGGGCAGGATAATGAACGTTGTTGGTGAACCTGTAGATGAAATGGGGGAGATAAGGGCCGAGGTACACTGGCCTATCCACAGAGATGCACCTCCACTGGAGGAACAATCAACCACAAGTGAAATGTTCGAAACAGGGATAAAGGTGATAGATCTACTTTGCCCCTATGCCAAAGGTGGCAAAACCGGGCTCTTCGGCGGAGCAGGTGTTGGTAAAACAGTGCTGATAATGGAACTCATACACAACGTAGCAATGGAACACGGTGGATATTCCGTATTCTGTGGGGTCGGTGAAAGAACAAGAGAGGGAAATGATCTATGGAATGAGATGAAAGAATCAGGGGTACTGGATAAAGCTGCATTAATATATGGGCAGATGAATGAACCCCCAGGAGCTAGAGCCCGTGTAGGATTATCAGGACTGACTGTGGCAGAATACTTTAGGGATGAAAAAAACTTGGACATCCTTGTCTTTATAGATAACATATTCCGCTTCACTCAAGCTGGAAGCGAAGTATCAGCCCTGCTGGGGAGAATACCATCCGCAGTAGGTTACCAACCTACTCTAGGAACAGACATGGGAGAACTACAGGAAAGAATAACATCAACAAAGAAGGGATCCATTACGTCTGTTCAGGCCGTCTATGTTCCAGCCGATGACCTGACAGACCCAGCACCTGCAACCACGTTTTCACATCTGGATGCTACAACAGTTTTATCAAGAAAACTCGCAGAGCTAGGAATATACCCCGCTGTTGACCCGCTTGATTCCACATCAAGAATATTAGATCCAGCGGTTGTCGGTGAGGAACACTATACAGTTGCAAGAAGCGTACAGGAAATACTACAAAGATACAAAGAACTCCAGGACATAATAGCTATACTGGGAATGGAAGAACTCAGTGAGGAAGACAAACTCATAGTTAACAGGGCAAGAAAAATACAACGGTTCCTCTCTCAACCATTCTTCGTTGCAGAGCAGTTTACAGGTCTCAATGGGGCCTATGTAAGGGTAAAAGATACAGTGAGAGGCTTCAAAGAAATCATAGATGGAAAACATGATGATGTACCCGAACAAGCTTTCTATCTTGTCGGAACTATAGAAGACGCTCTTGAAAAAGCAAAGACCTTGGTTTAAAGGAGGCTTAGCGTGGAACTAAAGTGCTCCATAGTTTCACCTGAAAAAGAAGTTTTAAGAGAAACGATAGACTACATAGATGCTCCAGGAAGCGCTGGGTACTTCGGTGTCTTGCCTATGCATGCTCCACTTATAACTGTACTTGACACGGGAATAATAACCGTTAAAAAAGGCAGAAAGGAGAGAAAGTTCGCTGTAGTAGACGGATATTTTGAGGTTGAGGACAACAGCGTAACCGTTATAGCAAGTGAGATTTATAGTAGAGAGGATATAAACGAACAGGAAGTGCAATCAAAATTTGAGGAATACAAGGGTAAATTATCGGGCATGAAGTTAGACGACCCGGAGTATGGGGAAACTAAAAAAATAACAGCCAAATACGAAACCTTGTTGAAACTGGTGAGGTAAAATGTCAAGCATATTTACATTTCAACACATAGGCTATATAGCCATCATCGTTCTCCTTATCTTGGGTATTATGTCAATAGCATCGTGGGCTATCATTATATACAAATGGTTCTATCTAAAATCCACAGCAAAAAGCAACTCCATATTCGCCAAGCACTATATAAACACACCCAAGAGTGAATCCCTGAAAGCATTTGCGGAAGCCAACGGCTCTATTATGGCAAACATATACCTTCTGATAAAGGGCCAAACCCGTGCTGCAGCGGAAGCATATCTTAACATGACAGTAAGGGAAATGGAAAGTGGCTTTTCATGGTTATCTTCCATAGGAGCCACTTCCCCATTCGTGGGATTGTTTGGTACGGTGTGGGGCATAATAAATGCCTTCAATAACATAGGCCTCGTCCAATCCGTTAGCATAGCAACCGTAGCACCAGGGATCTCAGAAGCTCTTGTAACGACAGCTGCTGGGATATTTGTCGCCGTGCCGGCTGTTATAGGCTATAACCTGCTCTACACACGCTTCTCATCCATAGTAAGAGAATCAGAAAACTTCCTTGAAAGCCTGAGCCATGAAAAGAACCAGGGAACATAAGATATTTGCAGACATAAATGTCACTCCACTCGTGGATGTAATGCTCGTTTTACTCGTTATATTCATGGTTACCACACCCATGCTTGTTAAATCAATAAGAGTAAACCTGCCAAAGTCATCATCAGCCACCTCAACAATCTCCAAAAAAGATGTAATCGTCTCCATCACAAAGAACGGACAATACTTTCTGGATAAGGTTCCAGTCACACTGGATCAACTCGCCAGATACTTCAAAACCCACCCGTACAAAAACGTTATCATAAACGCAGACAAAAAAGTAAACTACGGAGCGGTGGTCCATGTAATAAGCATAGCAAAAGCCGCAGGTATAAAAAGGGTGGGGCTATCTACTCGCCTTAAACGATGAAACTTTTAAGCTTCATTCTGTCACTCCTTATTCATATCATATTTATCGCTCTGTTCATGGTTATAATAACTGAGTATAATGCTGTACTAAAAGAAAAGCCTAAAATATACTCTGTGGAACTCGTCAATTATAAAATAGCAAGAAAAAACGAACATAAAAAAATATCAAAGCACAAAAAAGTAAAAACCAAAGTCCCGACCAAAAAGCAAAAACCAAAGCTAAAAAAAAGAGAGAAACCTAAACCTCCAAAGCAGCTCAAACCCGAAAAAAAACCCAAACCCGCTGTCGTACCAAAACCTCCTAAAAAAACAAAAAAGCGCAAACAAGTCAAAAAACCTCCAAAACCACCTCTGAAAAAAGAGAAACCCAAGAAAAAACCTAAAAAACATACTCTACCCAAGAAAATCAAAAAAAAGGTCACAAAAAAGAAGATTCATAAAGAGAATCCTGAACTAAAAAGAATAAAAGAGGAGCTCTACAGGGAAAAAATAGCTACTCTAAGAAGAAAACTTGAAAAGGAAAGACTTGCTTCTGAAATAGCGAGAATAAAAAAAGAAATAGCCGAGAAAAAGGCAGAAGCAAAAATGAGAAGGAAAAACCTGGTAAAATACTCAACATTAATTTCAAATATAATCCACTCAAACTGGTACGTTGATACAAAACTCATAAAGAACAAAATCCTCATTACAGTTGTTAAGGTTACACTTGACTCCAAAGGAATTATTACTAATATTAGCATTATGAAAAGCTCCGGGAATTTTTACTTTGACAAGACTGTGAGGGATGCAGTGGTGAGTAGCGAACCCTTCCCCAGGCCACCAGCTGATTTGCTTACCAACGGTTACGTGACCTTTATACTTAAATTTGATAGCAGGCAACTATGAGAAGGTACCTGCTGACAGCAATACTTATATTTGCCCTTATCCCAATAATAATACATATCCAACAAGCCTATGGTAAGGTATTTGAAGTAACAATAGCTAATCCAAACTACAAACCGCTTAACGTTGGAGTATGGGGGTTCAAAACAACAAAATCCCTTAAAAAGTACGAGATGATATTAAACAAAACAATCACCAAAGACTCGCAGGTGTCTGGCTTCTTTGTAACAGACACATCCCAGAGTTTCTCGTACAATGCTCCCTTCAGAGTGGTGCTCGGGTTATCCAGGCTGTACCATCTGGATTACACCATATACGGTGATATGTATGTAAGTAGTGGGGCTGTGTATGTAAACCTCAAGATACTTGATGTCGGTAGGAGGAGAATAATAGCAAATCAGATAATCTCATCAAACTTTGAGTCTGTCAAATGGATAGGTAACAAGATAGTGGACGAATTAATATACTACATTACTGGAAAGTATGGGCCATTTGAAAGTAGGATAGTGTTTTCGGCAGGTGGAAAGTACACAAGAGATTTATACGTGGCAGACTTCAACGGAGATGAACCAGTACGCATAACAAAATGGCATACAATGAACGTACTACCAAAATGGATAAACAGCCACACAATAGCATTCTTATCCTACCAGCGGCATCTTCCTGTGATATATACGGTGGATATCTCAACTGGTAAAACAAGGAAGCTTTTCTCGGGTGCCAACCTCAGCATTACACCTGTAAGATATAAAAACTATTTTGCCATGCCTATAGAAAAATACGGAGACGTTAACATATATATTGTGAACAAAAAAGGTAAGATACTGAAATCTCTTACGCACTCTTACAGCATAAACGTTTCACCATCTTTTACATCCAACTACACAAAAATGGTATTCGTATCAAATAGGGTAGGGGGACCGCAGGTATTTATAAAAAATATACCACTGAACGAAACATCCAGACTAACCTATGAGGGTAACTACAATACCAGTTCCATAGTCTCACCAGACAACAAAAGAATTGCATACATTTCCCTTAGAAACGGCATTTCCTATCTGAGAACGATGAATCTGGATGGTAGTAAGCAAAGGACAATAGTAGCGGGATACGGTTTGGACTCTCCAAGCTGGGCATATGACTCTCTGTTTATCGTGGTTGAGGGAATGATAAACGGCGTGAAGGGAATATACGTAGTCAATACATTGACAGGCTACTACAGTCTTGTAATAAAGGGTTTCAAGATGTATAATGGCGTCAGTGCTAGTCCGAGGTTAGAATGAAGGGCTTAAGAATTTCAAACATATTGCTGATAATGTTCGTGGTGTGGTTTATATATGGGTGTTCTACAGTTCCTAACAATGTTATGCTTAGCAAACCTGAGAACTCCACAACAAGTACTCCACTATCCGGTACATCAACGGTCACCAAACCCTCCATAAATGCCACCCAAAAAACAACGGAAAGCGTCAACCCCCAAACTACCAATATTGCAGAACTAACAAAGGGGTTAAAAACAACAATACATTTCAACTTCAACAGTTACCAAATAGAGCAAAAAATTGACAAATACGGCATAAATGAAAGTCCTATAGAAATACTCAACAGTATAGTTGTATTCATGAAAAAACACCCTAAGATCCACGTCAGAATAGAAGGAAACTGCGATAATAGAGGAACCCAGGAATACAATCTTGCTCTCGGTCAGAAGAGAGCAGATGCTGCAAAAAACTACCTTATATATAATGGAATTTCATCAAACAGAATTTCTACAGTTTCATTTGGTGAAAATAACCCCGTTGCAACGGGTAATAATGAAAGGGCTTGGGCAAAGAATAGAAGGGATGACTTTGTATTCTACTTTGTGAATAAATAAACACTGGGAGGTGCGGAATGAAAAGGGGAGTTTTCAAAAAGGTTGGTGTATGGGCGGCATCAATCATGGCCGTCGGGTTTCTGGCTTATGGTTGTACAGCCAAAGGCCCATGCTGCAAAAAGCCTACAAGTGTAAAGGTCATAAAACCTGTACCAACGCAAGCTAAGGAAACAAGCAAGGTATGTGCACCACTTACCCAAGAGATAAAAAAAGTGTTTCAGGACATCCATTTCAACTTTAACAAATACAACCTCACATATATAGACAAATGGGGCATAAAACAAAACGTCCCGGCGGTTCTGGACAGAATAGCCGAGTTCATGAAGAAACATCCTAAGGTTCAAGTTATTATAGAGGGCAACTGTGACCAAAGGGGAAGCGAAGAGTATAATCTCGCCCTTGGATGGAAAAGAGCAAACGCAGCCAAAAAATATCTTGTATCCAAAGGGATATCTCCAGATAGGATAAAAACTATTTCTTACGGAAAAGACAGACCTCTAAACCCAGCTAACAACGAGTATGCATGGGCACAGAACAGAAGAGACCACTTCGTTGTGTGCTACAATTGCATACCAAAGAAAAAAAAGTAATTTAAGTAGTTAGCCATGAAGACAAAACACTTATTTATTACGGTTCTTTCACTTGTCATACTGTTAGCGGTATCGGGGTTGGTTTATGCCCAACCCCAATCTCAAAATCCATACTCACTTGACATGAAGGTTTATCAGAACACGCAGGCCATAAATGACCTAAGAAGCAGAGAAGCCCAACTGTATCTAAAACTTGAAAATCTGTTAGTGAAGTATGGTGAAATAAAAGGGCAACTGGAGGAACTTTCAAGAAGACTTACAATCCTTGAAGAGAAACTAAACCAAACAGCACCCACAGTCCCAATGGAGTCTCTACCATCATCTCCAAATAAAGCGAAACAGCAGTCTTCAAAAAAGCCCCAAAAAATAAACATAAACAGAGCTTTAGCCCACATAAAGAGCAACATTGAGAAACAGCAAGCACTAACAAAGAAACACAAAACTCCAAAAAAACGACTTCAAACGCTCCCACCGGACGAATTAGCATACAAGGAGGCCAAAAAAGTGTATGACTCCGGGAAATATAACGAGGCAATAAAGCTCTTCAAGGAGTTCAAGAAGAAGTTTCCCAAATCAGCTTACGTCCCCAATGCCATATTCTATATAGCACAATCCTATTACAAAAAGGGAGAGTTTGACAAAGCAATTATAAACTACGACTATTTGATAAATACTTATCCAAACAGCAACAAAACACCAGATGCTACCTTAAAAGAAGGAATTTCCTTTATAAAATTGGGTGATGTAGTAGATGGGAAATATCTACTGGAAAAAGTTATTCAACAGTATCCCAACAGCCCGCAAGCACAAGCAGCGGCCCTCTACTTGAGGAAACTTTCAAAGAAGTAATGCTTGAAAAAATCAACTCACCCAAGGATCTTAAAAGACTTGACGTAAAGAAACTTGAAGGATTAGCAAAAGAAATAAGGGAACTTATGGTGGAGGTGACCTCTAAAAAGGGAGGTCACCTTGCTTCCTCCCTGGGAGCTGTAGAGTTAACACTTGCATTACACTTCTGCTTTAACACCCCTTTTGACAAAATAGTGTGGGACGTGGGGCACCAAACATACGCCCACAAGATAATTACTGGGAGAAAAGACAGATTTCATACTCTCCGCCAACTCGGCGGCATAAGCGGTTTCCCCAAAACAGAGGAAAGTGAATACGATACATTCAATGTTGGACACTCAAGCACATCAATAGCAGCAGCATGCGGTATGGCAGTAGCAAGGGATTTGAAAGGTGGAAAAGAAAAGGTCGTAGCCGTCGTTGGTGATGGTTCCTTATCAAGTGGCATAGCCTACGAAGGCCTTAACAACGCAGGAATCTTGGATACGGATATAATAGTGGTCCTAAACGACAATAACATGTCAATATCTCCCTCTCTTGGTGCAATTTCAACTTATCTCTCAAAAAAAATGACAGGGCCAATCTATAACAAACTCAGGGATGAAATAGAGAGAGTAATAAAAAGTCTACCCATACCAAGAGAACCCACACTAAAGCTCGCACGAAAAATAGAAGAATCCTTCAAGTTCTTTTCACCGGGTTTGCTGTTCGAAGAACTCGGCTTCAAGTACTTTGGCCCAGTAAACTCAGAGAAACTGGAAGACCTAATAAAAGTGCTCAATAACGTTAAAAAGCTTCATGGTCCTGTACTGGTACATGTGCTCACAAAAAAAGGAAAAGGATATAAACCAGCAGAGGAAAATCCGTCCGTATTCCACGGCGTAGGACCATTTAATATAAAAACAGGCTCCTTCATCAAGAAGGAGGGAGCACGCCCCAGCTACTCAACAATATTCTCGGAGTGTATTAAGGAGGAAATGTCTAAAAACAAAAGAATAATAGCCATAACGGCAGCTATGTCTTTGGGCACAGGGTTAGAAACAGTAAAAGAACAGTACCCAGATAGGGTATTCGATGTTGGTATAGCAGAACAATATGCAGTTACGTTCGCAGCAGGACTCGCCATAAGTGGGATGAAACCAGTGGTAGCCATTTACTCTACTTTTCTACAGAGAGCTTATGACCAAATAATACACGACGTAGCCTTACAAAATCTACCAGTACTCTTTGCCATAGATAGAGCTGGCATAGTAGGAGAAGATGGCGAAACCCATCAGGGCATATTTGATATATCCTATCTCTCTTGTATACCCAACATGGTAGTATCAGCACCAAAGGATTCCAGGGAGCTAAAAGCAATTATCCAAACAGGTTTAAACTACGACGGACCTTTTGCTGTGAGATACCCAAGGGGAGAATCAGAGGATTTCGGAGATGACTTATTGGACTCTGTTCAAATAGGGAAGTGGCAAACAATAACCCCAGGAAATGATGTAGCTATACTCGCTGTAGGAAGCACCGTAAGGGAGTCCATAATTGCATCCGAGCAATTGAGGGAAAACGGAATAAGCACAGAAGTAGTTAACGCAAGATTTATAAAGCCGCTAGATGAGAAATACCTATCAGCAATCTCAAGATTCAAAGCTGTAGTAACAGTGGAAGAAAATGTAAAAATCGGTGGATTTGGATCTCAAGTAGCACAATACCTACTAGAACGTGGAATACATGTACCATTTTCAAGCATTGCACTGCCAGATAAATACATAGAACACGGCACAATGCAGCAATTGAGAAAAATCTACGGACTCACCTCAGGTAACATTTCAAGGGTGGTAAAATCCCTCTTATCAAGATAGATAGGTTCTCTGAACACTACATGGTGATGAGTACCAAATTGAGCATCGACTAGAAAATACGATGCGTTCTTACCGCTACTCCCATATACCGGAGTTATACATTTCACACCAAATCCAATACCATCAAGGATCAAAAATGCCTCAACAGCTCTCGTGGGATGGTAGGAAAATCTCAACCAACCCTTTGTCTTAAGAATCCTTCTGAATGCCAAAAGTGCATTTTTAAACGAGTCCCTCTCAAACTTCTCCCTATAAAACCTCTTAGAAACCCTATACGCACCAGCATAAAAATAGGGTGGATTTGTAACCACCAAATCCACGGAATTGGTTTCTATGCTTCCCAGACCGACTATTTTAGCACAGGAAGAAACTCCATTCATCTCAATATTCTGTCTCAGGACCTCGACAAACCCATTATTTATCTCTACAGCATACACTGTACTCCCTTCAGGGAGACACCTGCAGAGCAATATAGCAATTACACCACACCCACTGCCAAAATCAACCACTACCTTTGGAGAAACAAACCTAGGGAGTGTAGAAACAATAACGAAAGGTTCAGAAGAAAAACGATAGCCCTCCTTGGGCTGCAAAAACTTTACCCACCCAAAGTCACTGAGAACAACATCCACAAGTTTACATAATGTAAATTATCAGAAGTTAACCTCAGCCCCCGCAGAAAATATCAGGGATTCCACCATCCTTTCCCTTGAGGGGCTACCAACAACCTCATAGTTTTTCCTATCTGACAACACCGTTCTAACAAGCTTGTGATTGATGGCATGGCCAGACCTATAACCTATGTACTTACCCTTTATATCATACCCCATAACAGAAAGATCGCCTATAGCGTCAAGTATTTTATGCCTAACAAACTCATCCTCATATCTCAATGGATCATCATTGATAATCCCATACTCATCAATCACCACTGCATTATCCAAGCTACCTCCCAGAGCCATGTTGTTGGCCTGAAGGAATTCTATATCCTTCAAAAAGCCAAAAGTCCTTGCCTTACTAATCTCGTTCACAAATGTTAGTTCTGTCACATGTATATCTAGTCTTTGTTTACCAACAAAGGCATTATCAAATTTTATCGAATACTTTATACTGAAATCCCGTGAGGGTATCATAGCGGCAAACCTTCCTGACTCTCTCACTGAAACAGGTCTCTTGATTATAATAACAGGTTTATACTCATCAAGCTCAACAATACCAGCAGTCTTTATTAAATAAACCCACGGGGCAGAAGAGCCATCCATTATAGGAATCTCCTCTCCCCACACCCTCACAAGCACATTGTCTATACCCAGTCCATAGAGAGCAGCCATAAGATGCTCTACAGTCCTTACGCGGACCCCGCTATCACCTATGGTCGTAGCCAGTTGAGTATCAATAACGGACTCCCACGAGAGCTTGATAGCCTTTCCGTGTTCCTCATTGTAAAATGTGACTCCGCTATTGGGACCCAACGGCTCTATATGAACTTTACATTTCTTCCCACAGTGAACACCAACCCCCGATGCTGTTATATCACTCTTTATTGTCCTCTGTTTCCTCATGCTTATACCCCTTACTTTAAATAATTATTTATAAAGTATCCAAACATATACTCAGAGTCGTGAGGTCCAGGAGCTGCCTCAGGATGATACTGAACCGATACTACAGGATACTCTTTATGTCTGAACCCTTCAACCGTGTTGTCGTTAAGATTAACATGAGTTACCTCAAACCCCTTTTCTTCCGCACTGTTCCACTCCACAGCATAGTTATGATTCTGAGAAGTGGTATATATCCTGCCTGTGGTTATATCCCTAACCGGATGATTACCCCCGTGATGACCAAACTTCATCTTATATACATCTACACCAAAGCACCTAGCTATAATCTGATGCCCGAAGCATATACCAAACACAGGATACCTTTTTAGTATCTCCCTCATACTCTCAACTACACTGTCCGGCACCCCCCTTGGATCACCCGGACCATTCGAAAAAAACACAAAATCGGGGCTCAACTTCCTGATAATCTCAAATCCAGTATATGCTGGAACCACAATTACGTCAAGCCCATATCTGTAAAAATACCTTAAAGAATTAAATTTAACACCGAAATCAATAACTACTACTCTTCTATTAATCTTGACAGGAAAATCTTTAAGCACCAATGGCTTTCCTTTCCACACATAGGGAAACCTTGTTGTAACATATTTAACCATATCCTTTCCAACTATGGAATCAGAGGAATCCAGCAACTCCCTCAACTTGGATGAATCATGAACTTCAGAACTTATTATACCCTTCATCGAACCATACATCCTGAGCACCCTGGTAAGTTTTCTCGTATCAACCCTAGCAATGCCAACAACATTGTGCACCTTCATGTATTCATCCAGTGTCCACTCTGACCTGAAATTGGATCTTATCCTGGAATAGTTTCTCACAACAAAACCTTCAACAAATATTTTTCCTGACTCAACGTCCTCTTTATTCGTCCCATAGTTGCCTATCTCTGTATACGTCATTGTGACTATTTGCCCCTTATAGGAAGGATCGGTGAGTATCTCTTGGTAACCCGTTATAGCAGTGTTGAAAACTACCTCCCCAACACGAGTCCCAGAGCTCCCAAAAGATTCCCCTGAAAAAAAACTCCCATCTTCAAGCAAAAGTGACGCCCTATTCACCACCCATTAACCTCTTTCCCATTTCCTCTTCGTATAATTTTCTGAACATTACCTCCCACTCACTGCTACCTGGAATTACATTCTTTTTCCTCTTCGCTATGCTGTCTGAAACAATTTTATATACCTCGTCCTCATAGTCAAAATATTTATCCATTACCTCTATAATCACATTCCTTACGGACTCCTCTTTCACAAGAAAGGTCACCGCTTCTTTATCCTTGAGGCTGTCAATGATTTCCTTTGAAAGTTTCCTTATCCTACCCTTGGAATACCTCATAGCAAAAATCCTTCCTGTTTAGCAATCTTCCTCTTGGCCATTATGAACAACTTGGACGAATCAACACCCTTATTCTCTATCTCACTGGAAAACTGATGTAGCAACTCCTTGGTTTTTTGGTCTATCCTCTTCTCCTCTTTAGCATTTTCCGCAAGAACTCCTGCTATGATAGATTTAACTACAGAAACATCCTTATTTAGCTTAATCATCCTGCGGGAGATAAGATTCATAGCTATCTTATCAGCCAGAAGATTTATCTCGGCCATCTTTAAAGCCATCTTTACCCCCTAAAGCTTAAGCTTATTCTCGGTCCTAGTAAATATTCTACGCAAATTTTCCCTATGAGTAAACAACATTAATGCATAGAAAAACAATACAAGCACATATATATCAGGTTTTTTTACAGCAACAGCAACCAAAGCAACAATCAAAAAAGAACTTAAAGCCGCCACCGATGAATATCTCGTGGTTACCAATATAAGTATCCAAATACTCATACCCAACAAAGCCACATAAGGAGCAATAAACACCGTCACGCCGTAGGTGGTAGCAACACCTTTACCCCCCTTAAAACCAAGAAACACACTAAAATCATGTCCCAGAACCGCACCTATGGAAGCAACAACATAGCACCATTTGAGAGCTTCAAACACCAAACAGAAAATAAACACAGCAACAAAACCTTTGGCCACATCCAGAAAGAGCGTAAGAAAGCCCGCCTTTCTACCTAAGGCCCTATAGATGTTTGTGGCACCTATATTGCCACTCCCTACCTTCCTTATATCAACACCATGCGCCCTGGCTATTATGTAACCATTGGGGATGCTCCCTATGAGAAAGGAACAAACAAAGATTAAGAAATAAACAGCATATTCCAAAGTTCAACCCTCATTTTCATCCCTTGGTTTCCTTTTTCTTATGAAAGCGGGTATATCGAGCTCATTGTCTATAGGCATATCAGATTTTTGCCTTATATCATTTATAAGCTTCTTCCTATGTAAATTCTCAAAGTTCCCTATATTCCTCCTTACCCTTCCAGAAGCAGCAGCGGGGGAAAATCCGGTAGCTATTATTGTTATCTTAACTTTATCCTTCAAAGACTCATCCAAGACAAACCCATATTTAAAGAGAGCCTCTTCATTCATATTTTCTCTTATTATCGAGGTGGCCTCATTCAATTCCTCAAGCCCAAAATTTTCACTAGCCGTTATATTCATAATGATACCCTTGGCTCCCCTTATATCAGCATTTTCTATCAGCGGATTTGATATGGCCATCTCTGTAGCTGTTCTCACCCTGTTATCGCTTGCGCTACCGGAAGCTTCACCTATCCCCATCAAAGCTACACCTCTTTCGCTCATAATGGTTTTTACATCTGCGAAATCTATATTAATAATAATTTGAGATCTATCATCGGGTTTCTCAACAAGGTCAACAATACTCTGAACTGCCTGCCTCAAAACATCATCCGCCTTTTTAAAAGCATCAAATAGAGTAAGATTCCTATAAACATCAAACAGTTTTTGATTAGGTATAACTATGATGCTGTCTACAACCTCTTTAAGTTCATCTATTCCCTTATTGGCTATATCCTGCTTGAATTTACCTTCAAAATCAAACGGCTTCGTAACCACAGCTATCGTAAGTATATTCAACTCCTTGGCAACCTTGGCTATAACTGGAGAAGCTCCTGTCCCCGTTCCACCACCCATTCCCGCCGCTATAAATACCATATCCGAACCACGAATAATTGAACGGAGTTCTTCCACATTTTCCTCCGCAGCCACCCTACCCCTCTCAGGATCAGTGCCTGCACCAAGCCCCCGGGTCAACTCCTTACCTATTTGCACTTTAACTTCGGCAAGGGAAGAATTAAGAGCTTTTAAATCTGTATTAACATTTATAAACTCAACATGTTTTACACCATGCCTTACCATATTACTAACAGCGTTTCCACCACCCCCACCAACACCTATAACCTTTATGATAGCACCATCTATGTTCTCAACCGTCTCTTTCTCAAGCTTAGCCATTTCCCTTACCCCCAACTAAAACATATCCTTAAACCAACTCTTCATCTTTTCCAAAATAGTACTAAACAAACGGGAATCACTTTGTTCCTGAATGGAAATAGGCTCTCTCCTGACCCTACTCCTGTTTTCTTCAAACCCATGAACCACAAGACCCACACCTGTTGAATACATTGGACTATCCACAGCATCCCTGAGCCCAGTCACATTTATCGGCTTACCAAGCCTTACAGGCACCTTAAACACAGCTTCAGCAAGCTCAACCATACCCTCCATCAGAGATGAACCACCTGTAAGCACTATACCGGAAGCCAGCATAGGTAAGACGCCTATCTTATCAAACGACTCTTTTACCAAAGAAAAGATTTCTTCGGTTCTCGGCTCTATAATCTCAGCCAACAAGCTCTTCTGAATAGAAATACCTTTTCTATTTCCTATACCCGGTATCTCTATGGTTTCATCCTCTCCTATAACCATTGATGTAGCTATTCCGTACTTTTTCTTTATTTCTTCAGCTTCCCTGAATGGCGTCCTTAAACCTATAGCTATATCATTGGTTATATGATCACCACCTATTCCCATAACAGAACTATGTTTTATAGAATTCGCAACAAACACAGCAACATCCGTTGTACCACCTCCTATATCTATCAAACCAACCCCAAGATCCTGCTCCTCGGGGAATATAATTGCCTTACTTGATGCAAGCGACTGAAGAGCTATATTGGCCACCCTCAAACCACTCTTTTCCACACACCTAACAAGATTCTTCACATTAGCTACAGCAGCCGTAACTATATGAACCTTCACCTCAAGCCTAGTACCACTCATGCCTTTAGGATCATTTATCCCATCCTGGTCATCCACTATAAATTCCTGGGGAATTATGTGTATTATCTCTCTATCCGGAGGTATCGCAACAGCTTTTGCAGCATCTATTACCCTTCTCACATCAGCCTCTGTTACCTCCGGCCCCTTTATAGCAACTATACCAGAAGAGTTGTAAGAACGAATATGACTACCCGCTATCCCTGTATACACTTCTTCTATCTTTACGCCACTCATCCTCTCGGCCTGAGACACGGCCCTTTTTATAGAGAGCACAGCCTCATCTATATTTATCACAACACCTTTTCTCAAACCCCTTGAAGGGGACTGACCCATACCCACTATTTTTATCTGACCCTCTTCTGTCATTTCACCAACTATAGCACACACCTTAGTGGTACCTATGTCCAACCCAACAACTACATTATCCCCTTCTTTCACTTCCTGACTCCTTTTCTCCATTTAACTGCTATCTTATTCCCCAGACATATACTAACCAATTCTATCTTACTTGAATCCCTAGACAACCGCCTCCATACTCTCCTAAGCTGGAGAACCGATTCTTCCCCACACTCAATGAGGTTCACTTCTACGTTGAGTCCGTTATCAAAGTGAAACACATCATAATCATGCCTTTCCACTGTAATATATTTTATTTTACCCAATTTGTCTAATTTTTCATAGTAAAACACCGTCTTCTTCAAGATATCACGTGAGGGTTTATCTGAAACGACCAACCTAACAAGTGTATTCGGATTGAAGGACAAATACCCAGGTCTCTTCTCATACCTCATAAATACCACCCCATCTTCAGACACCAAATGCCACTCCCCATCAAGGAGAAATCTCATGCAGGGAACTCTTTCCTTAAGCTTTATCATAACAGAATCAGGATAAAGCTTAGCAACACGGACACTACTGAAAAGCCCCTTACTCATAAGATTATCAACAACCGATACTGGATCACAAGAGAAAATAAGCTCTCCCCTTCTAATTCCAGACTCCTTAACTAAAAACTTCGTGTTTACAACCTCATTACCCACAACATAGACATACTTCACCCTGAAAAAACTCCTCCTGTAGCACAAAAATAGTTCAACAGTGAAGAAAACAACAACAGTAACGATAAGAAGTATAAAAAAAAGCAAAAAAACCTCTTTTAGAGGATAGCTAGACAGATTACCCTTCTCCCTGCTTTCTCCCTTCTTAACCATCAGATTCAATAATGGCCACAAGCATATCCCGAAAGCTCCAGCCAACAGCAGAAGCTGCCTTGGGAAGTAAGCTCGTCTCAGTCATACCAGGGACTGTATTGATTTCCAATATAAACGGCGTATGAGACTCAAGTATCATGTCAACCCTTGCCACACCCTTACACCCTACAACTCTGTAAGCCTTAAAAGCGACTTCCTCACATTTTCTTCTCACCTCTGATTTCACATCAGCAGGCACTATATATTCTGTAGCCCCCACAGTATACTTGTGAATGTAATCATAGAACCCTTCCTTAGGCTTTATATGTATAACGGGCAAAGTTTTGCCTGCCACTATACCAACCGTCATCTCCATACCAAAGATCCTTTTCTCTACAAGTAGCGTACCAAAATCCTTCAGGAGAACAGATGCTTTTTCCTCAAGTTCTTTAGCATTATCAGCAAATTCAACGCCTATAGAAGATCCCTCATTGTTGGGTTTAATGCACACAGGGAAAATATTCACTGATCTCAAATCCTCTATGGATCTCACAAGCACACCCTGCTTAACCGGCAGTCCACTATAATGGAGAATGGATTTTGTAGCGTACTTATCCATGCAAATTGCACTTGCCCGAGCATCCGAACCAGTATACCCTATCCCAAAGAGGTCAAGAGATGCTTGAAGGCGACCATCCTCACCGTAACCACCATGAAGAGCTATAAAAACCATATCGGGTCTGATATCAACTATATCCCTCAGGCAAGACGTAGCATCTGAACACTCCAAGCATATAACTTCTCTATAAACCTCGGAAACAGCTTCGAACACGGCTCTTCCAGACTTAAGGGAAACTTCTCTTTCCCTGGAATTACCACCACAAACAACAACAACCTTCTCAGGTTTCATATTATCTGTACCTCTTCCTCAAGAACAATTCCAAACCTTCTAAATACCTCACCCTTGACCATATCTATCAATCTGAGCACATCATCAACATTCACATCGCCCCATCCCACCATAAAATTTGCATGCCTTGAAGAAATAGAGACCGTGTTGTACTTAAACCCCTTCAAACCGCATTTATCTATAAGTTCCCCAGCAGATACACCTTCGGGATTTTTAAAAACACTACCAAACGTATTCCTGAGGTGAGTATATTCAAGTCTGCGTTTTACATTAAGTCTCACCATCTCCCTAACCCTATCAACTCCCATACACTCAAACCCCAAACCTACTTCCAGTATAATATATTTTTCAAATGAGCTCCCTCTGTAATCAAAAGAAACATCATTCTTGCTCAGCAGCTTTTTCCCCACAGAGGGCTCATAAACCAAGGCCCATCTAAAAACATCCTCCATGCATCCACCGAAGGCCGAAGCATTCATCCTAAGCATACCCCCAACGGTGGCAGGAACACCAGCCATAAACTCAACAGAAGAAATACCCCGCTGCACACAAAACCTAACAATAGAAGCAACAGTTGTCGCTCCACCGATTATTAACTCATTGTCTTTTTTTTTATGTATGAATATCTTTCTGAAAGCTTATATATCATCTTCGCAGTATCCTTAACAAGTATATTGCTCCCACCCCCTATAAGTCTACCAACCTCTATGACCCCAAGTTCTCCATCACGCTCAATCTCGCACAAAGAAACAAAACCAGACTGCTTTATGGTGGTGATATCAGCCAATCTAACCCTGCGCACTACCATACCTTTCAACAAGCTCCTTCATACGAGAAGATATATCACCAGCACCAAGACCCAATAACAACCCACCAGACTCAATAGAATCAATAACTCTGAAGAGCTCATCCGACGGAACATACGTGGCATTCTTACTAACCCTATTAATCTTTCTCACAAGCTCTTGTGAATCCACACCAGTTTTATTCTCTTCAAAAGCCCCATATATATCAAGCACAAAAACACGACGTGCCCCAGAAAAACTCCTCGAAAAATCGTCCATGAGATGAGAAACCCTTGAGTATCTATGGGGTTGAAAAATTACAAAAACGTCGCTACAAATAAGACGCGCTGCAGATATAGTAGCCCTTATCTCAGTTGGATGGTGGGCATAATCATCGTAAACATCTACACCATTGATGTTGCCTATACGAGTAAACCTCCTACGAACCCCCTTAAACTCCGCAAAGGACTTCCTTATATATCGCTCCTCAATGGACAACCTCTCAGCAATAGACACAACGGCCAGTGCATTTGACACATTATGATAGCCTATAATACCAAGCTCCAAATCAAGCATAATCCTGTTGGGCGTTCTAACACTGAACACGCTTTTACCATCGCTAAACCTTATATCAAAAGCGAACACATCCGATTTTTTACTCTTTATACTGTACATAACCTTTGAATCCCCCTTAAGACGCACAGACGAAGCGGTTTTATCATCAAGATTTAACACCTTCACACTGGAATTCTCCATAAACTCCCTGAAAGCCATTATCTCGTTATTGAAGCTCCCATAGAAACTAAGATGATCATTATCAACATTCGTAACCACCCCTACATAGGGCTGAAGCAAGAGAAAACCCCCATCACTTTCATCCGCTTCCACCACAAAAACATCCCCTTCACCTACCATCAAATTGGAATCAATCCCCAAAGGTTTACCTCCTATGATGGCTGTTGGCTCAAAGCCAGCTTCCTTAAGCATAAGCGTGCACAGGGACGTAGTAGTAGTCTTTCCATGGGAACCAGATATAGCTATACACTTCTTGGAGTTAGCAAGATAAGCCAACATTCTGTATCTCGGGACAATAGGAATTTTTCTCTTTCTCGCGGTCACCAACTCCACATTGTTGTAAGGTATGGCAGAAGAAACGACAACCAATTCAACATCCCCATCTATATTGGAAGCCGAATGCCCAATGTGTATCTTTGCCCCTGAGCTTCTAAGCTCCTCAATGGTAGAACTATCAGAAATATCTGACCCTGTAACCTCAACCCCCATGTCAAGCATATACTTGGCTATAGCACTCACGCCTATACCACCTATCCCTATAAAATGCATTTTGCCAGCATTTTCTATTATCCTCTCCATATTACATACCCCTCTTCACAACTCGGAGTCTTCTCTCTGGCAAACCTCCACCGGAACGCACAATCTCGGCATAGTTACCACCATTTTCCATAAAAACACAAACTTCACCAACAACCTCTTTTACCCTCTCAAGGTTTGATCTTTCGCCAACATCCAACACAGGCAACATGCCAAGAGAAACGGTTAAGTGAAAAAGTCTCTCAAACATGCCTAGATCAACCAAATCAGGTGACATGATTATGCCGTCAGCCAGATATACCCGGCTGAGTAGCACTTGATACTCATCCACAAACACATCTTTTACCAGCACAGGCTTGGTGTGAAACTGTTTGAACACGGACACATTTTCCACATCACCACCAGAAAATTCATCCGAGGAAATTATCACGCATGAAACATCGGAATCTACTTCAATGTTTTCAACGACCCTTTCATCAAAACCAACCAACTCCAGTACATAGTTGCCCTGACGATCAAAATCAACATCCATGGGTTCTATGTACACCATA
The DNA here is from genome assembly GCA_964515405.1 of uncultured Desulfurellales bacterium. Classification (GTDB taxonomy): domain Bacteria; phylum Campylobacterota_A; class Desulfurellia; order Desulfurellales; family CAZERD01; genus CAZERD01. The sequence continues at coordinate 50,377 of CAZERD010000006.1, forward strand.
CTCAAACCCATCTCAACTATATGAGGCGGTATTTCCTTCTTTTTCCTCTCAACCATAGATACTTTCAAGTTAACATCAACCATATTACCTTCTCCTGACTATTATATTCCCAATCACCCCCACAACAATCATACATAAACACAATATCTGGCCCATGGTAAGACCAAAAGCTATAAACCCAAGCTGAGGATCAGGTTCCCTGGTAAAACCTATAAAGAACCTTATAATACCATAGAGCAAGACAAACATATAAAACAGAGCACCCTTTCTGTGTATTATTTTATCCCTTAAATAAAACATAACGCCAAGCAAAAATAAACCTTCGCCGACAGCCTCATACAATTGAGACGGGTGCCTAGGTAGATACCCACCGGACGGAAATGCTACAGCCCAAGGCACACTGGTAACCCTGCCCCATAACTCATCGTTGACAAAATTGGCTATTCTACCAAAGAAAAGACCCACTGGTGCAATCACAACTACCTCATCAGCCAGATCATAGAAACTCAATCCATACTTTCGAGCTAACAACAAGCCGGCAAGAACAAGACCAATAAGAGCTCCATGGAAACTCATGCCGCCTTTCCATATGCACACAATACACAGCGGGTAATGAAGGTAATACGACAAGTTGTACACAAGCACATACCCCAA
>CAZERD010000007.1:0-47828 GCA_964515405.1 uncultured Desulfurellales bacterium
CGGTGGCAAGATGAGGCTTGCCAAAGACTTCGCCGGCAAAGGATTCCACGAGATAAAGTTCTCAGAATAAAGGATGTAAGGGGGGGGGTCCAGAGAAAGACCCCCTTGTCCCTCGCTACTGCACCAATTTCTGGAGCTTATCATACAGAAGCATAATGGGATGGAGATTAGTAGGTTTGCTGCCAACTATTGTGTTGAGGTTCCTTATGTATTCGTTGTATAGTTCTTGTTTATCCCTGATAAAGGAATCCGCATCGCTGTTAAATTCCTTTATAACCTTGGTTGAGACTATTGCGGAAGAAACAATGTAATTTCTCAGGATTGAAAACTGGGCTAATCTATCCCAGTCGTTCAGTATAGGCACATCATAAATAAACCTAAATATCTTATCAAATCCAAAAAGTGTCTTGACGTTTTCTATTGATTCTATAACACCTCTGAAGTCCTTATTGAGTAGTTTGGTAATATTGTAAGCGGGTATGAAGTGATCCAAGAAATCAAGCTTTGCTATCTCACATGCAAGCTCTTCGTCAATAAGTTTACTTAACTCTTCTACCCTCCACAGGAATTTCTCCCTAAAAATACCATTCTCTACAGTCAAATCTATGTACTCCCTAAGCCATTCCTTAACCTCACTCTCCATGCTGGTATCAAGAGAAACATTTGGACCCACAAGAATCAACTGGTTCACTGCGAACGTATCTATAGCATCAAATATGCCAAGAGCTATTTTGTATATATCTTTTTGGGAGATGCTCTTCTCGTACCCAAACAACCTGTTTCTTAAAGGTATAACATCAAGAACATCATAAGCAAATATAAGAGCTTTCATAATTACAGGATAACTCTGCCCACTGAGAAGGTTTATCTTCATCAGAGAAATAGCACCATTGTTATTCATAACAAGATTCGTCATAAACGTGAAAGCCATTTCATTCCTCAATCTATGGTTCTTGATATAGTCTGAGTACTTTTCTTTCAGAGCGGGTGTGAAATACATGACAGCATACTGTTCTATAGTGTCCTCACTAAATACCTCTTTACTCAACAGAAGTTCGTTATAAACGAACATCTTAGCAAGAGAAAGAATAACGCATAGTTCTGGTCTCGTGTAGCCTACCCCGTGCGTAAGCCTCGAGAACAACTCCTTTCTTGTAGGGAACGGATAATCCTCCTTATGAACAATGCCCTTATCTATAAGGAATTTTGTCAGATCGTAGAAAAGATCCGACTCACTAATAGACCTGTACTCATCCAAGGAGACCGCAAAACTCTGCATGTAATTATGACCTAGTACCTTTTGAGCCACTTCATCTGTTACCGATTTCAGTATCTTGTTTCTCTCTTTTATATCCTTTATCACTTCCCTTTTTAGAAGGTCATTGAGCAATATCTTTATATTTACCTCATGGTCTGACATATCAACGCCAGCAGAGTTATCAAGGGCATCTGTATTTATCTTTCCTCCCTTCAATGCAAACTCAATACGAGCTTTCTGGGTTATACCCAAATTTCCACCCTCGCCTATTATCTTCGCCCTAACCTCATCAACATCCACTCTAACAGAGTCATTTATTCTATCACCTACTTCTTCATTTGTTTCTTTGGACGATTTTATGTATGTACCTATACCACCGTTCCACAGCAAATCAACATCAGCCTTTAAAAGCAATCTGATTATTTCCTCACCGGAAAGCTTGTCAGCTTCTGTTCCAAGGAATTCTTTGACCTCAGGTGTTAACTTTACAGATTTAGCATTCCTGTCACAGATAAAGCCACCTTTTGAGAGGAGTTTCCTATCGTAATGCTTCCAAGTTAGCACTTCATCAAAGAGTCTTTTCCTCTCCTTATAAGAAATCTCTGGATCTGGATTAGGATCCAAGAATATCTCTATATGGTTGAAAGCACCCTTAAGTAGTATATTCTTTGATAGGAGCATACCGTTGCCGAACACATCTCCACTCATGTCACCTATACCCACAACTGAGAATGTTTCTTTATATATATCCTTTCCCAATTCTCTAAAGTGCCTCTCAACACATACCCATGCTCCTCTTGCTGTTATACCCAATTCCTTATGGTCGTATCCGTATTTACCACCTGACGCAAAAGCATCCCCAAGCCAAAAATCATACTCTCTTTCAGCTATCTCGTTAGCTATGTCTGAGAACGTTGCGGTTCCCTTATCCGCAGCTACAACAAGGTACGGATCAAGGTCATCCCTTCTAATGACACCGTCCGGAGAAATACACTCATCACCCTTATAGTTATCCGTCAGATCCAATATTCCTCTAATGAGTGTTTTGTAAGCAAGCTTGCCATGTTTTAGAAACTTCTCCCTTGAGTCAAACTTACCCTTAACTACAAAACCACCCTTCGATCCAACCGGCACAATAACGGCATTTTTAACCATCTGTGTCTTCATAAGCCCCAGTATCTCAAGTCTAAAATCATCTCTCCTGTCGCTCCACCTTATACCACCTCGAGCAATCTTACCTCCTCTTAAGTGACAACCCTCCATAAACGCTGAGTGTACATATATTTCATACATGGGCCTAGGAGAAGGCATAGTTAGCACCTTTGACGAATCTATCTTAAGAGATATATAGTGATACTTTTTCTTTCTATAGAAGTTAGTCCTAACGGTGCTTTCAATTACGTTCAACATGGAATTCATTATGGTATAGTCTTGGAGATCCTCTATTGCATCAAGCTCATCCTTTATCTTAGCCTTAATATCTTCAGACCCTTTACCAGCACGAGCCGGAGAAAACAGTGAGTCAAAATATTCAGTGAGCATACCAGACAAAGTAGCATACTTATTAACAGTTGAATATATAGAAGCCCTCTTGAGCTGGAAATTCACCTGCATGAGAAAATTACACATAGCCCTCAACACATCTATATACTCGTAGCCCAAAAAGGCAGAGGTTGTAAGCTTATTAAGAGCATCGTTTTCAACAACCCCCTCCCAAACAGCACTAAAATTTGACTTCACAGTGTTAAGCTTTTTCTCATCACCCTTACCTACCGACTCTATGGAAAACCTCTCTATATAAACTTTATTACCATTAACATCTATTTCAAAGAAGTCCTCATAAAGCACGTTCAACCCCAGATTATCAAGAATAGGCATCACCTCATATAGGGATGGCTTATTAAACGAGTACAAAACAAAATTCAGACCCTCCGTACCCTTGTATATATCAACCTGCTGTTTTTTTGTCCTGAGAAGGTTCTCTATATTACCTATATCGGCTATGGCTTCCTCCGGAGAAACATTAGAGGTGTACTCATCACTAAAAGCCCTTATATATTTGGAAGATAAATTCGTGGCAGTTACCGGATCAAATCTCTCAGAAACCCTCTCCTTGAACTCTTCCTGCCAGTTAAACACAGTTCTACTGAGAGCTTGTTTCAATTCGTCAAGATTTATATCCTCCTTAGCATCCATGCCCACGCTTATATAGTAGTGAATCCTAATTATCCTTGAACTCTGAGGCATTATGTTATATTCTATATCTTCTGTTTTGAAATAGTACTTCAGGTATTCAGTATACCTATCAATATTCTTTTGGGAGTAGAACCTAACAGGAAGTACCGCAACAAGGTAGAATCCATGGACAAGATTGGTCTGTCTGACATACAAACCTACCCTGGATTCAACCTCACATTCAAACAGCTCGTCCAGTATTTCTTCAAGCTTATCTATGCTTGTTATGAATATATCATCTTTGGGCAAGGTATTAAATATATCTATAAGCCTGTTGTACTCAAAAGAATCTTCTATTAAGTTTTTGTCAAACAGTATCCTTTCTATCTTCGTCCTTAAAAAGGGTATATTCATTGAAAGTTCTTCAAAGGCCTTAGGTGTAAACAAACCAAGTATAGCATGCCTCTTAGTAACCCTAAGCATGTCATCAAGCTCAGATATGGCTATAAAATCCATCCTTCTGAAATCATAAACGGTACTGATTGAATTGGTTTTATCAATGGAAACAACCTCCGCGTTCCTTATGTTATCCCGTGTTATTTTAGGCAAATCATTTACTGACACCCTATTTAGGAACCTTGACCTGCTAATATCTCGCAATACCCCGTAACAGCTATCCTTATCAACCTGGATATATATATCATCTCCCTCATGCTCTACAGAATAAGCCCTTATCCCCAGAAACACAAAGTTTTCTTCAAGCAACCACAGCAGAAAGGACTTGATATCTTCTATCTCCTTCTCAGATATCTTCTTAAGGTAAATCGGATTATTCAGTTTTCTTACAAGGGTTTTTATGTAGTGTTCCATGTTACGGAAATCCTCAACAATAACGTTGCAGTCGGATATGGACCGATACAGTTTTTCTCTTATCTCCTCCTCTTGCTTATCGTCTATATTATCTATAATGAAAAGGGCATAAAATTCCTTATTTCTTATCTCCTGGGGTAAACTCAAACTCTTCAGTCTACCTTGTTCATCCCTCTCAGAGGAAAATATGGGTTGAACGAAGAAATTAACATGCACCTTATTCCTATCAAATATTGAGATGATACTGTCAACAAGAAACGGATTTGTATTGGTGAGTATTTCTATCTTCCTATATGTTTTCCTCTTGTACCTAACTATACCTGTCCCTACCTTGGTCCCTCTATCTCTTACCTCAAAGAAGGAAAAAGATTCCAGCATTATCTTCTTAGCTGTATCCACATCAAATAGTTCAAGCAAACTCTTTGCCCTAACAGGATTTAGACATTCCTCTAAAAACACCTCTAAGAACTCAGAATTATGGGTTCTGTAAAACTCATCCTTTCTAATCGCTTCCATCAATTTAGCTAACTCTTCACCCGGACTATTCATCTCAAAAACCTCCCTGGTTTTTTTAGGGTGATAATACCTATTTCCCTAAAGTCAAATGCTATATAGTTTTTCAATATCACGAGGAGAACCAAACACATGGTCAACCTTATACTTATCTAGTACTTCAGGTCCTCTGAACCCATAAGACACCCATCCAACCTTGATACCGGCCTTCTCTGCAGCTAATATATCGTTCTCAGAATCCCCCACAAACAGGGCATCTTGTTTATCTATACCATACCAATCCATTATCTTCACTATCTGCAATGGGTGAGGTTTTTTCAAGTCAAACGTATCACCCCCAACTATTTCAGAAAAGTAGCCATGCATGCCAAGCAACCTTAGTAGCTTCTGAGCCAGGTACTCAGACTTATTTGTCACAACAAACATCAGTACTGAGCGTGCTTTTAGGAAATTCAGAAGCTCAACCATACCCGGATATGGCTTTGTGTTATCAGCTATATGTCTCTCATAATACTCCAAGAACACGCTCAAAAAATTCTCCCTCAGATCAATCCGACGGTTATATTCCAACACTCTTTCCACAAGCTTGGTCACGCCATCTCCCACGAACCTATAGATCTTCGACTCTTCTATAGACGGTAGATTTAACTTTAAAAGACCGACCCGGATGGCTTCATAAAGATCCTTCCTCGAATCAACCAAGGTACCATCCAGGTCAAAAAAGATGTATCTATACATCAAACTTCTTAAAAGCTAAAACAGCGTTAGCACCTCCAAATCCAAATGCATTGGAGAGGGCCACTTCTATGGGCCTCTCAACCGGATCATGTGGTGCATAAAATAGATCACACTCATCATCCGGTTCATCAAGGTTAATAGTAGGAGGTACAACAGACTTGACAATGGATAAAACAGTGAACACAGCTTCTATACCACCTGCAGCCCCCAGGGCGTGACCTGTCATTGACTTGGTTGCGCTAACCACTATATCATAAGCATGTTCCCCGAATACCTTCTTTATAGCTGCAGTCTCAACAGAATCGTTGAGGGGCGTTGAAGTACCGTGCGCGTTTATATGGTCCACTTCATCCTTAGGTATATGGCCGTCACTCAAAGCCATTTCCATCGCAAACACCGCACCGCTACCCTCGGGATCGGGAGCAGCTATGTGGTAAGCATCATTGGTCATACCAAATCCAACAAATTCAGCAAGGATTTCAGCCCCCCTGGCTTTGGCGTGCTTATACTCCTCCAATATAAGAATACCTGCACCTTCCCCCACCACAAAACCATCTCTGTTCCTATCAAACGGTCTGGAGGCTTTTTCTGGCTCATCATTCCTTCTGGAAAGAGCCTTCATATTTGAAAAACCAGCTATAGCCAGAGGTGTGATTGTTGATTCCGTACCACCTGTTATCATTACATCACAGTCACCATAAGCAATGCTTCGGGCTGCAAGCCCTATTGAATGGTTCCCGGTAGCACATGCAGTAACATTGGAGTAATTGGGACCCTTTATACCCCATCTTATAGCTATATTACCGCCAGCCCCATTAATAATTGCCGTAGGGATAAAAAAGGGCGAAACACCCTTCTGTCCCCTGCTGAGAAGCGCAGCATGATATTTCTCTATTGTAGGTAAGCCCCCCATTCCAGAACCCACACTAACACCAACTCTGTATGGATCCTCTTTATCAAGCTCAAGGCCAGATTGTTTCAGAGCCTCCTCCGTTGCAGAAATGGCGTACAGTGTGAATAAGTCAAACTTCTTCAGATCCTTTTTACTCACAAATCTGCCTGCTTCAAATCCCTTGACCTCTGCCGCTATTTGAACATCAAACGACGACGGATCAAAATAGGTGATCCTTTTTACACCGCTTCTCCCTTTTACGAGATTTTCAAAACTCTCCTCCGCTGTAAGCCCAACGGGGGTTACAGCCCCCACCCCGGTAACTACTACCCTTCTCATACCTTCCCAGTCACTTGTTTATATGAGATTCCACATAATCAATTGCATCCTGAACGGTTACTATCTTTTCAGCATCCGAGTCTGGAATGTCAATCCCAAATTTTTCTTCCATGGCCATAACAAGTTCTACGGTATCAAGCGAATCAGCACCCAAATCTTCAACAAACTTGGCATCTGGTTTTATCTCTTCCTCATCCACTCCCAATTGCTCCATAATTATTTTTTTTACCTCTTCCGCAATAGACATGTTATCCACCTCCAAACAAGTTTTTAAATGTATAATCCACCACTTACATTGATGGTTTCACCTGTAATATACGAAGACTCGTCACTTAATAGAAATTTTACAACGTTAGCTACGTCCTCGGGGGTACCCAGTCTTTTCAGCACTATGCTTTCCACCAGCATCTTTTTCTGTAGTATGTTAAGCTTTTTTGTCATATCAGTCTCTATGAATCCTGGTGCAATGGCATTGACCCTTATATTCCTACTGCCAACCTCTTTAGCAAGAGACTTCGTAAATCCTATTATACCTGCCTTCGAGGTAGCATAGTTGGACTGCCCAGCGTTTCCCATCAAAGCAACAATACTGGACATATTCACAATGGCACCAAACTTCTTCTTTATCATGAAACGAACAACATGCTTCGTAAGATTAAAAACACTCTTCAAGTTTACAGAGATGACCTTGTCAAACTCCTCCTCCGTCATTCTCAAGAGGAGATTATCCACAGTTATACCTGCATTATTAACAAGATAATCTATTGACTTATGCTTCTTGTATAGTTCCTGAACAGCTTTCCCACACTCTTCAAAGTTGGAAACATCAAACCTCACAAGTTCACACCTGCCTCCATCCTTCATTATAGACTCACACAGCTCACTGGCTTCTTTCTCACTGCTCAAATAATTTACAATAACAAAGAGTCCGCTCTTGGCAAGGGACGAAGCTATAGCTGCACCTATACCCCGTGAGGCACCACTAACTAGCACAACATCTCCGCTAAAGGCCACGTTTATTCTCCAAATCTTTCAAAATCTGCCACACTGGAAATACAAATAGCATCTACTTTCTTATCCCTCTTTAACATGCTCGCAAGCACATTCTTGGGTCCTATCTCAACAAAATCATCTGCACCCATGGAAATCGCCCTATCAACATTATACATCCATCTCACAGGTTCTACTATTTGCTCAATGAGATAGCCCTTTATACGCTCGTTGCTGCTTATAATATCCGAATTAACATTCTCTATTACCGGCCTAGCAGGTTTTTCAAACTCAACAGAAGACAATACGTTCTTCATCCCCTCCTTAACCGGCTCCATCAGCCTACAATGGAAAGGGGCACTGACCTTGAGCGGGATAACCTTTCCGATTCCATTTCTCTTTATCACAGATCCAGCTTTCTCTACACCCGCTTTGTATCCAGAGATTATAACCTGATTGGAGGCATTGTAATTGGCTATTTCACAGTAATATCCTTCTTCAGAAGATACATTCCTGCATATTTCCTCCACTTCACCATGGGCTTTGGTTATAACAGCAGACATCGCTCCTACTCCCACTGGCACAGCTTCCTGCATGAGTTTTCCTCTCTGATGCACCGCTAAAACCGCATCCTCAAACTTCAACGAGGATGTAACTACAAGAGCACTATACTCTCCAAGAGAGTGACCTGCAGTAACGTCAAAGTCGAAACCTTTCTCTCTTCTCATAACCTCAAAGACAGCCACACTAAATACGAGGATGGCAGGTTGAGCATTTTCCGTAAGGGTGAGTTGTTCTTCAGGACCCTCAAGCATCAGTTTACTCAGATGAAACCCTAAGGCCTCATCCGCTCTTTCCAAAAACTCGCGAACCAAAGCAAATCTCTTATAAAAGTCACCGAGCATACCAACCCATTGAGAACCTTGGCCTGTAAACATCAAAAATCTCATTTCCCATCACCACCCATTTGGCTACACAATCTATCCAATATACCCTCAGCTTGGGAAACCATGTCCATTATTATATTTCTAACAGGTTTTACCTCATTTATAAGCCCAGATATCTCTCCTGCCATAACAGAACCCATTTTTACGTCACCCTCCCTCGCGGCAAGCCTCAATTTACCCTCCCCAAACTTTTCAAGCTCTTCTGGTGGAGTTCCTTCCTTTTCAAGCTTCAACAGCTCCCTCACAAACCTATTCTTTATGACTCTCACGGGATGTCCAGTTGACATGCCACTCACGACAGTGTCCCTATCCTTTGCTTTGAGTATGGCCTCCTTATAATTCTCATGCACAGTACATTCTATAGAGGCTACAAACCTTGTACCAATCTGCACAGCCTTAGCACCAAGCGAAAAAGCTGCCAAAAGCCCCCTTCCATCTGCTATACCACCAGCTGCTATTACAGGTATTTCTATTGCATCAACAACCTGAGGAACAAGAGCCATAGTGGTAAGCTCTCCTATATGTCCACCTGACTCCATACCTTCAGCTATTATAGCATCAGCACCTATGGATTCCATCCTCTTAGCAAGCGCCACCGAGGCTACCACAGGTATGACTTTACATTCAGCTGATTTGAACTTATCCATATACTTTCCAGGATTACCAGCACCCGTTGTTACAACTCTTACCCCGTGCTTCACCACCACATCTATAACATCATCAACGAAGGGGGATAAAAGCATAACATTAACACCAAAAGGCTTATCAGTCATACCCTTAGCCTTAATAATCTCACCCTCCACATACTCCGCGGGTGCATGACCTGCAGCTATTATGCCGAGTCCCCCAGCATTTGACACACTTGCAGCAAGAACAGCATCTGATACCCAAGCCATACCCCCCTGTATTATGGGGTATTCAATACCCAACAGGTCACATACCTCTGTCTTTATCATTTCACACCTACCACCTTATTACACTCGCAGACCAAGTCAAACTTGCGCCGAAGCTGTTTAAAACTACAATATCTCCTCTCTTTACCCTACCAGACTCTACAGCGTCATCAAGAGCAAGCGGTATAGAAGCACCTGCTGTGTTCCCATGCCTGTCTATGGTCATGATGACCTTCTCTACAGGCACTCCAATCCTTCTGGCAAAACCTTCCATTATTCTAACATTGGCTTGATGGGGTATAAACCAGTCAACATCTTCAAAACCCATACCAACATCGGCCAGTGTCTCTTTACTAACATTCACAAGATATCTGACAGCGAGTTTGAACGTTTCATTCCCCCTCATTTTAACATATATATCCTTTTTTCTTATGGCCTCTTCAGAGCATGGCTCCGCAGAGCCAAGAGCCGGAATATGCATCAGATGGTGATAGGAACCGTCTGAACCCAGTCTTATACTGAGTATACCGCGCTGTTCGTCCTCTGTAGCCCCAAGTATAGCACAGGCTGCACCATCCCCAAAGATAACACATGTTGTTCTATCGGTCCAATCTATAACCTTGCTCATTTCTTCAGAACCTATAACAAGAGCATTTTTTACAATACCAGACTTTATATAGGCATTAGCTACCCCCAAGGAGTACATAAACCCACTACAGGCAGCATTTATGTCAAAACAGAAAGCGTTGGTAGCACCAAGCTTATCCTGAACGAACAGAGCTGTGGAGGGGAGTAACTTATCGGGGAACACAGTGGCTACAATTATGAGTTCTATTTCCGAGGGGCTCATGCCTATCTTATTAAGGGCATCATCAGCAGCTTTATAAGCCAAATCAGAGGTAAGCTCATCTTTAGAAGCTATATGCCTTTCCCTAACCCCTGTTCTTTGCACTATCCACTCATCCGAGGTATCCACCATTTGCTCCAAGTCAAAATTGGTAAGTACTCTATCAGGCAAATAAGAACCTGTGGCCATTATATAAGCATTCATCTATCCTCCATAAATCTTACCCTTTTGAATAGCGCTCCAGCTCGCCAAAGCGCTTTCTATTTTATCGTTTATTTTCAACTTAGAGAAACTAACGGCCTTCATAATGGCGTTCTTTATAGCCGATGACCTGCTTCTACCATGGCTTATTATACAAGCCCCATCTATTCCAAGTAACGGGGCACCTCCAAATTCGGAGTAATCTATCCTCTTTTTCAAAAGCCTAAAAGCAGGTTTAGCCAGAAGAAATCCCAGTTTGTACAAAAAACTCCTTTTAATTTCACCTCTGAGAAATTCTATAACTATCTTTGGAATAGATTCACTTGCCTTCAGCACTATATTACCTATAAACCCATCACAGACAACCACATCCGCCTTGTCTATATATATCTCGTCACCCTCTATGTTCCCAACAAAATTTACCTTGCTCTTGGAAAAAATTTTATATGCCTCCACAACAGCGTGAGAACCCTTTCCCGGCTCTCCCCCATTGCTAAGTATTCCTATTCTTGGTCTCTCAATGTTTCTCATATATTTTACATATACACCACCCATTATACCAAACTCAACAAGGCTTGCAGGCTTAACATCCACATTTGCACCAGCGTCTATCATCAAGACCTCGCCCTTGAGACTTGGTAACAATGTAGCTATAGCGGGTCTTGTAACTCCTTTCAACCTACCGAGAACAAAAACAGATATAGCCATAGCTGCACCTGAATTTCCCGCTGTTACAAATGCATGGGCTATCTTATCCTTGACTAGCTTTATTCCTATAAACATAGATGAGTTCTTCTTCCTCAAAGAAACAGTTGGTTTTTCTCCCATTCCTACAACCTCGGGAGCATCTTTCACCAAAATCCTCTTCTCATCATACTTAATCCCTCTGAGTATAGATCTTATTTCCCTTTCTTTCCCAACAAGTATGACCCTAAGACTCTTGTGTTCTTCCAGTGCTTCTACAGCTCCCTTCACTATCTCATATGGAGCGTGATCGCCTCCAAAGGCATCCACAGAGACCGTGGTTGTCATGTCATCACTCTTCTACCTTCACTACCTCTCTATCTCTGTAGAATCCACAGGAAGGACATACTCTATGCGGTATCTTCCACTCTCCACAATTAGCACATTTGGTTAAACCTGGCATCTTAGCCTTTTTATGTGTTGCCCTTTTAGCTGCCCTTGAATGACAAGATCTCCTCTTAGGTAAAGCCATATTGCACCCCTCTACACAAGTTCTAACTGACTAAAGAAAAACCCTATCTCAAAAGACGCAGAGGATTCTGAATCAGAACCGTGAACTGCGTTCCTTTCTATATTGCTCCCAAATAACCTTCTTATTGTACCCTCTCCAGCTTCTGACGGATTTGTAGCTCCCATAAGCTCCCTATAATCAGCGATAGCATTTTCCTTTTCAAGAACCATAACGACTACAGGACCCGAGGACATAAAATCCGTAAGTGAGGCAAAAAATGGTCTCTCCCTGTGTACATAGTAGAATTTTTCAGCCTCATGTTTGCTCAGCTTTATCTTTTTCATGGCTATAATACTAAACCCATTGGATTCAATCATATCAAGGATTTTTCCAGTCTCACCAGAAGCTACAGCATCCGGTTTTACAATACCCAAGGTCCTTTCAATCATTATCCCCCCTTACTTGCAACCTTCTTTGTTTTCTTAGAGGAAGAATGTCTACCATACTCATTGCCCCGCTGCAAACCACTATCTGGCTTACTCCTATAGTCTGTAGCATACCATCCGCTACCCTTTAACACAAAAGATGTGGGAGCCATCACACGATGAATGTTTCCTTTAGAACCGCATTGGGGACACTCGCCTGGTTCTGGATCTCTAAATCCCTGCAACACCTGGAACCTGTGACCGCAGTTACCACATTCATATACGTATATGGGCATTCATCCACCTCCCAATAAGTGCAGAACCTCTTTATCATTTAAGCAATCTGCGCGTATCCTTTTAAGTCTGGCTCTAGAACCTGACACTATTCTCAAACACTTCTGAGGAATTCCCAACTCTTTGCTTAGCAACAACACAACCTCTTGATTTGCTTTTCCATTTACAGGCGGTGATTTGACGCGCACCTCAAGCACTCCGTTCCTGAACCCCCCTACCCTGCTTTTTTTACTGCGCGGTTTCACCCGCACGTAGAACTCAGCCATACTCAAAAACCTTTTCAAATTAGCATAACCTTAATAATCAGTCAATATGTTTTACCTTTCAGCAGCTATAGCATCAACAGCTATCTTAGCACCGAGTGGTAAATCTTTAACGGTCACAAGGGATCTAGATGGGTACGGGGGGTCCAGTACCTCAGAGTACACCCTGTTTATATCTCCAAACTCGGAAAGATCCACAACATAAAGTGTAATCTTTACAATATCTCTCGCCTCCAATCCACACGCCTCAACAATATTTATAGCGTTCCGCATGGCTGTCCTAGTTTGATCACCCACATCACCAGACACCAACCTTCCAGTGACTGGATCTATACCCAGCTCCATAGACACAAAACACATCCCACTCCCAAACACACCCTGAGAATAAGGGCCAAGTGCCTGGGGAGCCTTATCAGTGCTAATAATCCTCACGTTTCTACCTCCCTTATACTTATTCTTTCACCAACATATACTAAAAATCCTCTAACATCTCTCCCGTACACACGCCTAACCACGTTCATGTATGTTTCAATTTGCTCATAATGTCTTTGCTTCTCAGGACCGGTTTTGTAATCTACAACACTTATACCTGAACCACTCTTGACCAACAAATCCACCCTGAAAAGTTGGCCATTATACACGAAAGGTTTCTCTTTTTCCACCTTACCATTTACAATTCCAAGAAACCTTCTGTCGGTCAATACATTTCTAAACATACCCTCAAGAAGCCGTAGGTCATCTTCACAAAAGTATCTATAATATCTCCATTCCACCTTTCTCAAAACTTCCGATATGTATTCAGTAGAGAATTCGGGAATCATCTCCATACCAAAATGAAAAGCCTCACCAATGAACCTTTCCTTAAGATTCCCATATTCTTCATCATCACAGATTCCGCTACGATACCGTAACTTCACACCGGGATAAAAGTCTATTGTTTCAGAAACCCTCCTAAAAACCACACCGTGAGGCTTAATAGTTCCCTCTTCGAAACTCCCATTCAATCCTATAGCATCTTTTAGCACCGAGAACATATTACCTTTTTCAGAATATCCCAAGATACAAAGAACGCTCTTAGCTCTTGTCATAGCGACATAAAGGAGATTTATCTCATCAAGCATCCTCAAAGCAATTTCCTCCTGATAACAAGAGTTAAGCCTTTTTGAATAAAACCTATCAACAGCCGAGGGGAACTTAACGACATCCACAAGGCAGGATGTATTTTTGTCCCTCACAAATATAAAGTCTCCACGCTTACTCAACGTATAGGAAACAAATGGCAGAACAACACATTCAAACTCAAGTCCTTTAGCTTGATGTACAGTCATTACACTTACACCGCTCCCGCTAGAGGGTTTCTTTGTAGAATTTAAAACATCCTCGAAGGCAATAACAAAGTCTACAAAGTCAGTTGCCGAAAGCGAAGCTGCGTGAGCTGCATCCATCACAGAGGAAATTATATCCGTAGAACTACAATACTTGTTTAGCCCAAGTGCCCTGACAACGTTAACAACCAGAGAGATATTGTCCCAAACATTAATCATGTTACCGAATCTGCCAAATACCTCTTTCTCGTGCCCCACATCTATATAAGATAATACAACCTCTTTGTACACACTATTCCTGTATGCCAGATATTTGAGCGTATTTAACACAACCTGAGCTTCCCAAGTTGCACAGAGAAGAGCAGATGTAGTCTTATAGAATGGAATCCCCTTCATCCCAAGAAACTCTGCAATCTGCTCAACTTCCTTATTGTTTCTGGTGAGTATTGTCACATCATCAAAATCAATTCCCTTCTCCTTGAGCGTCCTAATCAGGGTACACACACGCATATTCAAGAGTGAGTTATCTTTATATTCCTCGCTCTCCTCCACAAGGACATAACCCGTATCGTCATTCTTCGGAGTGGATACCTCATACTCAAATCCCCATCTTTTAAAAACCACTGATGAGAAAACACGATTCACAAAATTCACAATGGTTTTCTTGCTCCTGTAATTGAACTCCAAACGGGACTCGATTATTTTACCCGGGAAATCAGTTACTGGTCTCCTGAACAAACTACTCTGGGACCCACGAAATCTGTATATGGCCTGCTTTGGATCACCAACATAGAAAAATGAGCCGCTTTTATCCCTTGTTGATATTCCACTTGTTATCTCTTCCACTATAGGTTTTATAACCTCCCACTGAATAACGTCCGTATCCTGGAACTCATCAACAAGTAGATGCTTTATCCTTGAATCAAGCCTGAAGTATAGATAGTCCTTTTCCTCTGCAAGCCCCCGATCAAAAAACAGTTTAAAAATAAAGTGCTTGAGATCCCCAAATGAAACCATGGAATCTCTTTTAACCACTCTGTTATAGCTATCGGAGAGTACACTCATAAGTTTGAGCAAAACTGCCACAGACAACCTATTTTTACCTTCCACAAACTGCGAAGCGGCTTCCTTAAATTTTCTCCACCGGCTGGATAATTCCTCCTGAGGTAAAGAAGAATAACTACTAATATCCCAGAGATCCTTTACGGTATCAAACAATAGCATGGAATTATCAGAGCAAAATCTTTCAACCTTGCCCAGCGATATTTTCTTTATTAATCCTTTATACTCCATGAGAAACTCGCATAGCTTGCACTTGGCCTTTACAAGTTTCTCCTCTGCTTCAAATACATCATTGTTCAGCTTAACAGATTCCAGTTCACTCCTTATATCCATAAGGCGCATCAAATTATCTTTTATAAAGGATACAGGATCATAGTTACGCAGGGATAAAAGGAGTGAAAACACTGCCTTTCTCAGATTGTGATCAGAAAGGAGAACACTAGAGGCCAAGTCCACCGCCTTTTCAAAGACCCTTTCCCTCTCTAAGTCGCTCATAACATCAAAGCTATACGACAAACCAGCCTCAAATGAAAACATACTGAGTAAATGATGAAAAAAAGAATCAAATGTTCTGATACTGGGAGCATCATACGTCAGCCTTGGCAACACACGGCTCCTAAAACGCTCTGAGATATCCACAAACCCATCAATACCTGCGAGCTCCATCAAACTTAAAACCCTATCCCTGTACTCTGGAGAGACACTATTGATAAAAGAAATACCGTATATAGACTCTGTCACTCTGTCCCTCATCTCCCTAACAGCTTTATTTGTAAACGTGACAACCAATACCTCAGATGGATCAACACCCTCAGATAGTAAGCGCACCAACCTCGCAACCAAAGCAAACGTTTTACCTGAACCGGCAGAAGCTGACAGTGATATGCTGAACCTTGGATTATATATCACATCACGTGACATAGCCTCTTGAACTCACACGTTCTACATGCCTTCGTATTTCTAACAAAATCCTGTCCAGCATCCAATATCTCACATATCGTTTCATTAAGATCACGCTCAAAAGCGGCTCTATCTACATTCACACGTATCCTAACAGGAGCATCGTAGCCCGACAAAAATCCTTTAAAATCATAGTAACCAAGAAACCCAATAGGCTTATCAAACTCCTTTTCAACAAGCAGCCCATACAATGGAATCTGTACATGATAGGGTTTAAAGAGGTTTATCTTGCCCGAGACGGTACCCGTTTTATAGTCTATCACATCCACATGATCTTGGTACAGATCAATCCTATCTATTCTGGCAACAACAGTAATCCCATTGATGACCTTAGATACCATCCACTCCGTAATAACTTTATCTGGCCCAAGCAAAACCTCGTCCTTGAAAAATCCTGAGTCAAGAATTCTCTCCAGAAAATACTCAGCTCTAAGCTCCAAAGAGGGACTACTATTGCTACTCCTCCTTACCTCGTCCCTAAAAATACGCACAAAGGAAGACTTTATAGCATTTTCATCACGATAAGGCCTTCCGCCATTCTCACTATACAGTCTCTCAAAAGCGGCATGAACAACGTTCCCAAATTCAAATGGAAGTTTGTTCTCATCCTCTTCGTAAGAAAAACCCCTCACATATTTATAGTAGAACTTCACACCGCACTCTTTGTATGTCGTAAAAGCCGAAGCACTGTACTGCATACTTCTCAAATACTCTCCATACCCCTCCTTTGAAACACTATCTGCAACGCGCTTTGTTGATAGAGTACCGCTTACAAAGGGCTGATCAAACAGATAACTACCTCCATCCCATTCAAACGTTTTCGGATTGTATTTAACCCTCCACTCTCTCAACACGTGGCTCATGGGACTATCTTCAGTATCAATATAACCCAGATACACCCTCTTAGACCGCGCTATTAATCCTTCAACATAGCTTCTCTGCAATCTTTCTCTATCATACTTTGTAGGTAATCCTACCTTCTGTCTTATGGCCGTATTCAAAAACAACTCCTTTTGGGAACGTGCAGGGAACACCCCCTCGTTAAGGGATGGAATAACAATCACGTCAAAGTCCAAAAAACGGGACTCAAGAACACCCATAACGCGTACACCTGACTCTGTAATATCAGGATAATAACTACTGCCCAGCTTATCCAGTATAAAATCCAGAGCCGATGCACCGTCCATGGTGCCCCGCACATACTTATCAGTCATTATTGAAAGAGCCTCAAGCGTGGAAAACACCACATCTTTTGAGGCATAGTAGTCTTCATTCTCACTGGAGCCTTCATAACGCAATGCTAGCCTTTTCAACAGATCCAAAACAACGCCTGCCATATCTTGAATCCTCACCGCGGGACTACGATAGAGTTGAACCAAAGCCCCCAAGCCCAGTTTATCATCAGAATAAGTCCAAAACGGGTGAGCTTTAAGTCTCTTCAGGCACCTATCCCTTAAATCTATTACGTTGTCCCCGAGCTTCAAACAGTCACTAATTACACTCATAAATGAAAAAAACATACTCTCTTTAATTGGAAAACCCTTAGTGAAATTAAAAAGATTTTTATCTATGGATCTTAGAAGTCCGGAAAGCGTCTCATCAGGTAGAACAACACCTATCTTATCAGGATCTGTACCATACGACAGTTCCTTCCTAACGATACCCACTATCCATGAAGCCATACTAGTATTACCATCACACTTATAAACACTTATATAACCCAACGGCACAGCCCTACGGGTATAGCTACAGAGACCACTGACGCTATCCTCAAAGTACACGGTTACATCATTCCTCTCAGAAAGCTCGATCAACACCCTTTTCTCGTACAAAGTAAGTATCCCTGAAACAACTACACCAAACGAGCGACCTCGCGGTAAGGAAACATTGAACAGCCTCTTGTTTTCATGTCTGTAGACAAACCCCCATTTCTCAAGGATTCCCAAAAATGTCTCGTAAACGCTTGACACAGAAGAAACATGCGTCTGGTAGTCCGAATATGCAGAAGCTTCAGCAAGTACTTTAAAATCAATCATGTTCTCACAAAGTTCCTTAAAGAAGTCAAGAAGACCCAAAGAAAATTCCTTAAACTTGGAGAAATCTCTAAGCACTTCATCAGTTGAAGTACCAGAGATTGCCATCACTGCATCTGAAGACACTCCAAGAGCCTCCTTTAATGCAAACCACTCAACATCTTCATCTGAAATATGGTAAGAACCATCGGTTCTTATAAAACCATCAAAGAAAATACTGATTGGTAATATGTTAACAGCTTCTTCAGGCCCCCCTAGACTGCCTATAAACGCTCTTATGAGCCTATTCGTGGGTAAAATAATATCTGTAAGAGAATCTAAATCATGAAATAGAACACCTAAAAGGCGCTCATCAGGTTTAATGGGGCGACATTTTAGCATTAATTCTCAAAGGAAATTGTAAAATCCTTCTCAATAACCTTATAGAGGGGCATGCTGTCCAGTTCACCAACCAGTTCTTTCAAAGACACAGGGGAGTTAGCCTTAAGCTCCACTTCAACTTCGTTTTCCCTTGACATGAGGAACCTTCTCAGTGGTTCCGAGTTGGCTCTAAATATTCCAGGATATTCAACAACAAGATTATGCACAAAACCGTTAACTATATCCGACCTTTTACGATGTGTCTCGTTTGAAATAAAACCAAACACTCTATCAACAAGACCCCTGTTTTTAACTTCAAATTTTATCTCCTGCACATTCACAGAGGAAAGCGTATCCAGCAGATCACTCAACTTCACTATACCGCCGGATGACCTTAGGGCTTTTACGTCTGTTTCCAGTCTTTTAAAATCAATGTTCCTAAGCTTGCAGGAATACGACACCTTTAAGTTGTTCTCAAAATCAATGGAATACTCATCTATTTTCAACGTACGTTTAAGAAAATTCACCCCATACTCTACCTTAGCATCAATAGGGCTATCAAAGTCAACTATCTTAAAAAGAGGTCTATTCTTCTTTTCTCCTAGAGCACTAATTATAACAGGCATATTCAACCTTAGATTCTCCATAAAGCCTTTAGATTCAAGCTTTTTGTTATCTTCTTTCTCTACCTTTAACCTCAGTTCGTCTATGGAAAACAGCATCTTTCCAACAAGCCCTTTCAACTTAGGGTTCTGGTTGAAATACTTAATCCCGTATTCCATCACACAATAACTACCTTCAGGACTACCAGAGAAAACAACCCTATCTATTGTAAAATATCCGCTTCTTTCACCTGTGAAATTGTTCTCCACCATATATTTAACCCTGTCTACAGACACAGAATTGGAAAGGAAACCAGCCTTCACAGAGCCATAGGTAACAGACTTCTCAAGATTATTCTTCCTGAGGAACGCAGTAATCTCCTTCTTTGCCTTCTGTTGAGCGTAAATATTAAGCCCGAACCATGCACCAACACACACGATCACTATAGCTATAACAAGTACTATAACCCAACTCTTTTTCATAGCAATATCTCCCTTCTCTGGCATTTACAACAGATTAACCAGCCACAACCAGAACCCATGGGTCAATCTGAAGTCCGCATATCTACACAATCTCTGCTGCACAAGCACAGTCTTCAAAAGTCTCACATACCTATGCCTCTTCACAGAGTAAAACAAGAGGTAATTAGCAAGTATGTAAGGATCAGGATGGTCTCCCATGGAAGCTCTTGCTATTCTGAAGTTCTTATATGCAGGATTGGTATTCAAATTCATGATATAAGATATAGTAGCATCATACAAACTCTTGTACACTACAACAATGGGTTCACCCTTCCTCACATGGAGCCTGTGAATACCGTATATATTATTGTAACGCAAAGCAAAGTAAGAAGCCCCCCACCCGGATTCAATGGCAGCTTGAGCTATAAGTAACCCAACGGGCACTCCGCTCACTCTCCTCAACAGAATCTTCACGTTTTTTGTTTTATACTTTTCTTCCAAAGCATTCAAGAACCTTTTATCAGACTTACTCAGTTTACTGCTCCTCATTTTACTGCATATCCTGAGTAATATTTTCCTTTGAGCCTCAAAATGCTCATTAGCTACCAAGGCAATGGGAAGCATTACCTTTATAAAGAGCTTAACTCTCTCCTTGGCCGGACACTTACCAAAATCCGGTGGCAAACTCTTCAAAAGGTAAGGTTTTACCATCTTCGCTCTGTAGTCATCTGAAAAGAGAGCCAGTTCCTTCTTCAGTTGAGCAGTTGATGAAACACTGTACTCAACAAAACCCCGTTGCTTTACAATCCCTATTCCACCATATACCCTTGCAATCAGCAATAACCCTATACCTATGATAAAAGCCAAAGCAAACAACACAAGAAGTACAGTCTCTGCTATTCTCTTTGGCTTTAAAACAGGCCTATTCTCCCCCATACCGTTGCTAACTATAGGAAACTTTAGAGGTTTGTCAAGAAATTGAGCCAACACTCTATGCTGCCGAAATAAACTGTCATAGCTTGTCCTCTTGAAGCATCCAGTAGTTATCTTATACTCTCCAAGTAGCACTATTCTAACGTTACCCAGCCTCTTGAAGAACAATCATAGACACATACCAACACCAACTCCTCCATCCCGATCCTACAACCTCTCCTCCAATATAAACCCCCTTTATAACGAGCAATACGTAGCAAAATATAAGAAACCACAGCGCAATTTGACACCTCCAAAAATATAGAGAAATACGGAGAATTGGAGAGGAGGTACATAAGCTGTTCAGAATGGGCAATCTCTCCATGTAGCTTGGCCCATGGGCCAAAAGCTGAACCGGAAAATGAAGGTCGATGCAATCATACACCACTCGGGTGAAGCCCAAAACAGATGGCGTAGCGGCATTCGCTGGATTAGAGACCTTATACACGTTCAGAAACCTTCGCACAAGTAAGACACCATACCCAGTCTGAACTTTAAAATAGCGGCAGAGAAAACAAGAGAGTGGTTATACTTACAATGGAAGCAGCCGACGATGAAACATTTGAGGGAGCTATAGGAACTATAAACAGGATAAAAACGATATAAATATGCTTGCAAACGAGTTAATAGACTGTACAATGTTCACAAGACAAAGAAATCTGTATGTGAATCCTGCGGTTCATCTTTCGTGGTAGCCGTAGAGCGAGCGATCACCCAATAGTAGAGGAGTAGTTTATGAAAAGGTTACTGTTGTATCCCATCTTTATTATTATGCTACTGTTCTGGAACCAGACCGCAATGGGAAAAATCATGATCACTTCACCCTCTGAAACCAGTATGTGGTTTGAAGGTGAAACATACGTAATAAGGTGGAAGAGCGAACGCAGGGGCAGGATTTGTATTTCCGTGCTCATTGGTGGAAAAGATGCAGGGATAATAAACAATTGTAAAACCAAAGCTTCTAGAGGAAAATTCAAATGGCACATACCCCAGGGATTTGTAACAGGATTTGGAATATACGAAAGTGCTAGAGTTAGGGTAGCTATTGCGAGCAAAAATGACCCGAATAACTACTCCATAAGTCCATATTTCACTATATCAGGATTCAAACCAGTAAAAACACACTCCTACAAAAATACCATAAGGGTCTATTTCCACCTTCTCAGCAAAGGGGAATACAAAACTGCATATTATCTACTAAACCACTGCAAAATAGCCGCATACAATTGTAACGGGACACTGGTCCTGTATCAGCCCGTAGGTAGGTACGATTCATGGAGGTACACCACAGCGGCCATATCAAGAGTAGAAATATTGAAGATAAACCGCATCCCATATAAGGGAAACTCGTTCTGCTCCGGCAAAACCCTGTTGAACATTAAAACCTTCAAGGTGGAAGTCATGATAACTCGTAGAGCAGAAGATTCAGAAAAGACACTTTACATAGATGTCATAAAAAGTGCGGATGGTTATTACCACATACTTCACATAGAGAATCTCTATTGAGATAAATTGAGATAAGTGAGATTGAAGAAGGTCACAGCTTCTTTACAAGAATCACTATACGTCGATTTATAGGATCATAAGGGCTGGTGCCCGGTATAGGGTGCGTGTCACCATATCCCACAACGCTGTAAAAACGGGATGATGGAATGCCATCCCTTTGAAGTTCCTGCCGTGCCGCATTGGCCCTCATCGTAGAAAGATCCCAGTTGGAAAACCTTGAGTTCATATACTTGGTGGCATCAGTATAACCAGAAATCACTATTGGATTTGGTATCCCGACAAGTTTTTTAGCTATAACTGCCAGTATCTTCTTAGCATATGGCTCAAGCTCGGCAGAACCGTTAGCAAACATAGGTCGCTTATTCCTATCAAAAATAGTAATCTCAAGACCTTTTGGTGTCATTCTTATCTGTATCTGATTCTTATACCTTGAAAGTCCCTTATTTGTATTTATCTCCCTCTCAAGACCCAACATAATGCTTGTTAACTTCTGATACTCCCTTTCACCTATGGGAGAAATCTTGTTATTTGTGTTATTAGTTACACCTGCCTCAGGTTTTATAGCATTCACTGACGGCACTTTCGGTCTTGCAGGTATAGGTGTAATAGGTAGCGTTTTTGATCCTATATTAAAAACACCCGTCGATGGCATTCCACTTGAACCCTTATGAGATATATTTATAGCACCAGGATGCGTAAAATAGTAGGCAATAACCTTCCTTACTCGTACGTTTGTAGCCGCTATCAGCCACATGATCAAGAAGAACGCCATCATCGAAGTCATAAAATCGCCATAAGCTATTTCCCACGCTGAGTTTTCTTCCTTACACTTCGTCTTCTTACACCTCTTTTTTATGACTATATTACCGTTCTCGTCAGCCACTTTTATCTGCTCTCCTTGGCCATTTTCTCAGCTTCATTAAATGCGACCCTGTGAAGAGGAGGAATACTCTCCCTTACTGCTTCCATCACCAATATGGGAGCATCTCCTTTAGTAATAAATATTAGTCCTCTTTTCATAGCGTTCAAGTATTGAATCAAATCCTCCACCTTATATTCCGCGTATGTAGCCATAGGGCCAAAAATACCGTAGCAGAGCAACAACCCCAGAAAAGTTCCCACCAGAGCTTCGGCTATATGCTCACCTATCTGCTCTATAGAGCCTCCTAAGGCTCCCATAGTAAGTATAACACCCATAACGGCGGCTATTATTCCCATACCGGGCATCGCAGAAGCGAGGGTAGCAACCAGCTTTGCAGGAGCCATCAACTCCTTTTCTAGAGCTTCTATATTATCATCCATCATGTCCTCAAGTTTCTCCACTTCTATACCAGTAACAACGTTCCTTAGTGCATCTATCAAGAAGTCAAGAGCTTCCTTTTTCTTAAGAATGGAAGGAGCCTCCTGAAGAATAGGATTGGAAGCAGGATCCTCCACCAATGCCTCCAGAGACAAAATACCATCCTTTCTAACCTTTACAGAAAGCTTATACATCATAACAAGCAATTCAGAGTAAACCTTCTTGTTAACAAAATTCGGTTTGAGTATACCGAGTATTACATCCTTGAAAGCACTCTTCAGTATGCTTGAAGAAGCGGAAGCTATGAGCATCCCAAAAAACCCGCCTATAAGCGTCATGTACTCCGAGATCTGAATGAGCACAAGAGGCTTCCCACCTGCATACACGAAAGCCCCTACAATAGCTCCTATAACTACAAATATACCAACTACATTCATACCGGTGACCCTTTAAACACTAACCTCCCTTAAATAAATATCGGTTACATTCCCAAAAAAATCAACACTATTTGTTTCTTTTATCTATTACCTTTACCATCTTGCCCGCTGGCCTTTCTATCGTACCCTCTGGAACCACCTGAATTCTAACATGAAAACCCAAAAAGTCATAGAGTTCATTGCTCATTTTTTCTACATCAACACTATCAACACCGTTCTTCCTTTCAACTATAACAGTTACATCACCCTTCCCCTTAACCTTTTCAAGCACTATATTGAAGTACGGAGATATGGTATCATATTTCATTAATATTGATTCTATCTGACTGGGATAAAAATTAACACCTTTGACTTTAAGCATATCATCTGTCCTACCCTTGAATCTATCAATCCGTATATGCGTTCTGCCACATTGGCATCTTTTCCTTGAAACCACTCTTGTTATATCCCTAGTTCTGTATCTTATAAGCGGTAAACCTTCCCTGGAAAGGGTGGTAACAACAAGTTCTCCTTCTTCCCCATCATCAACAGGTAAACCCGTGTAAGGATTTACAATTTCAACTATGTAATGATCCTCCCACACATGTATGCCGTTTTTGTATTCGCAGTCTATACCCATTCCAACTCCACCAGTCTCTGTCATACCTATTATGTCAAATGTGGTTACATTCATATCCTTCTCTATTCTTTCTCTTATCTCATCAGACCACACCTCAGCACCAAGGATAGCAACTCTGAGACTAGAGTTTCTAAAGTCAAATCCAATTTCATTGGCAACCTCTATAAGCCTCAGCGGATAGGAAGCTATAGCACACAACACCGTACTTCCAAGTTCATTAATGAACTTAAGTTGCAACCTACTTCTACCAGCCCCTATAGGCAGTATAAACGCGCCTATTCTCTCTGCCCCGTAGTGAAATCCAAACCCACCATTAAAAAGACCGAAAGAAGGCGTGATTTGTACGGTATCCTTAGGACCAACGCCGGAAGCAGCATAACATCTCGCCATTATCTCTCCCCACTGTTCCAGGTCGGACCTTGTCATTACGTTTATAATAGGCGTACCCGTAGTGCCAGAGCTCATATGCATTCTCATCCATAGTTTTTTGTCAGCTGCAATATGGCTAAAAGGATAAGCCTTTCTTAGGTCTTCCTTAGTCGTAAACGGTAAATTGGATAATACATCCAGAGATTTAATATCCCCAGGCTCAATCCCATCATACTTTTTCTTAAGAACCGAGTCTGACTCTTTTATGAGCCTAAGTGTGTTCCTCAACCCCTCAATCTGGAGTGCTTCAATCTCATCCCTTGCCATAGTTTCCATCTTCTCATTGAAAATCATCCCCTTACTCCCCTTTCATAAACCTTGATATTAACCTCCGACTCCCTCATGGAGCATACAATCCCGGAGGCCAGCTTACCGGACAGAAGCTTCTGAACTTTCATAAACTTACCAAACATGTAAGTGCTCAAAAATCTTAGTCCTCCAAACTCCATCGCAATAGATTCCACTTCACCCTTATCCAAAGTAATCAGCTTATCCCCCAGGAAGGTCTTGGCATACTCGGTGTAAAGACTATCCATGATGATTACAAAATCCGCATCTCCTCGGGTTACAAGTGGGCTCAAATATTTGCCTATCTTCATATGAACCTCAACCATCCCACCTTTTTTGGCCATCCCATGTATTTCACTGGAACACAAAGGTTTGCCATCCCTGATGGATACCTCGGCTACAAGCCTCGCCAAGGTGATAACACCCATTCCACCACTGCCAATTATAACAATCTTCACGCTTCCACCTCAATTGCATCAAATGGACAGGAGTATATGCACTGGCCACAACTTATACACGTTCCCTTGTCTATAAAAGCAACGTTACGCGACTCATCAAACCCAATCGAAGGACATTCAAACTTATCCACACATATCCTGCATCCTTTACACAGTTCTTCGTTCACAATAACTGGAATCTTCACATTCTTCTTTATTTCTTTTTCAGAGTATACACACGGGTGTCTCAACACTACAACGGCCACCCTACCTTGGGTTCCAACATACTCCCGCGCCTCTTCCAGCACAGCTTCTACCGCATGCATGTGGTAAGGATCCTCAACCCTTAGAAACTCAACTCCAATCCCCCTCACAAGGTTTTCAATAGACACAGGCGTTGCTTCCTCACCTGAAGAACTCTCAGAATCCGCTTGGGTTTTTTGATTACCCGTCATAGCAACAGTTGAGTTATCCAGTATCACAAGCACAAACGGAACCCTGTAGTGTACAGCATCAATTAATGCAGGTACTCCGGAATGGAAGAACGTAGAATCTCCTATCGTGGCTACAATAGTTTTTTCCCTGCCAATCATGGAATATACCTTTGATAAACCAAAAGCAAATGAAACGCTTGCCCCCATGCAGTGTACAGTATCAACAGCACCCATATTCAGACCCAATGTGTAACATCCTATGTCACCCGTGTATATGGCTCCATCGCCAAAAACTTTCTTCATAACAAAAAACGCACTCCTATGCCCACATCCAGGGCACAACGATGGTTTCTTAAACGGAGGAGCAACGGATACACCTACCTTCTTCTTCAACACTCCAACACGTTCTAAGATCTTCATACAAGCATCGGGGGTTATTTCACCTTCCGACGGTACAGTGCCATCTAACCTACCCTTAATATTCCTCCTATCCAGGAGCTGCATCTCCATCAATGGATACGTTTCCTCTATTACAACAGTCTGCTTATAACGCGCAATAAACGACTCCATATATTCCTGATCCATGGGAAAAGGCATATCCATTTTAGCCAGGGTTACGTTCTTTTGAAGACCATACTCCAGCACAAGGTCATGCAGGTGAGCAAAGCTAATCCCGCTGGTCAGTATAAGCACTCCACCACTAAAAAATGTACTGGGACGATTGTGCTTCTTTATCACGCTTATTTTTTCATTCAGTTTTTTGTGCAGTATGTATCTGAAATGCGGAGTAGCTGCAAACCTGTTAGTATCCCTCTTGAAACCAACTTCTACTGGAATCTCAGACAACGCATCTACCCCTATATCCCTCCTGGAATGGGAAATTCTTGTTGAGCTCCTAAGCATCACTGGCACTGAATATGACCTGCTGAGCAAAACAGACTCTATCGCAAACTCATAAGCCTCCTTTGGGGTAGACGGATCAAAGACCGGAATCTTCGCAAAAAAAGCCAAAAACCTTGAGTCCTGTTCCGTCTGCGAAGAATGAGGTCCGGGATCATCAACGCTTACAACCACAAAACCACCCACTGTTCCAACCAAAGCAGCATTCATGAACGGATCCATAGCAACATTGAGCCCAACCTGCTTAAACGTAACAGCCGCATTGATCCCCGTCAAGCTGGCAGCATAAGCTTCTTCAAACGCCACTTTCTCGTTCGTGGCCCATTCGAAATAACCACACAGTTTAAATTTCTTCTTAAATTCTATAGCTGATGGAATTATTTCACTGGAGGGCGTTCCAGGATAGCCTGTGATGAATCTTACTCCGCCCTCTAAAAGACCATAAGCAATAGCTTCATTTCCAGAGAGAAACAACCTCATAACCTAACCCTGGTAATTCTAACATAACTTATATATCCTTTCAGAAAAAAATACAAGGGATAAGGGGGGAAATTCCCCCAAAGGCTCAAGAATGTGGAAGATCTCTCATTACATCCTCAAGCGACTTACCCTGCGCTTTAGCTTTCTGATAGGCAAGGTAATATATAAATCCACCTACAGCCATAACTATGATCCACTGCACTATGGACTGGAGATACCACTTCTCATTGAGACTTGTAGTTATACCCTCAACAAACAGCCAAGCAGGAGCAAATATAGCTATCAAAGCCGCAAATATAACCATAAAATTATGCTTGAGAGCAGACTCCCTCTCCAGGTGGGGAGCGTGATCTATAAATGTAAGTGCCGTAATTCCAACAGTCACATACATAAATAGGGCAGCTGCTGAGACAACCGAGATCTCAGTAGCCCACCCAAACCAGACAGTCAAGAGGAAGAAAATTGAAATAATTACAGTATTAACCGTAACTGACACAGCTGGAACGCCCCTATCATTAACATTACCCAACCACTTTGGAAGAACTCCGTCAACGCCCCAAGAATAAAACAGCCTTGTAAGGGTCTGATATATGGGCGGGAGATCATTGAACAGAGCAAAAGCTACCATCAAAGTAACAAAAGCAGCTATGGCCTGTGGCATAACATATCCCATCAGTGCTGGTCCATTAACCATTGATGATTTTCCAGACTCAAGTAGCCCCAGCATGTACTGCCACGGAACAGTGTGATACACACCCACTGCATACAGTATGAAGTAAACAGTTATAATCGTAACAGCCAACGGAAATGCTATGGCAAGGGTTCTCTTAGGATTCCTCGTTTCTCCAGAGGCTTGAGACATAGAGGTAAAACCTACATAGGCAAAAAACAGTATAAACAGCGCTTTCGGTAGATCCTTCATGGAGGCATGTGCTGCTTTGGCTTTACCTATCGCCACGTAGTGGTTCATATCTATACCATGAGCTTGCAAAACCCTGGCATAGTCCGCAGGATTATTTGTGAGACCGTAATATATTATGAAGAATCCACCTGCAAACATAAGTATCATGAGTATTATAGAACTCCACCCTACAGATTTTATACTTATGATATGTATCAACCATATAAGCCATATAATAGCCAGCCCTATAATGATAGTACCTGCTGGAGAGTTAATCCAATGTCCCAGCCCAGTCAATCCTATCTGGTTGAAGAACGTACCAAAGAAATTAGGATCTATAAAGGCTATAGCACCTGCTGCTGCAGCTTGAGCAAGCCAAAAAGAGAAAGAAGAAAGAAATCCCATGACCCCTTTCCATCCTCGGCTGACCCACACATACTCTCCACCTGCCCTGGGCATTGCAGAACCTAGATAAGAATACGTAATGGCTATGAAAAATGCCATTATACCATCAATAAGCATGACTAGCGGTATATGAGAACCTATGCCTACAACCTTGCCCTGGATCTGGACAGACACGTAGTTGATGCCACCTCCTATGACGTTATCAACGCCTAAGGCAATAACGCCCAGAAGGCCAAGCCCCCTAACCAACTTTGTAGAAGCTTCGCTCATGGGTAAACCTCCTTGAAGAAAATCTCATTATTAAGAATCATAATATTACTTTTCTTTATTCAATTCAAGGTTTAAAATAATATTAAAATAACTTAAAAAAGAGTACCAATTTTATATCCAGAGACCCTATTTTGGAAACTCCTATTTGTCTTGAAATCATAGATTTTTAATCTATACTTGAATGTGAACAGCAACGGGAGAAAGAAAAATGAAAATACTGCTCATAGAAGACGATAAATTACTGGGAAAAGCGATAAAAGACTATCTCGGACAGAACGGGTTTGAAGTGGAGTGGTTTTCACAGGTAGAAACTTCCTCCTTTGCAGAATTAGCCTCGGCATTTGATATTGCGGTAATAGACTGGCTTCTCGGTACAGTAAGCGGTATCGATATAGTAACCAAAATCAGAAAAGAAGGGATAACACTACCCATAATAATGATAACAGTAAAGTCATCCCTTGAGGACAAGCTTGAGGGATTCTCCCATGGCATAGACGATTATATAACAAAACCATTTTACCCTGAGGAGCTTCTGGCAAGGATCAGGGCTGTCATGCAGAGATACTACGGAACAAACAACACACTAAGCACCAACAATCTTATTATGAACTTGGATAAAAAAGAAGTCACAATAGATGGCACTCCCATAAACCTTACAAATAAGGAATTCAACCTTCTCAAAGTACTACTCCAGAGAAAAGGAAAGGTACTATCCTATGACTTCCTTATAGACTATGTATGGGGTGAGAACGGCAGTTACGAAACGCTCAAAAGCCATATCTACATGTTGAGAAAGAAACTAAAAAAAGACATAATAAAAAGCATTAAAGGCTTTGGCTACAAAATCGATTGAATCTCAGATAAGAATAATAAGGCTAAAGATAGGAATATCACATGCACTTGTAGTGTTTGTATTCTCCATAATCGCCATGACTGGATACTATTATGCTTCCTACTATAAATATATAACCTACTCGCGCGAGGAACTCAACACGCTCACCCACAAAATAGATGAAGCTTTGGTGTTTGATGATCTCAGTGCACTAAACCCACCAAAAGGATACTCCCTAGCCATATTCAACGGCTTCGGAGACCTAATGATAGGAAATCTTCCCAGGCCCGTAGAACTAAAGTATGGTTTTCAAGAGTACAACAGATATATATTTCTTATCACGAAACCCAAGGGGGTACTGTTCTCCCATGGGTATTTAGTCGTCGGAAAAACAATCACACCTTTCCTTGAAACTCTTGTCTCCAACCTCAACGCATGGTTAGGAATACCTCTCGTCATAAGCTTTTTATATCTCATAGGTATATATCTAATAAGCAAAAAGTGGTTTAAACCCTTAGTAGAAACGTATAAAAGTGTGGATAATTTCTCCAACACATTCGCCCACGAACTATTAACCCCCATCTCAACCGCCCTCTTTTACATAACAGATGAAGAAGTAAAAGAAAACCTAATAAAGGTCAAAAAACTCATTCAAAATTTCTTAACGTTCCAGAAATACCATGCCTCACCAACAAAGAAAACAAAGGTAAACGTTGAGGAAATACTATCCCTTGTTGAACAGGAACTATCCCCATCAATACTAGAGAAAGAAATAAAGGTGATTAAGAGCCTGCAAACCAAAACACTCTCCTCTAATAGAGAACTCCTTTATTTGGCTATAAAGAACGCCATTGAAAACGCTGTAAGGTATAGCCCACCAGACTCCACGGTGTATATACGTTCAAAAAAGATAAAAGGGAGTACTGTTCTGGAAATAGAAAATCCAATTGCCAAGGATAACCAGCAAAACTCAAAAGGATTTGGATTGGGTATGTACATAATGAAAAAATCAATCACAGATTTGGGGGGCACCATGGAAACCGAGAAAAACGGACGGATAAAAGTGAAATTTACACTGCCAAGCTAATACTTTATACTACCCAGGTGATAAGCAAGGTAAGCATGGATAATAGCCCTACTCACGTTGAAAGAAGCCAAGGCATACTCCAAGGCCCTCTTGAATTTACCCTTCTGATACATCCTGACCGCTTTCTCAAAATATTCTTTTGAGAACAAAAACATATTCTCTCCTTCAGAAAAATCATGCACATAGCCCTGCGCAAGAATAAGCGTGTTTTTAGCAAGGTTTATTATCTTTATTACCATTGATTTTTGCGCATCATTACCTACAGCATTCCCAGAGTGCTCCGCTGTCACAAGCATTTTAACTCCGTTAACCACAGGCAAGGACACACCGTTATCAGCACTGTAAACATATCCAGCAAACAGCATCAAAAACACACATCCCACCACACACGCCTTCGACACATAACTCATACATCCTCCTCTTGCTGAGTCTCAACCCATTTCGTAAAATAACGGTAAAATTAGTTTGCTTTCCTGGAAAAGGGATTATACATTAATTATGAACTCAAGTGAAGGGGAGGCCAACATGGTAAAACTAATAAAGGTTATCAACAGAGATCAATGTATAGGCTGTCTAAGTTGCATGTCGGCCTGTTCAAGGGTTTGGAATAAAGCACTTACCACCAAGAAGGCAAGGCTAACCGTAAGACCCTATCCAGATGCCGAAGGAGCTTTCTCCATAAGGGTATGTTATGGATGTAAAGAGCCAGAATGTGCCGAAGCCTGCCCAACAGAAGCGTTAACACCCAGAGAAGGCGGAGGCGTAAACTTGGATCCAACAAAATGTATACACTGTGGAGAGTGCGTTGAAGCTTGTGTTACAAAATCGTTACCATGGGACGATGAAGAAAAGGTGCCTCTCATATGCTATCA
This sequence comes from uncultured Desulfurellales bacterium, assembly GCA_964515405.1. Taxonomy (GTDB): domain Bacteria; phylum Campylobacterota_A; class Desulfurellia; order Desulfurellales; family CAZERD01; genus CAZERD01. Next base: position 31,814 of record CAZERD010000007.1, read on the forward strand.
TTGCGGGATATGCGCCACCTTCTGCCCCAACAATGTCCTTGAATTAGTGGAGGTGGAAGAATGAAGAAAAGGTTTTACATGCTGGATATAGATCTAAGCTCAGAACACTCAGAAGTTATTGACATTACAGATATGTTCGAAAAGTGGCTCGGGGGAGCCGGTGTAGCAACTAAGCTACTCATTGAATCAATAGACCCTAAAGTAGATCCACTTTCCGAAGAAAACGCTATAATACTCGCCATAGGCCCACTCAACAACCACTTTCCTGTGATAACAAAAACAGTAGCTATGTTCAAATCCCCACTTACTGGGGATCTAGGCGAATCGCATGCCGGCGGAAACCTAGGGCTTGCTATGTATCAGGCAGGATTTCACGCAATTCGCATAAGAGGTAAAGCAAAACACTTTTCCTATTTGAGCATAGAAAACGACAAGATCAACATAGTAAAATCAGATTCTCTAAGACATATGACAGCCACGGCAGTTAGAAGAGTCCTTACGGATACCCTTGGTAAGGACAAAACAGGAACAATCATGAGAATAGGACCAGCGGGAGAAAGACTGTCCCCCATAGCCTGCGTCAGCGTAGATTCATCCAGACATTTCGGCCGACTCGGTCTTGGAGCTGTGTTCGGTTCCAAAAATATCAAAGCAATAGTCATTTCCGGCAATAGATACTGGAGCCTGCCCAAGGGCAGGTACAATGCCATATACACCAAAATATTCAAAGAGGTGACGAAGTCTGAATTAATGAGAAAATACCATGATTTGGGCACCGCTGCAAATGTCATACCGTTGAGCAATATAAATGGCCTCCCCGTAAGGAACTACTCCCAAGGTTTCTTTGAAGGTGCTGAATACATTTCCGGAGAAACCATGGCAAATAAACACCTCGCCCAAAAGATAGCCTGTGCAGGATGCCAAGTAGGATGCATTCACTTAGGTGAAGTGAGAGAGCTGTTTGAAACAGAACACCACATGTATAAAACAAAAAGGGTTTCATACGATCATGAACCAATATATGCCTTTGGCTCAAACTTATCTATAAGCTCATCCGATATGGTTTTAAAGTTACTTCACAAGGTTGAAAGAGAAGGATGGGATGTAATAAGCATGGGGGTGACATTGGCATGGGCTACAGAAGCCTTCCAAAAGAACCTAATCTCAGAAAGGGAAACGGATGGAGAGGTACTGAACTTCGGAGACGGAGAAACATACCTAAGGGTTCTGGATAAGATTTCCAAAGGGAAAAATGAGTTCTTCAGAGATCTTGAAAAGGGAACCTATTATTGCGCAAGAAAATACGGCGGGGAAGACTTTGCAATGGTATTCAATAAAAACGAAGCCCCAGGATATTTGACTGGTATAATGACGTTTATAGGATACGCCACCGACACAAGGCATTCCCACCTTGGAAATGCCGGCTACTCAATAGACCAAAAACTGAAAAACAAAGAAACACCCCTCGAAGATAGAATGAAAACATTATACGAAGAGGGAATATGGAGAATAGTATTCACATCGCTCTCCGGTTGCCTATTTGCACGCCACATATACCACAAGGAGAACATTATACCGGAGATGCTAAAAGTCTTGGAAGAACGAGAAACAACAGACAAAGAGCTACTCAGGAAGGCGCGCATAATACATGGAATGAAATACAAATTCAAGCTGGATTGTGGGTTTGACTTTAACTCTCTAAAGCTTCCAGAAAAACTGCTCCACGTAATAACGTCAAATGGCAAGATGTCACAAGAGGAATTCACAAGAGCCATCTACCTATTTAAACAATACGTGGAAAAAGACATAAAATTATATTACGAGGAAGAGGGGAAGTAATCCCCTCCTTCTTATCCCTCTTTCTTTTCTCTTAAAACAGCGTGTGCAGCAGCTAACCTTGCAATAGGTACCCTGTACGGAGAGCAGCTTACGTAATCAAGATTTACTCTATGCGCAAAATCTATAGAATCGGGATCTCCACCATGTTCACCACAAATACCCAGCTTTAACTTAGGATTGCTACTTCTTCCCTTTTCAACGGCTATCCTCATAAACTCTCCCACTCCCTCCGTGTCAAGTGTTTTAAACGGGTCAACCTTAAGTATTCCCTTTTCAATATACTCCCCAAGGAATTTACCGCTATCATCCCTACTGAAACCAAACGCCATTTGTGTCAAATCGTTTGTACCGAACGAGAAGAATTCGGCCTCACTAGCTATTTGATCAGCAACTATACATGCCCTCGGAACTTCTATCATGGTTCCTATAAGGTAATTCAGCTCAACACTGCTATTACCAATTATCCTATCGGCTGTCTCCTTTATTATATCCTTAACGTACTTTATCTCTTCAAATATACCCACAAGCGGTATCATTATCTCTGGTACCACATCTATACCCTTTTCCTTCTTTAGCTCTATGGCTGCTCTTATTATAGCTTCCGTCTGCATTACAGCTATCTCTGGATAGGTTATAACCAGTCTACAACCCCTGTGTCCAAGCATGGGATTAAACTCGCGCAAGGAACTTACTATATCCCTGAGTTCATCTTTTGATATGCCGAGATTCTTAGCGATCTCCTCCTGAGCTTCCTCTTCCTGAGGAAGAAACTCATGCAAAGGTGGATCTATCAGTCTTATGGTAACAGCCTTACCAGCCATCGTTTCAAACAGGCCTTTGAAATCCCCCTTCTGTAGCGGTAGCAACTTATCCAGAGCCTTTTGCCTCTGCTCCTTTGTTCTTGCAACTATCATTTCCCTAACTATGGGTATTCTATCAGCCTCAAAGAACATATGCTCTGTTCTACATAAGCCAATACCCTCAGCCCCAAAGTCCAAAGCAACCTTGGCGTCCTTGGGTGTATCAGCATTGGTTCTCACACCTAGCCTTCTTATCTCATCAGACCATCTAAGTATAACATCAAGATCTTTATCAAGGCCGCTGGGCTTCACAGCGGTTATTCTACCCAGCAACACCTCCCCAGTAGATCCATCAAGGGAAATCCAATCCCCTTCCTTCACAACTACATCTCCAGCGGTAAACTGTTTTCTAGAATAATCTATTACTATCTCCTCACATCCTACCACAGCGCACTTACCCATACCACGCGCTACCACAGCAGCATGAGAAGTTCTACCGCCTTGAGCAGTAAGTATACCCTCGGCCTCAGCCATACCAGCCACATCCTCAGGAGATGTCTCGTGTCTTACTAGTATGACAGGCTCCTTTTTACCCCTCTCTTCAGCAAGATCAGCGCTGAAAACAACCTTACCAGAAGCAGCACCTGGAGAAGCAGGCAACCCTTTAGCTATAGTCCTTGCTTTCTCTTTATCCTCTTTAAGGAAGTAAGGATGCAACAGCTGGTCAACATGATCCGCAGTTACCCTCCCTACAGCTTCTTCCTTGGTTATTAAGCCTTCGTTTACCATATCCACAGCAGCTTTAACAGTAGCCTTCGCTGTCCTTTTCGCGGACCTTGTTTGAAGGAGATACAACTTCCCGTTCTCAACGGTAAACTCTATATCCTGCATATCTTTGTAATGCTTCTCAAGTATGTCAAACACTCTGAAAAGCTCATCGTATGCCTTCTTCGAAATATCCTTTAATTTCTCAAGAGGATAAGGTGTTCTTATACCTGCAACAACATCCTCACCCTGAGCATTGGGTAAAAATTCTCCATAAGGCTTCTTTTCACCGGTGGACGGATCCCTTGTGAACGCAACACCCGTCCCGCTGGTGTCTCCAAGATTCCCAAACACCATAGAAACAACACTAACAGCTGTACCCAACAGACTCCCCTCCGGAATCTTGTGTATCCTCCTGTAGTCTATAGCCCTCTTATTCATCCAAGAGCCAAATACTGCATCTATGGCTATCCATAGTTGTTTTTCCGGGTCCTGTGGAAACTCTTTACCAGCCTTCTCATATATACCCTTGTAGGAATCTATCAAAGATTTAAGCCCCTCAACACTTATTTCATGATCAAACTTTACACCTTCTTTTTCCTTCACCTTCTTTATCTCAGATTCAAACATGTCGTGCTCTATGCCAAGAGCAACATCTCCAAACATCTGTATAAACCTTCTATAAGAATCATAAGCAAATCTCTCATTGCTGGTCAAAGCTGCAAGCCCTTTCACTGTATCATCATTCAATCCTAAATTGAGAATGGTATCCATCATTCCAGGCATAGATACCTTTGCCCCCGATCTAACAGAAACAAGCAGTGGATTGTCTTTACTTCCAAACTTTTTACCTGTGGAGTTCTCAAGCTTCCTCATGTTGAATTCCACTTCTTCTTTCAAACCATCAGGATAGGTCTTGCCATGCTTATAAAAATAATCGCACACCTCAGCACTAATCGTAAATCCTGGAGGTACAGGAATGCCTATCCTCACCATCTCGGCTAAACCAGCACCCTTACCCCCGAGTATATCCTTCATTCCAGCATGACCATCAGCCACTCCATTCCCGAAGAAATATACATACTTCTTACCCATCCCTTTTCCTCCTTAATTCAAATTCTATCCTAAATCTATTTAAAAGCGTAAAGCAAGTCAAGAACATTTGAAAACTGTAAAGATTTAAGATAAATTTTAACAAAAATGGGGAGGTTAATCTATGCTGGAAAAAGCAGTTGAAATGATTAAACAATCGAATTATCTTTCCGCCTTCACAGGTGCAGGTATCTCAACAGAAAGCGGAATACCACCATTCAGAGGACCAAATGGTCTGTGGAGCAAATACAACCCACGATACTTTGATATAGAATACTTCCACTCTCATCCAGAAAAATCGTGGGAAATGATAAAAAAGATATTCTTTGATACATTCATTGGCAAGAAACCAAACCCAGCTCACTACACTTTATCAAAGCTGGAAGACATGGGACTTCTGAAGGTCGTGATAACTCAAAACATAGACAACCTCCACCAAAAAGCTGGCAGCAAGAATGTCGTTGAATACCACGGAAACTCATCATACCTGGTATGTGAGTCCTGCACAAGGAAATACCCCGTAGGGGAATTTGATATTTCCATTGTTCCTCCCACGTGTCCTTCGTGTAAATCTATTCTAAAGCCTGACTTTGTGTTCTTCGGGGAAGGTATCCCGGAAAAAGCTGTAACAGCCTCAAGGAATGTGGAGCGCCTATCGGATGTTATGTTGGTTATAGGAACCTCCGGAGAAATTTACCCTGCGTCCCTTATCCCTATAAACGCCAAGGAAAACGGATGTAGAATAATTGAGATAAACCTTCAGCCAACAAAATATACAAACTCCATTACGGACATATTTCTTCAAGGGAAAGCTTCCGATATCCTTAAAAAAATACTGAGACTTTTAGAGAAATATCAATGATGGCACTTGCCGCCATACTCAAACGTGTAGGACACAACATTTGAATAGATATCTGTTATATTTATGCTGTGTAGTTTTCCATGTTCAAGATGCAATTCCACTGTCTGTATCTGGCTCTTGTACAACGGGATAAGTATAAAGTCAGAGTTACCCTTCTCCTCTATGTGAAATAACCTGTTTACATCTTCTTTCCCTATAAACAGTTGATACAATATCCTGTTGAACCCCTGAAGCTTATACACGGATTCCTCACCATGTTGATAAAACTCCACCTGAAAATTCGTTATCAATACCTTCTGCTCATTGGAGTAAAAAAACTCCATGCTCTTACCGCGGACTATAACCAACCTACCCCTTCTCCTTATTGTTTGACCACTCATAGCATTGTGGGACACCTGCAAAAAACACACACTTATCCTCTTTACACCCATGGGTATGCCAAAACTCCTCAAAGAAAAACCATAACTATTTGCAACAAATACCCACGATATCAGCAATATTATCAACACCCTCATCTCTTAAGTACTCCTCTAATCCATCAATTATCCTGACCATAATATCTGGTTCAATAAAGTTAGCCGTACCAACCTCCACCATACTAGCACCTGCCATTATGTACTGAAGTGCTATATCAGTGCTATATATCCCCCCGATACCTATGATCGGTATATCAATCTTCCTTTTGACCTCATAAACCATTCTAACCCCCACGGGGTATATACAAGGACCGCTAAGGCCACCCGTAACATTGGCCAAAACAGGACGCCTCAACTTAGTATCTATCACCATACCGGTTATAGTATTTATCAGGCTCACAGCATCTGCACCACCGGAGGCCGCTGCTTGAGCTACTATGGAGATATCCGTAACATTGGGAGTAAGCTTGACTATGACAGGCTTTTCAGACACCCTCTTTATAGCTGCCGTGAGAACATATACATCGTCTGGATTTTTACCAAATGCAGATCCACCCTTTTTAACATTGGGGCAAGAAACATTAACCTCAACAGCACTTACCCTTTTATAAGGATTAAGCCTTTCAACAATACCTATAAATTCTTCAACCTCCGAACCATATATATTGGCTATGATGTGAGTATTCAGGTCCTCAAGCATAGGAAGTTTCTCAGACAGAAACCTATCTACTCCTATATTCTGCAAACCAATAGCATTAAGCATACCACATGGTGTTTCCACCACCCTTGGACTTTCATTTCCTTCGCGAGGATAAAGACTCAATCCTTTGACAACAAATCCTCCAAGCTTGTTTAAATCCACAAATCTTCTAAACTCATGCCCGTACCCAAAAGCACCAGAAGCAGCTATTACAGGATTCTTAAATATCAAAGAAGAAATCTTACAGGTCAAACTAACATTTTTTCCCATATTATTTCCTCATGATTAAAAACAGGGCCATCCGCGCAAACCCGTTTCTTCCCATTAACCGTATCAATAGCACAACCCAGACACACACCGATTCCACATGCCATCCTCGACTCCACAGAAACCTGCATCTCTGCTCCCGCTTCAAGGCATAAGTAAGAAAGAGTTCTGAGCATGGGTATAGGGCCACACGCATACACTACAACATTATCATCAAGCTCTTTGGACACAACAGTTACTATATCACCCTTCACCCCAGTACTCCCATCCATAGTAGATATCACAGACCCCTCAGCAAACATTTCATCAGCAGAGTTAAATCCAAAAAAACTCATGTAATCAAGCCTATAGTTGTTCAATCTCTCAACCAAAAACAGTAATGGAGCAGCTCCAATACCACCGCCAACCACCAATATCTTCTTGGTGCTCTTTATCTCAAAAAAGTTGCCCAATGGACCAACGACATCTAGATATTCTCCTGGCTTTCGTTTGCTTAACATCAGGGTACCTTCGCCCACCACTCTATACATAATGCTTATACAATCACATGAACCTCCAGAAATACTAAACGGTCTCCTTAGCAGGGGATAATTGAAATCATTAACCCTTACCATAACAAACTGACCAGCTTCCGCACTCCATCCTGCCGGTCTTTCAATCTCAAGTCTATATGTATCCCTGGCTACCTCATCATTAATAAGTACTTTCAACCTCATCAACTTATCTGCTCTATCTCAAATCTTCTCTTTCCAGCTGGAACAACAACTTCCACTTCATCTCCCTCTTCCTTACCAAGAAGAGCCATAGCTATGGGACTCTTTATGGATATTTTACCACTCTCGGGATCAGATTCATCCTCTCCCACTATCATATACTCAACGACCTCATCGTTATCCACATCATATAATCTAACTCTGCACCCAAATCCAACCCTGTCCTTAGAAACCCTGGCAGGATCAACAACCTGAGCGTTGTTTATCTTGTAGGAGAGTTCTGAGATCCTCTTCTCAATAAGGGCATGTTTCTCTCTTGCAGCATGATACTCTGCATTCTCACTAAGATCACCCTTAGACCTGGCCTCCTCTATCTCTCTGATTATATTGGGCCTCTCCACTTCCTGAAGTCTCTTCAACTCATCAATAAGACTGTTAAAACCCTCCGGTGTCATCAATCTTTTTTCCATAATCACCAAACCCCCGTGTTATACCTTTCTTGTAGACACATTACATCCATGGAAACCCCCTTCTTCCTGGCTCCTATAGCCTCCACAGCAGCAAAAGCACCCGAAATAGTAGTACAGTAAGGAATACCATGCATCAGTGCCGTTCTCCTTATCCTGAAAGAATCAGTCCTAGACCTCTTCCCTGAAGGAGTGTTTATTAGGAAGTGTATTTCATTGTTCTTTATCATGTCAAGTATGTTCGGGTTAGGCTCACTTGCTTTTCTCACCCGCTTTACCTGAGGCAACGCATCTTTAATTGCGTTATAGGTACCAGCTGTACAAAAAACATTGAGACCCAAATCAAGCACAGACTTGGCCAAGTCAAAAGCATACTTTTTATCAGTATCTGCTAAAGAAATAAAAACGTTCCCAGAGTCTGGTAGCTCCATACCTGCAGCTACTAGTGCCTTATAATAAGCAACAGAAAAATCCTTGGCTATACCCATGGTTTCACCCGTGGATTTCATCTCCGGACCTAACACCACATCAACATCGGGGAATTTAGAGAAAGGAAAAACAGATTCTTTAACTGAATAATAAGGAGGAATAATCTCCCTAACCCCAAGCTCTTTCAGCTTCTTGCCCAGCATCACCTGAGTGGCTATCCTACTCCATGGGATACCAGTGGCTTTGCTCACAAAGGGCACCGTTCTTGAAGCTCTGGGATTTACTTCAAGAATGTATATCTTACCATTCTTAACAGCCATTTGAATATTCATCAACCCAACTACACCAAGCTTATGGGCTATGAGCTTTGCCTGTCTCTTTATTTCATTAACCGTATCCTCATCAAGCGTCCTTGGCGGAATAGAACAGGCAGAATCACCCGAGTGCACACCTGCAGCTTCTATATGCTCCATAACAGCAGCTACAACCGTTTCTTCGGAATCACTCACGGCATCAACATCAATCTCAATAGCGTCCTCAAGAAATTTATCTATAAGTATAGGATGCCCCTCCGATACCCTCACAGCTTCATCTATGTATTGATTCAATTGCTCCTCATTATACACAATCATCATAGCCCTCCCTCCCAACACATAGGAAGGTCTGACAAGTACAGGGTAACCTATCTCAGAAGCAACTCTCAGTGCTTCATTTCTGGACTTTGCCACACCGCTATCCGGTTGTAGAAGACCCAATTCCACAATCAAGTCCCTGAACCTCTCCCTGTCTTCAGCAAGATCTATACTGTCAGGGTCCGTTCCCAATATTTTGACACCAGCCTCTTTAAGAGCACCCGCAAGATTAAGCGGTGTTTGTCCTCCAAACTGAACAATTACCCCTTTAGGTCTTTCATTCTCTATAATATTCATAACGTGCTCAAAAGTTAGTGGTTCAAAGTACAGCCTATCGGAAGTATCATAATCCGTAGATACGGTCTCAGGATTGCAGTTAACCATAATAGCCCTATACCCCTCGTCCCGGGCTGTTAAAGAGGCGTAAACGCAGGAATAGTCAAATTCTATCCCCTGCCCTATCCTGTTGGGACCTGAACCAAGTATCATCACTCTTTCCTGCTCATCAGGTACAGATTCATTCTCATCCTCGTAAGTGGAATAGAAATAGGGTGTATAAGCTTCAAATTCGGCAGAGCACGTATCAACCATTTTATAGGTAACGGAGACACCACTACCTTTTCTCATTTCCATTATCTGTTTTTCATTCACACCCAAAATCTCACTCAATCTCCTATCTGAAAACCCATCTCCTTTCAGTTTTTTGAGCAACCCCTGGTTAATCTTACCCGTTTTAACATTTGCCTCCTCCTCTACAATCTCCTTGATGTTGTACAGAAACCATCTATCTATATTGGTAAGTAGATGAACCTCATCCACCTCGTAACCGCGCCTAAAAGCTTCACCTATGTAAAGTAATCTCTTACTATTAGGATACATCAACCTGTCCTTCAGTTCTTCATCGTTGCACTCAATTTCATCAAAGCCGGACCATCCATACTCAAGCGACTGGAGAGCCTTCTGTAAAGACTCCTTAAACGTTCTACCAATAGCCATCACTTCGCCAACGCTTCTCATCTGCGTATCCAAAAGATCCCTTGTACTAAACTTCTCAAACGTAAACCTTGGTATCTTGGTAACTACGTAATCCAGCACAGGTTCAAAACTGGCAGGTGTCTTCTTCGTTATATCATTGGGTATCTCATCCAGTGTATATCCAATACTCAACATGGCTGCAAACTTCGCTATGGGAAAACCCGTGGCTTTGCTAGCTAAAGCACTGGATCTGGAAACCCTCGGATTCATCTCTATTACTACAAGCTCACCATTATCCGGATGTACAGCAAACTGTATATTAGAGCCACCTGTTTCAACACCTATTTCCCTGATCACCGATATAGCAGCATCCCTCATCCTCTGGTATTCTTTATCCGTCAGTGTTTGAGCCGGAGCCACGGTTATAGAATCCCCAGTGTGAACCCCCATAGGATCGAAGTTTTCTATAGAACATATTATAAACACATTATCCTTCTTATCCCTCATCACCTCAAGCTCAAATTCCTTCCATCCAAGCACTGATTCCTCTATGAGCACCTCATGTACAGGGCTCTGGTCTAGACCCCACTTTATCAAACCCTCAAACTCATCCCTGTTATACACTACACCAGCACCTGTACCTCCCAAAGTGAAGGAAGGTCTGATAATCATAGGGAAACCAATTTCGTCTATGGCACGATAGGCCTCAGGTAGAGAATGAACAATAATTGATAATGGAACCCTAAGCCCTATGTTTTTCATACACTTTTTGAACAGTTCCCGGTCCTCTGCTCTTTTTATGGCATCCACATTAGCCCCTATGAGTTCAACACCAAATCTATCAAGCACTCGCCTTTCATGAAGAGCTACCGCAGTGTTCAAGGCAGTCTGACCACCCAATGTAGGCAAAAGAGCATCTGGCCTTTCCTTTTCAATAATCACCTCAACAAATTCGGGTGTAATGGGCTCAATATATGTCCTATCAGCAATTGAAGGATCCGTCATTATCGTAGCAGGATTAGAATTAACAAGAACAACCTCATACCCCTCCCTCTTCAAAGCCTTACACGCCTGAGTACCAGAGTAGTCAAATTCGCACGCTTGCCCTATAACTATGGGACCTGAACCTATGATCATTATCCTACGTAAATCATTTCTCCTGGGCATAGAACACCACCTGTTCAAAAATCATCAAAAAATACATCAAATTGCGGTCTGATGCAATAGAAACGAGAATAAATCAATAAAAGGAAAGTTCTCTTTGCTGCTCCCTCAGAAGATCCCTTTCTTTTATACTCCTTCTCTTATCATACAGCCTCTTCCCCTTGGCAAGCGCCAGTTCCACCTTTATCCATGGGCCCCTAGCATAAATCTTCAAAGGCACAAGGGTTAGGCCCTTTTCCTTCGTGCGGCCTATAAGTTTCCTTATCTCATTCTTGTGCAGGAGTAATTTCTTAGGCCTATCAGGATCATGCTGAAAATGAGAAGAAGCATATTTATAGGGACTTATGTGGAAGTTATTAAGATAAACTTCACCATTCCTTATTTCTGCATAACTATCCTTCAGGTTCGCAGAACCCATCCTTATAGACTTAACCTCACTCCCTTTAAGGGATATACCAGCTTCATATGTCTCAAGTATATCGTAATCGTGCTTCGCCTTCCTATTGACAACCAGATTCATTTACTGTTCAAGATAATTCTGGGCGTAACGAATATATAAAGCTCACTCTCAGGACGTATGGTATGCTCCGTCTTAAATAACCACCCAAGCAGTGGAATCTTCATTAACCCTGGAATACCACTCACGTTTCTTGTTTCTGTCTTTTGAATCAAACCGCCCAGTACTATAGTCTCACCGTTGTTAACTATTACGGTAGACTGAACCTTGTTGGTATTAATGGGTGGTTGACCATTAACAAGATGACCGTAATCCGGAGAGTCTTTAGATACTTGAATATTTAGTATAATACGATTATTGTTGGTAATACGTGGTGTCACCTCAAGCTTTAGTGTAGCATTTTTGAAGGCTATATTTGTGTTTCCCGTACCCGTAGACTGCTGATATGGTATCTCTTGTCCGCTTTGGATTATGGCTGGTTCGTTATCCAATGTTATAACATCAGGAGATGAAAGCGTTTTGGAGTATCCTTCAATCTCTCCGAGAGAAAGATGAAGATCAAGATTATAGTTAGCCGGAATGCTCCCTATAACAAGACCCAAATTGGACGTAGGAGCATATTGCAATCCCGCAGGCAGATTAACAATATAATTACCAGTGGAAAAACTCGCCGTCGGTTGAACCCCTGAAAGCCCAGAAGAGGGATTTGTAAACGACAACGGATAATTAGCTCCACCCAGGCCCAAATATACACTGTTGTTCGCTCCTATGTAGTTAGCAAAATTACCACCCCATTGGATACCTATCTGTTTCTCAAATGTTTTGCTTATCTCAACTATTCTTGCACTTATTTCTACAGCTTTTCTCCTTCTATCCACCATCTTCACTATATTCTCAATCTTAGCTATATTTTGGGGAGTGTCGTGACATATAAGCTCATTATTCCTTTTATCTGCCACGACAAACCCAACATTCTTCACCCCCCTGTAAAGCAGATTATCAACCATGGAACTAGCATAATCAGCACTCACATAATTCAGCTTGATAACCTTCGTTATAGCGTTCTTTTTCCTTTGAAGATTCTCCTTGTATCGAAGAGCAACAAGCTGCTGTTTAGCCTCATTCTGTAGTCTCTGAGCAGTAGTAACAAGTATGACATTCCCTCTCCTCTGCATCACAAGACCTTCCTGCTGAAGCACAAGATCAAGAGCCTGATCCCAAGGTACATCATGCAACCTAAGGGTGATCTTACCCTTAACACCACTTGTAACAAAGTTCAATCCACTTACCTCAGCGAGGGCGTTCAAAACATCCTGAACATCGGCGTTTCTAACATCAAAAGAAATCAGGCTCCCAATATACTTTTTCTCTTTCACAATCGTATGGGAAGCCGTATTAGCACTGCTATATCTCCGAGACTTGCCCCTGCCCGAACCTAAGGTGTTTTTCTCAACCACACCGGCAGAAGAAGCAGAACCGAATATAAGGTATATATGATCTGCATCAGCACTGTACCCTCTCAAGGAATTAGGATGCTTTAGCCTTATTTTAACGCTGTACACACCCTTTTCATACGAAGGTACAATGGTATCAATATTATAGGAAACATCTTTTACTTCCTGCTCCTTCAAGGAGCTCTTTGAAGCCTTCACATCCTTTACAACGAGTTTCAATACACTGCCCTTGTTTTCAACAATAAACTTAGGTTTCCTTCTCAGAAGAACAACAATCATCTCGTATGTCTTAAACTTTCTATAAGTAATTTCCTTAACCAAATTTGGGAGTTCCTTCATAACCTTAGGCAATCTTTTCTGGTAAAAGGATACAAGCACATATCCATCCTTCTGAGCAATCTCATGCTTTACACCTGTCTTAAGCAAGTAAAAAACTATTCTCAACGTTGGAGAGTCATACATCTTTGAAATGGGATCGTTTGTATGCAATAGACACACATATTTACTGACGTAAGGGCTACTCACCTGAACAGTTCTTTCGTTGCTACACAAATTGCATTTGCTAACACCAAGTATATCGACAACAAGTCTTCTGGGATTATCAAGACCAAACGACATGTAATATATACTCCCACCGCTATACTTCACATACAACGTATTACCGGAAAAAGATAAATTGGTAACCTCAGCACCGAGCACATCCCATACGGTTCCCAATACTATGAAAACAATAAGCGCAATTATCCTATACCTCATGACCTACCTCTTCAAATAAAGTTTCAGTGGGACCCATTTTCTTCCTTCTCCAACGGAAACATGCAACACCACAAAATTCTTCCCTATGCTGTAAACTACCACGTTTTTCCTTATTCTCTTCCCTCTCTTAACAATCAATGGTACACCCGATGGTCCAACCAGTATAGCCACAGAGCTCCCTGGAGATCCTTCACTAACGAATACTCCCTTCACAGTAATGCTGTCCCTCAATATATTCAGGTACGATTCAATCTCACTCTCGGTCTTTGTAGTACCTCTTCTGCTAAGCTCAGAAAGTTTAACAAGGTTCATAAAAGGACTTCTGTTGATCGTCAAACTAAACCCGAACGAAGAAACAGCATATAAAAGCACCACAGCAACAATCATATACTTCATTTTTTACCACTCTTCTTGCTTTTCAAATAGTAAGTCTGAGCATTAAAGCTCATGCTCAGTAAAACCTCATGTCTATTCATCACCTTAACAGGCCTTATAGAAAAACTCACAACCTTCATCAATCTCGGCATTTTTGATATCTTTTCAAAAACACTACCGCACTGGATATAATCCCCTTCCATAGAAATGGAAATGGGCTTTATCACATACCTTCCTTTGTCAATATCCCGCTTGGGATTAAACGTTAGAAGCGTAACATTTTCCTTCTTTATTATATGGGAAAGATTGACCAATAAAGATGGAATCTCTTGCTTTACAGGCAGTATTTTAGAGAACTTCTTAAAGTCTTCCTTAGCTTTCACATACCTCTTCTCAAGTATGGGCAGTTGTTGCTTGTATATGTACAGCCTCTCAATTTCCTCCTTCAGTTTATTCTTCTTAACCATTTGAGAACTATAATAGAAGTAATACCACAAACCAACCATCAAACAAACGGTCAATATTGTAACTATTACCTTTTTATAAAACGGATAAGAAGCAAACTCCTCATACAAACCCATCTTATTTCAACTCCACTATAAGATTAAAAGAGTAAACAGTTGTATTCTTATAGGAATTATTTTTAACCAAACCAGAACCTGCAAAACTTACCCTCTTAACATAGCTCAAAGAGCCTAAATTGTTCATATACATAGCTACCGCCTCAGCCGTAAATGCTTCACCCATTATACTCAGCCTATTTTTATTCTCGGACAAATACGTCAACCATAAACCATTTGGAATGGAATCTCCACAATCCTTGAGAATCTTCACCGAAAGAAATCTATCCTTCTCGAGGTGCTTTATTGTTTTTATCATTAGCCTGACTTCTCCAAGCTTGGCCTGAATCTTTGCCACCTCTCTCTGGATATTCACCAGTTGAGCCTTTTTAGCCTCCAGCGACTTTACAGAAACAGCTGTGTATATAGTGATTATAATCATGGCAACAATGACACCAACCACAACACCCAAAAACATCCAAGGCGCACCTTCAGTTCTGTGAGACTCTATCTTTTTGCTCTTTAAACCTTCAAGTAAATTTATCTCTATCATGCTTTCCTCAATGCCAAACCTACAGCTATACCATAAAGAGAAGATACACTACCTTTAACATCCTCAGATTCCAGTACCCTATCCTCAACTATAAGAGCATTAAACGGGTTAAATCTAACTATCTCACCCATCTCCTCAAAATATACAGAGGCATCTTCCCTGAGATATTCAAGCATACATCCAAGGGCTCCACTAAAAACTGTCCTCTTTATCTGAGAAGCTCCCTTACTTACGCTACTGTAGTAAAAATCCACAGAGCTCTTTATATGTCTATACAAAGGATGCAAAAAAGCCTTTAAAACGCCCAACAAATCATTCTTTTCACCTTCAGAGAGAGCGTCTACATTCTTAAAAACAAACTCCATTCTCTCATGAGAAATATTCATGGATCTAGATACATCATCAACCGCTTCTTTAAAGCCAAAATCCACAAACCTACTGAAGTAGGGTATGTTTCCCCTTATAAATATCAACTTCGTTGAACTAAAACCAACGTCTATAAGCAGATTATCATCACCCACCACATCGGGATGATTCATCTGAAACGAATTCGCCAAGGCAAAAACATCAACATCTACAACCTTAAGCTTCTTTTTAATAAGCTTGAAAGCTGAGGCAAATGACTCAATAGTTTCCTTTTTAGCAGCAGAGAGAACTATGGTGTACTCTCCTTTCTGTTCATCAGTGCTAACTATCTGAAAATCAACATTAACGTCGTCCAGTCCAGTAGATATATACT
>CAZERD010000008.1:0-47360 GCA_964515405.1 uncultured Desulfurellales bacterium
AGACGCATAATGCTGTTCTTGGGATTGAGCTATCCATTTGTTGTGATGAATACCCTTTCTGCTCGTTCTTCTATGGCGCTTCATGATACAATGAGGCCCAGCATGGTGAATCTAATTAACCTGTGGTTTTTTCAGGTACCCCTTGCTTATTATTTGTCTTTGAGGGTTGGTCTTACGGGTGTGTGGCTGGCTATAGCAGTGTCAAACGTGACAGGATTTTTAATGAATTTTACTGTCCTCCGCTGGAATTTTCGCAGAATAAAGGAGAAACCTCTGATATTCAATAGAAAACCCGGTGTTCCGCCACCGGGCATGTAGTTTTATCTCTTGAGAGTTAGCAGTTCCTGTATCATTTGATCTGATGTTGTAATACTCCTTGCGTTTGCCTGGAATGCCCTTTCAAAGAGTATCATATGCGTAAATTCTGTTGCAAGATCAACATTGCTCATTTCAAGGTGGCTTGGAGCTATAGTTCCTCTGCCACCTGTTCCGGGTGTGCCTATGAGGGCTGAACCTGAGTTTGCCGTCTCCGAGAAGAGGGAGTTGCCATCCGCTGCCAAGCCTTCATCGTTTGAGAACTTCGCAAGGGCCACCTGTGCCAGGGGGTAACTCTTTCCGTTTGAAAATATTCCTTCTATTATACCGTCCTGGTTAACTAGCATTCTTTGGAGTGAGCCGCCTGGGTATCCGTCCTGTGTTTCGGCTGTTGTTTGTGATGGTAGAGAGAATTGTGTTAAGCCCGTGAATGTTCCTATCTTTCCGAAGTTAAGATTTATAACTTGGGAGGCTGTTCCGTTGTTCCAGTTTGCAGTTATTGCTAAGGGGCTGGATAGATATACAAGCTTTCCGGTTTCATCGAATTTTACTATGCCCTGGTTATTTGTTATCTCCGCGGGTTGTGGCGCAGAGGCGGTCCATCTCCATGTAGAGTACTTATTGATGGGGTCGTAGGCGCTCTTTCTGAAGGTGAATGTTAGGGTATGTTTGTTGCCCAGAGAATCATATACGTCTATTGATGTTGTATGTACTGCTGCCTCGAACGGCTGGGAGGTTACGGAGGATCCAGAGTTCACCAGTCCGGAGAGTGTACCCATCACCGTGGCGAAAGCTATGTTATCTGAATACACAGCTCCTATGGTCTGCGGATCTGGTGAATTGTTGGTTACCACTATTTCGCCTGTTTTGGGATCCACAGAGACTGTGGATGAATCTCCCCATGTGTTTTGTACATCTGTTTGCATATCGTCCACGAAGTCTTGAATAGTTCTGAACTCGTGTTCTCCGGTAGGAGAGTACGAGTATATGTAGCCATAGTAGTTGGCTCCCCCATCATAACTTAAGGAGATCACCGTTCCGGGATGCTCAAGATATGAGAGAGAGGTCCTTGATTTACCAGGGTCTATGGTGGCTGTATTACCTTCTCCGCCCTGTAGATTGATGAGTCCGTGTGCGAAATAGCCGTTTAAGTCTCCAGTTGATTGTATGTTTCCTATTGTTACCGCAGAGGTAAGTCCGTTGTATATACCGACTTCACCCATAGAGTTAACATAGAACGCGAGCGAAAGCAGCCCCGAATTGATTGCCTGCTGGGTCATCTGGGCTGCAAAGCTCCCCAAAGTTTTGAATCCACCTACCGTTCCGTAACTTACTTCCAGCGTGTGTGTTTTTCCGCTGCTGAACACGTTCATTGATATTATGGCCCCGCTTGCGAGGTGTATTTCGTCACCGTTTTCGTCGTATATGCCTGAGAAGGATCCACCAGATGTGGCTGTTATCTGGTCTGTGGGTTGTGCAAACTTTGCCACAGTTTTCCCTATGTTAAGTGAGTCTCCATTTGAGTTGAACAGCACTGCCATGTCGTCTGGGGTGACAGTCTTATTCTCTGCATTCACGTTGCCCTCGGCGGGTGCCATTTCTTCTATATGGTCACCACCATTGAGGTTAGCTGTTATGGATATATTCTTTGTAATGCCTGCTGGGACGGTCATGTTCGGGGGTATAACTATACCCTCAACACTAGCGGCTGAATTTATTTTATGCGTTTCCTGGTCTGCCATCCATCCCTGGACCACAAGTCCCTGAGGGTTAACAAGATTGCCTTTTCCATCAAATGAAAAGTCGCCGGCTCTTGTATACCTGTATGTTTGCCCACCATCACCGCTTAGTACGAAGAATCCTGCCCCTTGAATTGCCAGGTCTGTTATCTTGCTTGTTGATTCCAAGCTGCCCTGGGAGAATATTTTGTCCACTGCAGCCACGCTGTCACCCAAGCCTATCTGCAAGGGGTTTCTCCCTCCGAGATTATTGACCGGGGATGTTGCACCTGTGAGTGTTTGGCTTAGCACATCAGCGAATATAACTCTGCTTTCCTTGAACCCGACGGTATTAAGGTTGGCTATGTTGTTTCCAACCACATCCATGGCCTTTTGCTCAGATGTTAACCCTGCTACTCCGCTCCACATTGATCTCATCATTGTTTATGCCTCCTCATCTATTTAGTTGTATAGCAGTTTGTATTATTTGATTGGCAGTACGAAATCCCTCTGAGTTTGCCGAAAAGCTCTCTTGATACATGATCATGTTGGTTAAAGCTTCTGCTAGGTCAACGTTACTCGCTTCAAGTCCTGATGGTACTATGGTTCCCCTCCCTTCGCAGTTTGCTACGCCTATGTAGCCGAGCGAATTTATTACTGACTGTTTGTCCACATTCTGTGTTATTGAAAACATAGTATCACCATCCCTCTTGAGGCCTCCTGGGTTTGTGAACCTGGCTATGGCAAGTTTGGCTATAGTATATGTTTTGCCGTTGGAGTAAGAGGCGTTTACGTTGCCGAGGTAGTCTATGTCTACTTTTTTTAGGATGCCTGATGGTGATCCATCGGCTGTTTCGTATGTTGTTTCAGAAGGCATGGAGAATTGTGTTAAGCCGGTGAATTGGTTCCCGTCGTATTTTCCGTCGTCTGTGTTCCAGAAGTTTATAAGCAGGGAAACGGGAGAAGCCCCATTGGTTAGTGATACAGTAACACTCGGGGACGAGACACTGGGATCCAGACCTCCGTTGTCGTCAAATATTACCTGTCCTGTTCCTCCGGATACGGTGCCATCCTTGTCTGGTAGGGTGACGGTGTAGTCCCATATGTTTTGCTCTTTTTTTGTGAATGTTACATCTAGTTTGTGTTTTTCGCCGGTTGAATCGTAAAATGTTGCCCTTACAATATGTGTTGGTACCTCCAGTGGCTCTGACGTTGCGTTTTTCCCCGGAGAGACGTTCTGGTTCAAGGCGCTCATCACTGTAGTTAGCTTTGGGTTGTCCTGCGCTATGGAGGAGAACAGTGGGTCTTGGTCGGTGGATCTCACAAGGATGTTCAGTGTATTGGTTGCAGATGTATTGTTTATTTGAATAAGCCCATGGTTGAAGGTTGCATTAGCATCTATGCCTTCGCTCGCTATGACTGAGTTCATGTCTCCTATGAGGGAACTGACAGTGGTGAACGGCATTACGCCGGGTGGTAGGACACCGCTTGTGTGGTACTGGAATACTGTCCATGTACTTCCGCCGTTGAAGCTTATCTCAAAATTATCTCCATTTTTAACATTGAGGGATTCACCGTTTGAGTCGAGTAGCGCCTTGAAATCCCTATCTGATGTGGCTAATGTGTATTCTTCAACCGTGCTTCCTGAGTTCAGATTTGCTTTGAATCTTATATATGTAGAAGCGACGGCTGGAACGTTTCCGTAGTTGGATATGTTTATGGGTGTTAGATCTCCTGTTGGGAGTCCTGTAGTGGGATCGGTTGGTATGTAGTAACCGTTCCCGTTTTGATTTAACTTACCGAGCCATCCTACTACCTTGTAGCCGTTCGGCGATACGAGGTTGAGGTCCCCATCAAATGAGAAGTCTCCAGCCCTTGTGAATTCTAAGGTTTGGGAGTTGAGATCTGAGCCTCTACCGTTGTACAGCACGAAGAAACCGTCCCCTTCTATCGCCACGTCTGTGGGCTTGTTGGTGTGTTGTATTGCACCTTGATTGAAGAGTGTGTCTATAGAGGATAATCTGTTTCCACTCCCCACTTGCTCTGGATCTTGAGACGGTTGAGCGTTTCTTATTGTGTTGTAGAGCAGGTCCGAGAATTCCAGTCTCTGTTTTTTATACCCGACGGTGTTGAGGTTGGCTATGTTGTTTGAGACTATATCTATTGCATTTATACCGTTTATCAGTGAGTTTGCTGAGGTGTAAAGGGCTTTTAACATACCTAACCTCCGGATACGCTTTCAACGTTGTTTATGTTTATTTTTTTTCCTGTGTCAGTTTCCAGGAAAACGTTGTTTCCTGAGAAGATAACAGAGACTACCTTACCTGAGTATCCCTCAACGGGCACAAAGGTCCCAGATTCGCTTTTGGCTACGAAATTTACCGTGTATATACCGTCTGAGACTTGGTTACCTTTGTTATCTTTTCCGTTCCATTTGAACGTATGGATTCCTGATGATAGTGTTCCTAAGTCCACCATTGCTACGTTATCTCCTTTGGCGTTGGAGATGGACGCTATGACGTCAGCTTTTTCTGGGATACTGAATGATAGAGAGTTGATATGACTTCCAGAGACGGTGATCTTTTCTGTTCCGGTTGATATATATTTTCCTATGTAGCTTGCAGCGGCTATTCTGTTGTTGTTTGTGATATTGTTCATTAAGGTTTTGACGGAGTCGTTGAGGTTGGTGAGCTGTTCCAATTGTGAGAACATGGTGTTTTCTTCTATAAACTGATTATTGGTAAGCGGATTTAATGGATCTTGGTACTTCAACTGAGCCACAAGGAGTTTCAAAAACGCCTCCTTATCTATGTTAGATTTTGGATTGAACACCTTTGTTTTGTTTAGCTGGTTGCTAATGTTTTCCTGAGTTATGGAGGATATCGTGTCCATCGTTACCTCCTATGCTATTATGTTTAATCTACCGTTTGGATTGCGCCCTGTTGGTTCATCTTGTTCGTTTTCTCCCTCCCTGTGCTCATAGTGGGTGCCTCCTGGATCTGTATGTGTGTAACCTGGGTGGTGATTATGGAACGAGCCGTTTGATGTACTGCTGGACATAGGGTTGTGAGAAAATTGGGATAACATGGAAGCACTTTGTTGTTGGTTTTCTCTGCCTGATAGTACAACGCTGATGTTGTTTAGATTTACCCCTTGATTTGATAAATATTCTTTTATCCCATCTATGTGGTGGTTTAATATCTCAGCTACCTTTACATTGTCTGCCTTTATAAGAATATTTATATTATGGTTTACATCCATTGTAAATTTAGCGTGTAATGATCCGAGAGAGGGTGGTTCTATGCGGATGGTTAACGATTTATTAATAGGTGGTTTTGTGATGTTGATCCTGTTTATTTCTTCTATTATTTTGTCTAAGTGAGTGGGGAGTTGCATGGTTATGTGATGTTCCAGGGTTGTAAAGTGTGGTGGTGTTCTGGGTGCAACTGTAATCTCGCTGTGCGATAGTTGTTTTGTTTGAGGTTTTTCGGGTTGTGTCAAGTGTTCTATGAGATGTGCTTCTTTTGTGGGTGTGTTTGTGTGGTTGCGTGCATCCGTGATGATCTCTTTTATGTTTATGGGGATTGTCTTTATCGGTTTCGTAATCTCAGGGTTGGTTTTTTCCTCCGTGTTGATTATTCTCATATCGAATTTGCTTATGTTTCCTCTTGCTGTTTTAGCCGGTGAATGTTCTTTTGACACTATTGTTTTTTCCTCATTTGGTATTGCTTGTGGCTTCTGAGCGATGTCATGTGTGTTTTCGGGTGATTCTTGTAGGTGTTGGATGGTTGTACGTTTTGTATTTACTACCCTTCTGTTGCCTTTGGATTTGGGCTCTTCTTTTCTGACTGTTTCGGCTGCCCAGGGTGCGCCAATATTGATATGTTTGTTATGGTGTGAGTCGGAGTATCTTGCTGTTTGTGTAGTATTTCTGCGTTTATGTGTCGTGTGGGTTGTTTTTTCCTGGGTTTGATGTATTGCTGGGGATGGCGTATTGATTGATGGTGTCTCCTTATGGTCGTGGTGGTCCTGTGGTACTTGATGGTTGGGTGTTGGGTGTGTTGTGTTCTTTAGAGGTTTATGTGGGTTGACTGTGCGTTTTGCATGTTTTGTATTGGTTATGGTTATTTCAAGATTCTTTGGTATCTTTGTTTCGGCTAAGGTTTGTGTATACTCTATAATCCCTTTGCTGTTTGTTTTTCTGGTGGGTTTATGTTGTGTTTCTATGGATTTTGCGTGGTGAGGTTTTATTTTTTTAGGTTTTGTTAGCGCCTTTGTTGGTGTTTTTTTATTTATTATTTCTCCCTTTAGTTTGATGTATAGTACAGCCTCTTTGAATTTCTCGATCTTTGTTTTTATCTCCCGCTTGGCATTGGTACCTTGTTTTTCGGGCTTGGTATGGATGGTGGTTTTGGTTTGAGTTTGCTGATTTTTCTTCTGCGGTTGAGGTTCGATCTTTAGAGCTGCCTCTAGCATATCAATTGCGTTTGATATATTTGCATTTCCTGATTCATGGAGTGTTGTTCGGGGCGGTGTATTGGTCTCTTGTGGGTTTTTTGGGAGCATTTCCTTCAGGAGGGCCATTAGTTTTTTGTTGTCTTTTAGCCCTGGATTGTTTTTTAGAAGCTCATTTATGAGTTCATGCAAAAGGGTGGTGAATTTCCCGTTTCTCTGTGTATTACTTACGAGCTTGAGTATTGATTCCAAATCTTTTGGTGATATACTTTTTACATTAAAGGTTACTTTCATTGGTTACCGCTCCACTTATGTCTCTGTGAATTTTAGCAAAGACTGTTCCTTGTAGGAGGTGATCATGAAGCTCTCAACAGCTGAACAGATGAGAAAAATGGATAGCATGGCTGTAGAGAAAGGTATACAGGATATAGTGTTAATGGAGAATGCGGCCCTTAAGTCTTTTAATGAGGTAGCCAAGAGGATGGATGTGAGAGGAAAAAGGGTGGTGGTTTTTTGTGGAGCTGGAAATAATGGTGGTGATGGTCTTGCTATAGCGAGACATCTCCACAATGCCCATGCTAATGTCCATGTGTATTTGTTGGTGGATCCAATTAAACTTAAGGGGAGCCCTAAGGCAAATTACGAGATACTCCAAAACATGGGGGTCCCTGTAGGGGTTGTGCGTGTTAGGGATGATTTTAATACCGTTATTGTAGATCATGCAGATATAATAGTGGACGCGGTATTCGGCACTGGGTTAACCAGAGAGGTGTCCGGGCTGTTTAGGTATGCTATAGAATTGATAAACAGTGCTCCGCGGGCTTTTAGGGTTAGTGTGGATATACCGTCTGGTGTTGTTGCGGATACGGGGAAGGTAATGGGTGTGGCTGTTAGAGCTGACCTTACCCCTACGTTTGCCTTTGCGAAGCCAGGGCATATATTCTATCCGGGTAGAGAATACGCGGGTGAAGTTGTGGTTGTGGATATAAGTACGCCCAGGGATATAATAGACAACTTCGAACCAGACTTTGTGGCAGTAACGCCAGAGGATGTCAGGTTGAAGGGGAGGTCCAGAACTTCACACAAGGGTACTTATGGTCATCTTGTTGTTGTTGGTGGTTCCTTGGGTAAATCGGGTGCTGTTATCATGGCTACCGTTTCAGCTTTGAGGTGTGGGGTTGGGCTTGTGAGTGCTTGTGTGCCTGTGAGTATAAATACGGCCTTTGAGTCGTATGTGCTTGAGGGTATGAGTTTTCCTGTGAAGGATAGGGATGGCTTTATTTCTTCTGATTCTATCCCTTCAATAAGGGAATTTGTTTCTGATAAAACTGCGATTGTTGTTGGCATGGGTATGGGTATAACGGACGATACAAAGGATGTTGTCAAGTCGTTGTTGGAAACGGATAAACCAATGGTGGTAGATGCCGATGGTATAAATGTTCTTGCGGGTATGGTGAATTGTATTACAGGGAGGAAATATCCGACGATACTCACACCACACCCTAAGGAGTTTGCCAGATTGACTGGTTTGACCACGACGGAGGTTATAAAGAATAGGATAGAGCTTATTAGGGGGTTTTCAGCTAAAACTGGCGCCATAGTGGTGTTGAAGATGGCTGATACTATGATAGGTACCCCGGATGGCAAAATATATATAAACACCAGTGGTAACCCAGGACTTGCTACAGGTGGATCTGGAGATGTATTAAGTGGTATTATAGGCGGGTTCTTAGCACAGGGTTATTCACCTATTGAGGCGAGCGTGTTTGGTGTGTTTGTCCACGGGTACGCGGCGGATTTGGCCCTTGATGAAGTAGGTGTAACGAGCATGATTCCTTCAGATGTTATTAAATATATAGGAGAGGCTATTGAGGAACTTAGTGGTCAAAGGGCTCTATAACGAGTTTTTCTTCCCCCCTTATTACCCTGGGATATATTTTTACTGATTCTTGGGGGTATTCTATTACCCTTGAGAGGAGGTCGTTAAATACGAACTTGTTGAGCTTTTCAAGTTTGCCTTTTATTATAACATAACCCTTTCTGTAACTGTATTTCATGTCTTCTATTCTTTTTAGAACCTCCTTGTACTCCTCAAGCAGGG
Source organism: uncultured Desulfurellales bacterium (assembly GCA_964515405.1). GTDB lineage: Bacteria > Campylobacterota_A > Desulfurellia > Desulfurellales > CAZERD01 > CAZERD01. The sequence continues at coordinate 8,590 of CAZERD010000008.1, forward strand.
AGTTCAGTTCCTTCTTTTCTTCCTTTAGCGCTTTTTGTAGTTCTTTGTAGTTTTGGATCTTTACCAGGATAGCCTTAGGTATTTCTTTGTTTTCATCTTTGAGTTCCTGTAGCATCTCAAGGAGTCTTTTGTAACTGGATGCCTCCTTGACAAGTGTATTTTTGGAATTTTCTATCCTCATTTTCAGCTCTTTTATGGCTCCAGAGAGCGCCTCTCTTTGACCCAGTAGTTTTGCGTATTCGGTTTGTATCCATGGTAGTTCCAGCGGTTTTATAGAGATCGTATTGTTTGTTCCGGTTAGGTTGCCTATGATTACGCTGCCAGATGAAGTTGTTACGTTGGAGGAAATCATTTCTTCCTTTATTTCCAAGCTTGTGGCTAATATCTTTGATGCGAGGCACTTGTTTATTGTGGCTTTTTTTGTTGCTGATATTTGTGCCCGTTCAGCGAGATCTATTTCTACATTTTCGGCTTCTACTATTCCTCTGCACTTTGCCACGTAGACATTCTTTGCCCTTACTACGGCATCAGGGCTGAGGTTTCCGTGTATTTTGACATTTTCTGCTTCTATTACTGCTTCAGAACCCACATCCCCGTTCACCACCACGTTTTTACCGACCACCTTCATTCCCTGGGCTACGGTGTCTTCTATTTCATCCCTGGTTCCCCTGCCTATGCTTAGGTCTATGTTTTTGTCGCCGTCGATGTTGCCGGTTGTTGTTACGTCTACTCTGTCGAGCGTTACGCCTGTATCTATGGAGTATATTCCGTTTTTGTATATTAACGAGCCGTCCTTTTTGGCTATGTACTTTATTTTTCTTTTGTCTTCCTCAATTTCCACAGAATCTGGGTCAAACGCCAGATCAAGTTTGTCTATTACCTGACCCACTGTTTGGGGTATGAGTCTGCCAAAGATGGTGTACCCCTCTTTGCCCACTGTTGGTTTGTAGTATTCAAGCAGTAGTTGACCTTTCTTTACGGGTGCTACTATATTCTTTTCCTTGAAATCTATTCTTGTCCCCTTGACACTACCCACCTTGCTGAACTCCTTGAAGTATTTCACAAGTTTGCTGTTCAAGCCGTTCTCTGGTTCTATCTGTTCGGCTATGAGTATTTTAAAGGGTCTGCTTTTTGTGAGGAGTCTTTCCTTGATGGTTCTTGCGACAGCTTCAAATATATTCTCCTTGACACCTGCTATTACAGAGGATAGGGCGAGCTTCCTTTTTATAATTTCCAGTACTCTCTCGTTATTTATTTCCACTGTGTCATCAAGCTTCCTTGTATCCACGTATATAAACGCTTTTCTGGGGGAATATTCCTCGTCAAACTGTATGGATATGATGTTTTCTAAGGGATCGTCTTTTTCTTTGACGAATAGTTCAATATCATACTTTGCCCTTAGATTGCCTGTGGGATCCTTTGATATTTCTCTGTTCAGTATGTTGAATCCCACCATATCTGGCGGGACCCCTAGAATAGGTGCTCTTTCTTTGATGGTTTCCTCTATGTTTTCTACACCATGTTCTGTTAATTTTTCTGCCATCTTTTCCCCTTTTTGCTTACTATTTCTTAATTAAACACAATTTTTTTCCTTTATGCAAATGTTTTTTGGACGTTTCATTTGACATGTATTGTGAAACACTTATAATTTGTTTTGCTTAATGCCGGGGTGGTGGAATTGGTAGACGCGCTGGACTCAAAATCCAGTGGGGGTGACCCCGTGCGGGTTCGAGTCCCGCCCCCGGCACTTCTGTTGTTTTTCCATTATTTTACTATCATCCAGATACCAAGGGCAAACACAATGCTTCCCATCAATGTTGTTAGTGTTTTTTCGCTGATGTATCTGAGAGATCGTATACCGAGGAACATGCCTACTGTTCCGCCTATGGTGAGTGGTATGAGAATAGATAGTTTCAAATAGCCCGACGCAGTGTATAGGATAGCTGCAGCTCCAGAAACCACTACCCTGGCCAGTATGGATGAGCCAACGACCTCTGTAGGTATGGCTCCAAAGATTATTAGAAGGGTAACCCCTATTGGACCCCACCCAGTTCCTAAAAAGCCTTTTACGAACCCTGCTACAAACCCTATCATTATTGCCCAGTGGATTCCACGTTTTTTGTCAACGTTGATCAGGTTTTTGGGTTTTACAACGAGCATTGATATACCTGCGAGTATTTCGTATGCACCTATAATCGGTTTGAAGGCTTCTGTTGGTACTACTTCGGATATCCCTGCTCCAGCTATAGCTCCGGCTATACCTAATATCAGGGAGAGGCTGAGTTCCTTACGAATGTTTCCAAGTATTCCGTGGTGTACTGAACCTTCTACAGATAACACTACTTCGGAAAACAATACGTTGCCCTTTGCCAGCAGTGGTGGAATGTTGAAGCTTAACAGGAATGGAATAGCTATGGCACCCCATGAAGTTCCTGTTGCCCCTAAAAATGCCCCTGCTATCAACCCTATGAGGAGGTGTACAACCATGCTTGATTTGGAAGGTACTAGGATCCTGTTTATTGTTTGAATTCGCCTAAAAAGTCCCCAATTACCATGGCTGTTATAGTTTGATTGTGGTGCCATAGTGGCATGAGGTCGGAGTTGCCTGTCTCTCCATAGGTAGAGAAGCCTATTATAGGGACATCGGATCCTACTATTCTCTTTATTTCATTTATTTCATCCTGTTTTGTTCCGTATATATCACTGAGTATATCCCTCAGTATGCAGTCGAACAGTATGACGGCACCTATCTTTTCTGGGTTTCCGGCTCTTCTTATCGCTTCCTTAACTGCTTCCCGGACGGCCGATACATGGAGTTCCTTATTTGATCTGAGTAGCGATACCCCTGTACCTTCCGGCATATCCGAGTAAAATAGGATTGAACCATCTTCAAGTATTCTTGCTGGGCTCCTTACTTTCCATATTTTTGATGACGGTTCTATGGCGCCAAGCGGGTTTTCGGCGAAGTTTCTATTAGCGTCTTCGATGTTGCTTGCTCCCAGCCATCTCATGTAGACTTTTACAGCAAGCTCGTTATTTATCGTTTTCACTATTCTCTGTGTTTCACCATTCTTTGTGACTACCCCGTATTTGAATGGGCTGCCGTCTGGCACGAAACCTATCTTTATACCTACACCTACCTTTAAGATGGTATATATCGCTGCTACTGAAACAGCTTCTGTGTGGGCACCGAATTTGGAATAAACGTAGGTACCGGTGAACTTCAAGTCATCCCCAGCGGACCCGCCGGCCGTTCCTATTTTGTTGAGTGTTTCTTTGGCGGCTCCTTGTAGCACCCTTTCTTCAACCCCTGGAAGTCCATCCATTGTTATTAGCATGTTGTAGGAGAGTGCTCTGAGGATCTCTAGAGCATCGCTTTTTTGAGATTTCAAGAAGAACTTTAGCAGGAATATGTCCAGCACGGATTCAAGGTTTTTGAATGCTCTTCTTGTTACGTTCATTCCGCTTGCTGTGGGGTCTTCTCCGAATGGTTCAGTTTCTGTGTTGGCGTTAAATATGGTTTTCGGAGCTTCTATGCTCAAAGCCACCACAGTATTTTTATGGAATCCTGTCCCTGAAATCTCTCCTGCTGTTGAACAACCCCATACTTCTCCTCCAAGCTCCCTCCTAATTGTTGATACTATATCTCCCTGGGAGTGAGGTATGTTTGTGGAGGCAAAAACAATGGTTAGTGCAGGCTGAGTAGTTAACTTGGTTTTTAGGATATCAACCACCGAGAATATCTCTTTACCCTCTGCAAAGTGAAAACCAATCTTCTTCATTATTGATAACCTCCTTGGAGCTGTGTTTATGTGTCTGTGGAGCCAAAAGAATACCAACCCTTCAGTATAGTAACAGAAAGGGTGGTCATTTTCAAACGAATTCTACTTGTGTTTAACTTCTTGATAAAGCGGTTTTTTTCTGGTAACCTCTTTGAGAAACCGCTGCTGTTGGGGGTTGATATGAGGGAAAAACAGATAGAAGAAGTACTGCATGGTCTGGTGGCAGCAAGTGCTGCGATGGAAGGGGCGGCCTTGGTCACGTCGGATGGCTTGCTCATAAGTAGTTCTCTCCCTTCTCATATGGATGAGGATAAGATTTCGGCCATGGTGGCAGCTCTCCTGTCTCTTTCCGAGAGGGCTGTAGAAGAGCTCGACAAGGGTTCCCCTGAGCAGGTTACTGTTAAAGGTAGCAAGGGGTATATAGTGCTCACTTCGGCGGGAGAGGAGGCAGTGCTTGCTGTTATCACAAACCTCAGTGCCAAGCTTGGGTTGGTTTATCTGGATGTTAAAAATGCTGCACGGAAGTTGCAGGAGGTGCTTGCTTCTTAGAAACAGAGGACATTCGGTGTTTTTCCTCTTTGAACAACTACTTGTAAAACCGTAGAAAGTTATATATAGTGTTTGATTGGTAATCTCAGGTGCCCTTTCTGACCTATCTGAAGGAGCCCTGTGTGGGTGTAGGGTAGGTGGGCGCTGGTATATCCTTTTTTGTGGAGGTTTTTGTGTTATGGCTTATGTTACTATGAAAGAGCTATTGGAGGCTGGAGTTCATTTTGGACACCAGACGAACAAATGGAATCCTAAGATGAGACCCTATATCTTTGCCTCTCGCAAGGGAATCCACATCATTGACCTTCAAAAGACGATTGAATGTTTTGACAAGGCCTACGAATTTGTTGAGGGGATGGCAGCTCAGGGTAAGACTATATTGTTTGTGTGTACGAAGAAACAGGGTCAAGAGGATTTTAAGGCGGCTGCTGAGGAGTGTGGGATGCCCCATGTGACTGAAAAGTGGATAGGGGGTCTTTTAACAAATTTTCCCACTGTGAGGAAGAGTGTTGAGAAACTTATTCACCTTGAGGACATGGAAGCCAACGGTGAGTTTGAGAGACTAACAAAGAAAGAAGCAAAGGTACTCAGAAAGAAGAAGGAAAAACTTTCCAAAAAACTGAGCGGGATAAGGGATATGACAGAGCTGCCGGATGCAGGGATAATCGTTGATATAAATAGAGAGATTATAGCCGTGAAGGAGTTTCGTAAGATGGGTGTCCCCACTGTGGCTCTTGTTGATACGAATTGCGATCCGGAGCTTGTGGACTACATAATACCAGGAAACGATGATGCTATAAGATCTATAAAGTTGCTTGCCCAAAAGATGGCAGAAGCTATAAAGAACGGCAGGGCAAGATGGGAGAAGGAGATGGCAGAGGAGAAAGAGGAAGAGAGGATTGAAGAGGCTATTGAGGAAAAATTGGAAGCAGAAGAGGATGCAGAATAGATTGGAAAGGAGTTGTAGATGGCTGAGATAACAGCAAAAATGGTTAAAGAGCTAAGGGATAAAACGGGTGCTGGGATGATGGATTGCAAGAAAGCCCTTCAGGCTACCGGTGGCGATATGGATAAAGCTATAGAAAAACTGAGGGAGATGGGGCTTGCAAGCGCAAGAAAAAGAGCCAGTAGGATAGCCAATCAGGGCAAGATAGGAAGCTACATACATGCAAATGGAGCTTTAGGCGTTCTTGTTGAGATTAATTGTGAAACAGACTTTGTTGCCAATACGGATGAGTTCAATGCGTTGCTTAAGGATATTGCTATGCAGATAGCGGCTTCCAATCCATTGTACGTTAACAGGGAAGATATACCCGATGAGGTTGTTGAAAAGGAGAAGGAGTTTCATAGGAATCAGCTTAAGAAAGAGGGTAAGCCTGAACATGTTATTGAGAGGATAGTAGAAGGTAAACTTAAGAAGTACTTTGAAGAAGTGTGCCTTTTGGAACAGGATTTTATAAAGGATACGAGTGTTAAGGTAAAGGATATCATTGATTCGGCGATAGCTAAGCTTGGTGAAAATATAGTTGTTAGAAGGTTTGTAAGGTTTAAACTTGGGGAAGAGTAGCCTTGCAGATCAAGTATAAGAGAATACTGCTAAAGCTTAGTGGGGAAGCCTTGATGGGGGAGCTTCCCTTTGGAATAGATGAATCAACCATATCAAGGATAGCAGGAGAGATAAGAAGTGTTATTGAATTGGGTGTTTCTGTGGCCGTTGTTATAGGAGGCGGTAATATATTCAGGGGGATTAAGGGTGCTTCTATGGGAATGGATAGGGCGAGTGCTGATTATATGGGTATGCTGGCCACCGTTATAAATGGGCTTGCTTTACAGGATAGCTTGGAGAAACTGGGTGTACAGACCAGGGTTATGTCTGCCATAGAGATGAGGCAAATAGCTGAGCCGTACATAAGAAGGAGAGCCATGAGGCATCTAGAAAAGGGTAGGGTGGTTATATTTGTTGCTGGTACGGGAAATCCTTACTTTACAACCGATACGGCAGCTTCTTTGAGGGCTATGGAGATAGGTGCAGATGTTATACTCAAGGCCACGAAGGTGGATGGTATATATGATAAGGATCCTGAATTACATAAAGATGCCATAAAAATTGATAGGCTCAGGTATATTGAGGTTATAGATAGAAGTCTGAAGGTTATGGATTCAACTGCTATCTCCATGTGCATGGATAATAAAATGCCCATTGTAGTTTTTAATATCAGGAAAGAGAATGTTTTGAAGAGCATAGTATTTGGGGAGGAGGTAGGGACTATAGTGAGGTAAGGAGGTGAAGTCATGGGCGATGAGGTCGTAAAGGAGGCTAAGAAGCAGATGGAAAAGGCAGTGACAGCTTATAAGTCCTATCTGAAGACCGTTAAGACCGGAAGGGCTCATATAGCTATGTTTGAAAATTTGAAAGTGGAAGCTTACGGCCAAGAGATGACATTGAAACAGCTTGCCTCCATCTCCATACCGGATGCTACTCAGGTTCTTATTCAGCCATGGGATGCCTCTGTTATAAAGGATATTGAAAAAGCGATACTCAAATCTAACTTGGGTCTTACACCTCAAAATGATGGTAAGTCTATCAAGCTACATTTTCCACCTATGACCGAGGAGAATAGAAGGGAAAGTGTGAAGCTTTTGAAACAAGAAGCCGAGAAGTACAGGGTAAATATAAGGAATGTGAGGAAAAAGGCGAATAATGAGGTTAAGGATATGGAGAAGGATAAGATCATATCGGAAGATGAACAAAAAAGGCTGATAGAGGAAATTCAGAAACTGACAAATTCATTTATTGAGCGGATTGATTCTCTCACAAAAGAAAAAGAAAAAGAAATACTGTCTATATAATGGAAGGCAGTTTTCCGCGGCATGTTGCCATTATTATGGATGGCAACGGCAGGTGGGCTCAGGAGAAAGGAAGGAATAGGACCTATGGGCATGTAAAGGGTTCTGAGGTTGTGGATATTGTAACGAGGAAGGCTGCAAAAAGTGGTGTAGAGTTTCTTACTCTTTATGCTTTTTCAACGGAAAACTGGAAGAGGCCATCCTCTGAGGTTAAGTTTCTTGTTTCTCTTCTGAACAGGTATCTCAACAGAAAGAGGCATCTCTTTGTTGAGGAAAATATCAGGTTTAATATCATAGGGGACTTGAGTAGGTTTCCGTTGGAGACTGTTGAGTTGATGGATGAGCTGATGAGGGAAACCAAGGAAAATAACAGGATGGTACTTACTCTCGCTCTTAATTATGGTTCTCGTCGTGAAATATTGAGGGCTGCACGGCTTATAGCTGAAGATGTTGCGTGTGGGAGCCTTTCTGTGGATAAGCTTGATGAGGAGGTGTTTTCAAGATACCTTTATACCTCTGGTCTGCCTGATGTAGATCTGGTGATAAGAACAGGTGGAGAAGTAAGGATATCCAATTTCCTACTGTGGCAGTCTTATTATGCTGAGCTTGTGTTTTTTGACAAATACTGGCCGGATTTTACAGAGGAAGATTTTGAGAGGGCTATTGAGGAGTTTAAGCATAGGAAAAGAAGATTTGGTGGATTATGATAAAGCGTATAGTCTCATCTGTGATCCTTGTGCCTATTGTAGTATATCTTGTTATGTTTTCCCCAGTATGGTTGTTCAACGTGTTTGTTGTTTTGATCTCTTCTGTGGCTCTGTTTGAGTGGTTGTCCATGGAGAAGGATTGCCCTGTATCGGAAAAGATATTTTATATGATGCTGGGCGTGGAGTTTATGGTGGTAGCACTATTCTTTAGATGGGAAACGTTTTATTTCCTTATGGTTCTTTTTATTGTACATATGATTAAGGGTTTCTCCATGGAGAACCTCCGAAGGGATTACTATTTCTTTGGTGGGATACTGTATGTGGCTCTGTATGCTTTTTTTTCATATCTCAGGATGTTGCCACACGGAAGCGTTACGTTGATGCTTGTGTTTGTGAGTTTGTGGGTTGGGGATAGTTTTGCTTATTTCTGCGGTAAGGGGTTTGGTAAGTTGAAGCTTTCTCCAAGGATTAGCCCCAACAAGACGGTTGAGGGAGCAATTTGTGGTGTGATATTTGGTACTCTGGCTGCAGGTGTTTTTGGTTGTGTACTGTTGCGTGTTCATTCTCTGTTGTGGAGCGTGTTTATAGGTTTCGTATCAAACGTGGCTGGTATTTTTGGTGATTTGTCTGAGTCTGTGATAAAAAGGGTTCACAGCAAAAAGGATTCATCTGGTTTGATTCCAGGGCATGGTGGTGTGCTTGATAGGTTAGATAGCCCTGCGTTTGCTGTGTTCGTTATCTATTTGATGTTTGTATGGAAAATCTTGTAGTATTGGGTTCCACTGGTTCCATAGGTACTGCTACCCTTGATGTATTGAGAAGGGTTGGTGGATATAGGTTGTTGGGGATAAGTTTTAATGAGAACATTAGGTTAGCTGAGGATCAGATAGTGGAATTTAGCCCTTCCGTGGTTTGCTGTATGAGGGATGAGTATAGGAAGAGGCTTGAGTCGGAATTCCCAGGCATTGTTGTACTTACTGGTGTTGAAGGTCTGTGTAAGCTAGCTTCCTTAGGAGATGTTGTGTTGAATGCGCTTGTGGGTTCTGTTGGAATACTACCCAGCTATTCAGCTGTAAGTGCTGGGAAGAGATTTTTGTTAGCCAACAAGGAAAGCCTTGTAGTGGCTGGAAAGCTCCTTAGGGAGCTAGCGGATAAGAAAGGTGTGGAGATTATACCTGTGGATTCTGAACATTCGGCGGTATATCAGTGTTTAAAGGGGAGTAGAAAAAGGGACTTAAGGCGGATCATACTCACTGCGTCTGGTGGGCCGTTTGTGGATAGAGAAGACTTTAAGGATATAAGTCCTGAGGAGGCGCTGAGGCATCCCAATTGGAGTATGGGTAGAAAGATAACGGTGGATTCTGCTACACTCATGAACAAGGGGTTTGAAGTTATAGAGGCATACTGGTTGTTTAGGATTAGCAGAGGACAGATAACGGTTGTGGTTCACAGGCAAAGCATAGTCCATTCTGCTGTTGAGTTTGTTGACGGTTCCATCATAGCTCAAATGGCTCCTACTGATATGAGGATTCCCATCTCCTATGCCTTGTTTGGTCCTGTTAGAGTTAATCTGGGTTTTTCCCTCAATTTGAGTGAGGTAGGAGAGTTGACATTTGAGAAGCCTGATCTTGTCAGGTTTCCTACACTTGGGTTGGCTTATGAGGCTATAGAGAACCCGGATAGGAATACAGGTCTTATATTAAACGCCGCAGATGAGGTTTTGGTTGAGGAATTTATCAATGGACACGTAGAGTTTAGTAAAATCTTTACAATTCTTGAGAGATGTGTGAGAGAGTTTGACGATGTATTGCCAGATGACGTGTATGAGATAATTAGGGAGACAGAGTATATAAAGATGGAAGTGAGAAGAATGATACGTGGTGGGGGTTAGTGTGGGAATAGGATATGGTATTATCGCTCTTGTTTTCATGATTGTAATACACGAATATGGTCATTTTATTGCTGCAAAGCTCGTTGGGGTAAGAGTTGAGAGGTTTTCGGTGGGATTTGGCAGGGTGTTGTTGAGGTATCGGGGGAAGGAGACTGAGTATGTTCTGTCACTTGTTCCCCTTGGCGGTTACGTGAAAATGAAGGGTGAATATATTGATGAGGAGCTTGACAATACGGAGGGAGCCTTTTTTGCCCAGCCGGTTTATAAGAGAATGATAATAGTATTTGCGGGGCCGTTTTTTAACATAGCTTCGGCGGTGTTTTTTCTTGCCTTTGCTTATATGATAGGTGTTTCTAGGCTTGCCCCCAATGTTGGTGAGGTTATAAATCACTCAGAGGCTTCTGTAGTTGGAATAATGCCGCATGATACGATTGTTGCTGTAAATGGCAAGAGGGTTAGTACGTGGAGTGAAATGTCGCGTCTAATAAAGCTGTATCCCAATAAGAGGGTGAAGATCACATTGTTAAGGAATGGTAAGAGGATTGAGTTAACGGTAAAACCCAGTGGGAGGTACATCAAGACACTGTTGGGTAAAAGGGAATATGTGGGCTTCCTTGGTATAGCACCAAGTGGAAAGACTGTGGTTGTAAGGTATTCTCCGCTTAGGGCCCTGTATTATGGTGCTGTAAAGACGTTTTATGTAGCCAAGATAACGGTTGAGGGTATAATAGCTTTGATAAAGAGGACCATCCCTGCTAGGGAGATAGGTGGTCCGATAATGATTGTGAAAGTTGCATCTAAAGCTGCCCATACGGGGTTGGGTCCGTTTCTTCTGTTTGTCGCAATAATAAGTGTTAATCTTGGTATATTAAACCTTCTGCCTATTCCCATACTGGATGGTGGCCACCTCGTGTTTTTTGGTATAGAGGCTGTAAGGGGTAAACCTCTGGATGAGCGAACCCAGGTGATTCTTCAGAATATAGGTCTGTTGATTCTTATTGCCATCATGGTTTTTGCTTTTTATAATGATTTTAGAAGGTATGGAGTAATCAAGTTTATAGGTAAAGAGTTGGGTGTTTTTAGGTGAGTAAATGTATTTCTAGAAAAGTGACGAGATCTGTTGCTTTGGGTAATGTTGTCATAGGTGGTGGTGCGCCTGTCGTGGTTCAGTCAATGACTAACACGGATACGAGAGATGTGAAAGCTACTATGGACCAAATAGGGCGTCTATACGGGAAGGGGTGTGAAGTTGTAAGATGTGCTGTGGTCGATGAGGAGGCTGCAAGGGTTTTGCGCGATTTGGTGGAGCTTTCTCCTATACCAATTGTTGCTGACATTCATTTTGACTATAAGTTGGCCCTGAGATCAATAGAAAGTGGGGTTCAGGGGGTGAGAATAAATCCAGGTAACATAGGTGGCATGAGTAGGGTAAAGGAGATAATCAAGGCAGCCTCTGAAAGGGGGGTTGTTATAAGGGTAGGTGTCAATAGTGGTTCTGTGGAGAAGGGACTGCTGGATAAGTATGGTGCACCGACAGTGGAAGCTTTGGTGGAAAGCGCACTGGGATGGGTGAATAGGTTTGAGGATGAGGGGTTTTATGGAGTTAAAGTTTCTATAAAGTCTTCCGATCCCCTGGTAAACATATTGGCTAACGAGAAGTTTTCAAGTAGTAGCAATTGTCCTCTGCATATAGGCGTTACAGAGGCGGGGAGTTTTACGGAGGGTATTGTTAAGTCAGTGTCCTCACTCGCCGTTTTGTTAAGGGAAGGGATTGGGGATACGATAAGAATATCTTTGTCTCAGCCGCCTGAGGATGAAGTTGATGTTTGCTATGAATTACTCAATGCACTACATCTGAGAGAAAAGAGGGGGATAGATTTTGTTAGTTGTCCCACATGTGGCAGGATAGAGATAGACTTGCTGGCTCTTGTGAAGGAATTGAAGAAGAGGTTATCCCATATTGACAAACCCATAAAGGTTGCTGTTATGGGATGTGTGGTTAACGCATTGGGAGAAGCGAAGGAGTCTGATTTTGCTATAGCTGGTGGTAAGGGTTTCGGTCTCATAATAAGAGGAGGGAAGGTGGTGGAGAGGGTCCCGGAAGATAGGCTTGTGGATGAATTTGTGAAATTTGTAGAGGAATATGCCAATGGGATTTAGGGGGTATGTTGCTCTTTGCGTTTTGATTTGTATTTTGCTTTTTAGTTCCTGTTCTAGAGTTCCAGCTGTAAGGGGGAGTGCGTCCTTGAAAGCAGTTCACAGGGTGACCCCTGGTGATAGCGTGTTCTCCAAGGGTGCATTTGTTAATTTTCACTATATGATGGCTTATTTCTACTTCTCTAATGGAAATATTTCTAAGGCTGTTAGAGAACTTAAAATGGTGTTGAGTGTTGCGGATAATCCCTATTTCTTTAAGGAATACATAAATATGTTGACCTACACAGGCGACATAGGGGCTATGGTATCCGGTTTTAAGGAAGCCATAAGCAAATTTCCTAATATACCTTACTTCTACCTCAGGATGGCTGGTGTGCTGGCTGTTGAGGGAAGAATAGGTAGGGCCATAAGGGTGTTGAGGAAGGCTTATGTCAGGTTTCCGAAAAATGCTCAGGTCTTGGAGATGCTGGGATTTACATATATAAAATATAATAACTATACTATGGGTATGAAATTCCTCAGAAAAGCTATAAAATACTCAAAGGATAAGGCAAAGATATACCTATTCATGGGGAGCGTTTTTAAAAATTTGGGGTTTTATGATAAGGCTATTGAGAATGCGAAAAAGGCGCTAGAAATAAAGCATTCGTATGTGAATGCTGTGTTGTTAATAGGTTCTGTGTATGAAGCGGAGGGGAGTTTTGATAGAGCTATAAGGTTCTATCGCAGGTGGTTGTACCTGAAGGAGCCCGCCATATGTTCAGCCTTAGCGAACGATTATTATCACCTTAGGGAGTATAGTAAGGCAGAGTATTTCTTTAGAAGAGCTCTCAAGATGAACCCGTACGATCCCACCTATCTTGAGAAGGCATGCTACATATACATGCAACAGGGTAAATTGAAGGAACTCGTAGAACTTGCCAGGAAGTATGTTTATACATCAGCTTATTCGGATAGAGTTAAGTATCTTGTTGGGGTTGCTTACAGGAAGTTGGGTGAGTGCAACAAGGCGTTGTTTGTTCTTAGAAGCATATCTCCTGCCTCTAAGATATATCCCCGAGTAGCTGGCGAGATGGCTGTTTGCCTTGTAGGGCTAAAGCATTATGGGGAAGCCGAGTCTGTCCTCGGTAAAGCCGTTTCTATGTATCCTGACAAAAAATTTCTTTACATGATGTTGTCTTATGTTTTTGAGCTTGAGAGAAAGTATGATGATAGGATAAAGATCTTGTTGAAGGCTGCTAATCGCTTTCGTGAAAATTCTATTTTTTATTTTTACGCGGCTGATACATACTTCGTGCATAAGCATAGTATAAAAATGGCCATAAAATACCTCAAGCTCTCTATTGAGAGCAATCCGAAGAACGCTGATGCGTTGAACTACTTAGGTTACCTCTATATAGACAAGAATATAGATGTAGGCAGAGGAGTTAAACTTGTAGAGAGGGCTTTAAAGTTGCAACCCAACAACCCTGCTTTTATTGACAGTCTTGGTTGGGGTTATTATAAACTGGGTAGGTACAAGAAAGCGTTGGAGCTGTTGGAGAAGGCAGTGAGTCTTATAGGTAAGGAAGAGGGAAATTATGTGATTGATATTCATCTTGCCTATGCCTATTACAGCGTAGGGAGGAGGTCTAAGGCTCTCAGTATAATTAGGAGGGTTTTGAAGCACCACAAGAGTAGTCAGGCTGAAGAGTTGTTAAAGAAACTGCAATGAGGTATCTGGTTTTTTTGTTTCTGTTGGTTTTTGTGGTGGAAGGTATGGCTTCTCCTTTAAGTGTTGTTAAGGAGGGAAAGAGTATTATTATAAGTAATGTGCACCTCTTTGGTGGTGTGAGACATTATTTCAGGTTCAGGGGGGTTAATGAACATAAGGTGCTGAGGGTGATAAGGGAGGTTTGCAGGAAGTATGGGGTCAGTTACAGGCTGGTTTATGCCATAGCGAAGGTGGAATCTGACCTGAATCCCAGGGCAGTATCAAAAAGCGGGGCACGTGGTGTTATGCAGCTTATGAAGGAGACAGCTTCGGATTATGGGGCAAAGGATCTGTACGATGTAAGAGAGAATGTTGAAGCGGGGGTTAAATTTATTAAGCATCTGCTTACCAAGTATGACGGCAATGTAAGGCTTGTACTTGCGGCTTACAATGCCGGTGAAACGAGTGTTGATAGATACGGGGGAGTGCCTCCCTATCTGGAAACGAGGAGATATATAAAGAAGGTGATGACGATTTATAATTCCTACGGCTCGTGCTTTGGGGCAGAGATTGTGGGTGGTCAGCCAACTCGCCTTATGAAGGTGAATGGTACGTTTACCAACATTGGGGGTTTGTGGTGAAACATATACCAAACGCTTTATCGGTATTTCGTATACTTGATGTTGCTGTGGTTATAGTGCTTATGGAGTATAATTGTGAAATTGGAGCCTTTATATTTTTTATGCTCGGTATGTTTTCAGATATGCTTGATGGTTATGTTGCAAGGAGGGTTAACGTGGTGACCGACGTTGGTAAACTACTTGATCCCCTTGCCGATAAGATATTTGTGTCAGGTATTCTTATAGCCATGATAAAGACAATGGGTATTCCATACTGGATGGTTATAGTTATAGTAGCCCGTGAATTTGCTGTGACAGGTCTCAGGAGCATAGCGGCTCTTCGTGGTATAGCAGTCAGTGCTAGCTTCTGGGGGAAAGTAAAGGCGGGGATGCAGTTTTGTGCTATAGGCGTGTTATTGCTGGGGTATATGGAGATAGGTATTTGTGTTTTATTTGCTGCTGTTGTTTTTACCGTGTTTTCGGGTGCTCTATATTTTGTTGATTATTGGAGAAAGATAGTATGAGTGTTGGTAGGTTTTTTTCAATGATAAAATTTGAGCATTCCGTGTTTGCCCTGCCGTTTGCATATGTGGGTATGGTTATGGGTTTTAAAAATGGGATAAGCTGGGATGTAGTTGCCCTTGTTACAGTGGCGATGGTTTCAGCGCGTAGTGCAGCTATGGCGTTGAATAGAATAATAGACGTTGATATAGACGCTAAGAACGAGAGAACGGCCAACAGGGAACTACCTTCCGGTAAGGTAGGTTTGAGGGAGGCATGGTTTTTCACTGGGTTGTCTATAGTCGTTTTTGAGGTTTCAGCTTATCTTATTAACCCGTTGGCTTTTAGGCTTTCTCCGGTAGCACTTTTCTTTATGCTTACCTACTCCTATACCAAGAGATTTACATGGTTGAGCCATTTTTACCTTGGGGCAACAGATGCAATAGCTCCGCTTGGTGGTTATGTAGCGGCTTCAGATTCGTTGAGTTTGCCTATCTTTCTACTTGCTGCTTTTGTTATGTTTTGGATAGCGGGGTTTGATATATTGTATTCTCTTCAGGATAGGGATTTTGACAGGAAAGAAGGACTTTACTCTGTACCTGCCGTTTTTGGTGTCCGAGCAGCCTTGTTGGTTTCGGCATTGTCTCATATTATTGCGTTTTCTCTTCTTATGGTGTTTATCTATCATTTTCATCTGGGTTTATTTGCCTACCTGGGGGCTATCGTTGTTGGTTTACTCCTTATCATGGAACATAAGCTTGTGGATCCGGATGACCCCAAGAAGATTAATATTGCTTTTTTCAACATTAACGGTTATATTGGAGCTGTGGTGTTGTTTAGTGTTATAGCGGGGATTTACCTGTGAGCGAGGATTCAAGGGGATATAGAAGGGTAAAGGCTACCCTGAGTGTATTCTATAAGAGAATTAGCGATGGTGAGTATAGTAAATATAAGAGGGACGTTGAGGGTGGGGCTGACTACACTGATTCATTCGACTATCTCATGTCGGAAAATAACTTGGATAGCTCTTACGGTTCGTTGAATAGGGCTTTTGTTTTGATAATGAAGTCTTTGGATGCGAAGCTGAATTACATCATAGATTTACTTAAAAACGTTGAAAAACAAGAGAATTTCAGGTCGTTCAAGGTGGCTGAAAGTTGTGATTTGAGTGCTTCTGGTATTTCAATAAGGACTTCCGATAGTTCCCTCTCCCGGGATGATAAGTTATTTATGGTTTTTTCTTTGCCTATAGCTTCACACGTTGAGATAAAAACCATAGGTAGCGTAGTGACGAAAAGGGAGGATTTGTCGGAGTTTTGCTATGGAATAAATTTCTTGGAGATTAATCGTAATCATATGGAACTTCTCATTCATTACTCTCTTTTTCTTGAGAGGAGCATGATAAAACAAAGAATGTTAGAAGAATGACCGTTGAAACCGCCTTGCTCCTTCAGAGTTTCTTTGATGTGTTGATTGTGGGTTATATAATATTTTCTCATCAGTCCAGTAAGAAGGAAATAAGTGCTTTCGTCAAGCTTGCCAGAACGTTGAACACCCTTGTGGATAAGCAGAAGAAGTTACTGGATGAAACAAACACACGATTGCTGGAGCAGGAAAGAGAGCTAGGTATGCTCATAGATGATGTTCACAGGAAGAATGCTTTGCTCAATGAGCTTTTGAGCACTATAAAGAGCAGGACCTACAAGGGTTCTCTTAGGAAGGATATACTGCTGATGAATGAACGCGGGATAGGTATAGAAGAGATTGCTAAGGAGTTAGGGCTCACCAAGGGAGAAGTGGAGCTAATTATTAAACTCTATGAGGAGGAAAACAGTGAAAAAAGTTGAGGCCATTATAAAACCGTTTAAGCTTGACGCTGTCAAGGAAGCCCTTACTGAGTTTGGAGTAAAGGGTTTGACAATAAGTGAGGTTAAGGGATATGGGAGGCAGAAGGGGCATACCGAGATATACAGGGGTGCTGAGTACGTTGTTGATTTCCTGCCCAAGGTGAAAATAGAGGTTGTGGTTCCAGACGAGATGGTTGATGGTGTTATAGAGAAGATTGTAGAGGCAGCCAGGACTGGCAAGGTCGGAGATGGGAAGATATTTGTTGTGCCCATAGAGGATGCCATAAGGATAAGGACACGAGAGAGGGGTGCAGAGGCTATTTGATTTTATGTTCTTGTTTTAGAAACAGGAGAATGCCTTTGGCTATGCCCTTGGCTATCTCGTGCCGAAATGCTGGGGAGCTGAGCTCTTTATCGTCCCTTCTGTTGCTCAAGAAAGCTGTCTCTATAAGAATGGATGGGCACTTGGTTCCCACAAGAACAAAGAACGGTGCTTGTTTCACACCATCGCCCCTGTATCCACTATAGGTGAGTTTGCCATACCTGAGTGTGTATTTGTATACGTCCCGCGCAAGTTTCACGGATTTTTGGATCTTGGTGGACTGGATCAGCGATATTATGATTTTGTTTAGAACGCTTACTTGTTTTACTGTTGTTCCGTTCTCGAGGGCTGCAAGTTCAATAGCTCTTTTATCGCTGGTTGCGTTCAGGAAAAATACCATGAGCCCGCGGGCATATTTCTTGTCTTTGGGGCTTATGTTTGCATGTATTGATACAAATACAGCGGAGTGTACTTTGTTTGCTATTTTTACCCTGTTCTCTAAGGAAACGAACTCATCTTTTGTTCTTGTCATTACTACCTTTACCAAACCGCTTTGTTCAAGGTAGTGTTTCACGTCTTCGGCTATTTTCAGCACTACGTTTTTCTCGTAATTGTATATTCCTATACCTCCAGGGTCCCTTCCACCGTGTCCAGGGTCTATAACGACCACTGGTTTGTTCTTTGGAGTTTTTTTTGTTAGAGGGGTTTTATATAATCCAACTATGATATATTGGTGTCTTATAAGCTTTAATGTGTACCTATAGTGAAATGTATTTGGTAGCTTTATGAATACCCTGGTTTCTCCGTTTATAATTACAGGTATAATCTTTTGTATAATGCCGGAGGGTTTTATTGATGGGTTTATTTTCAATGTTTTGTGGGGTATAGCTATGTAAAAGTAGTGGTTGTTTAGCCTTATGTATCTGTAGTTGTGTATTTTGTTAAACTTGAATATAATAGTGTCTTTGGTATTGGATACGCTGATAGCGTGTATGGATTCCAATGTTTCAGGCAAAGCGCTTGTTGAAAGACAAACAAAGAGTAAGAAAACATAAACGGTTGTTTTTAACATTGAAATAATTATACTGTAGGAGTGTCAAAAAGCAAGGTGTTGTTTTTGTGAGGGTACTAGGGATTGATTTTGGCGAGAAGCAAACGGGGGTTTCTATAAGTGATGAGTTGAATACGATAGCTATGCCGCATTGTGTTATATATAGCGATAGAGTGGATCCAGTGGAGGAGATAAGAAAGATCGTCTTCAGACATAAGGTGGGAAGGGTTGTAGTTGGTATGCCTTTTAACATGAGTGGTACAAGGGGCAAAAGGGCTATTGCAACAGAGGAGTTTATTGGGAGGCTTAGGGAAAGTGTTAATGTTGAGGTGATTGAGTGGGATGAGAGATTGTCAACGAGGTTCTCGGAGAGGATACTTAATAACGCAGGTGTGAAGGGTAGAAGAAACAAGAAAAAGGCTATAGACAAGATTTCCGCAGTGTTTATTCTTCAAGGATATTTGGATTACCTTAGGCATGAGGCGTTTTAAATGGTTCATAATGGCCAATTCTATACTACTGTTTCTGGTTGTGGTATTTTTTATTGTTTCAAGTATTCGCTTCTTTTCTTACATACACACCCCAGCTTCCAATTCGAAAAAAAGAGTATTTGTATATGTGGGGAAGGGTGAACCCCTTAAGTTGATAATAGAATCCCTTAAGAATAAGGGTATAATAAGGAGAGCGGACTGGTTTTACTATTACGTGAGGCTTACCGGTGAGGCGCGCCATATAAAGGCTGGGGTTCACATGTTCATGATGGATTATACACCAAAGAAGGTTTTGCTTGAACTGTTAAACACTAATCCTTACGGCGTGATGGTTACAATTCCTCCGGGTTTCACGATTAAACAGATAGCACTACTTCTTAAGAG
This sequence comes from uncultured Desulfurellales bacterium, assembly GCA_964515405.1. Classification (GTDB taxonomy): domain Bacteria; phylum Campylobacterota_A; class Desulfurellia; order Desulfurellales; family CAZERD01; genus CAZERD01. The sequence goes on from CAZERD010000008.1 coordinate 27,432, forward strand.
GAGCGGATTCAGTGGTAAGGACTTTATCAGGGCTGCTCATGATAGAGGTTTCATTAGGGAACTTACAGGACTGAGTACGTCTTCTATGGAAGGTTTTCTCTATCCAGATACGTATTCCTTTCCCCGTGATTCCACACCGAGACAGATTATAGATGTTATGTTTGATCAGTTTAAGAAGGAATGGAAGAGGGTGAACCACTCCCTTTTGATAGGTTATTCTGGCTATAAAAAGCTTATTATAGCATCGATTGTGGAAAAGGAGTGTAAAGATAAAAAACAGTATCCCATGGTGGCCAGTGTTATATACAATAGATTGAAGAGGGGCATGATGCTCCAGATGGATTCTACAGTGATATATGGTATGAGGGGAGGAGAAACTATCACAGAGGCTGCGCTTAGGGATAAGGATAACCCATATAACACTTATGTTCACAGGGGCCTTCCACCGACCCCTATATGCAATCCGGATTATGACGCGCTGTATGCTGCTTTTCATCCGGCCAGGACAGATTTTCTCTATTTTGTTTCCAAACACAACGGTGAGCTTGTTTTCTCTAAGACATTGGAACAACACAACAGGAACGTGAGGCGGCTGCTGAAATGAAATTTTATATAAAGACCTTTGGCTGTCAGATGAATGAGAGGGATTCTGAAAAGGTGTATTGTATCTTCAGAGAGAAGGGATTTGAGGAGTCCAGTCTTGAGGAGGCTGATGTGATTGTTATAAACTCCTGTGCTGTGAGGGAAAAGTCGGAGCAGAAGCTTCTTAGTGAGTTAGGGAGGGTCAGGCTCTTGAACAGGAGGGCTGTTTTGATTGCTATGGGGTGTGTAGCTCAATATAGGTATAGGGAGCTTGAAAAGATAGCTAATTTTGTGGTCGGTACTAGACAGATAGACAGATTTTATGAAATTGCGGATAATTTGAAAGGCGGGGGTGTATTTATAGATGGTGTTATGAGTGATCCGGATAGGATATTTGGTCACAGGGACGGTGTGAGTGCTTATGTGGATGTTATGTATGGGTGTAATTACCTGTGTTCCTACTGCATTGTGCCTTACACCAGGGGGAATGAGGTATACCGTTCCAAAAAGGTTATCCTTAAAGAGATCTTGCAGTTGTTGGATACAGGTGTTAGAGAGGTAGTTTTGTTGGGTCAAAATGTTAACTCTTATAGAGATGGGAAGGGATATAAATTTTCCGATTTGCTTTATGATATAGATAGACTAAAAGGGATGGGACTTGAGAGACTTAGGTTTGTTACACCTCACCCTAGGGACTTTTCAGAGGATCAGGCCTATGCCATTAGGGATCTTGACACTGTGTGTAAGCATATCCACTTGCCTCTTCAATCGGGGTCTGATAGAATCCTAAGGCTTATGAAGAGGAGATATAGTAAGGAAGAGTATCTCGGCAAGATTGAGCTTGTAAGGGGTCTTGTACCTGATATCGGTATAACCACAGACATAATTGTTGGATTCCCTGGGGAGGAAGAATGTGAGTTTGAGGAGACGATGGAAGTTGTAAAGAGTGTTGGGTTTGATACATCTTATTCTTTTGTTTATTCTCAGAGGCCCTTTACGTTGGCAGCGAGGATGCGTGATTCCGTGCCGTTCGAGGAGAAGCTTAGGAGGTTAAACGAATTGCAGAAATTACAGGCTGAAATAACCCATCATAAGCTTTCAATGTATAAGGACAAGGTAGTTGAGGTACTCGTTAGCGGTATATCCAGGCGTGGTAACTGTTTACAGGGAAGGAATACTCAAAATGTAGTTGTAAATTTGAGGAATATGACTATTAATAATATAGATTCGAGCATGGGGATGATGGTGAAGGTCAAAGTAACGGATGCTTTGAAACACTCTTTACTGGGTGATGTGGTATGATTGGATTGAAAATAAAAGATGTGGATCTGGAAGAGGATCATGGGGTTGTTCATTGTGAGGATGAAGAGGGTAACGATTACAGTTTTCCCATATCAAAAAAACAGGCTAAACTACTGATTCTTTTTCTGAATGGTATATATATTCCTGGTAACACTATACATGATTTTGTTATAGAGATACTTGGTGCCTCGTCCCTTAATGTTGACAGAATAGTGATAGAGAGAAGAGATAAAGTAGTGGCAAATGTGTATGTGAAGTTTCAGGATCATGTGAAGAATTTTTATCTGTCTGTACCAGACGCCCTTGTATTATCCCTCGCCACGAGGAGTAATCTCTTTATAAGGAGGAATACAGATTTTATAAAAGCCGAGGAAGTGTTGTGGTCCAGCTTTATTAAAGAGTTGCTATGATGGAACAATGTATCAGAGAGGCTCTTGAGAGAGCTGAAAAGGAATCCCTGCACGAAAGAGCTTTCCTCTCTGTAAACGCCTCAAGAAAAAATCCAGAACCCAGAGATGATATAAGAACCGAATTCATGAGGGATAGGGATAGGATCATTCATTGTAAGTCGTTCAGGAGATTGAAGCATAAGACTCAGGTTTTCTTTTCACCCACAGGGGATCATTATAGAACGAGGATGACCCATACCCTTGAAGTGGCTCAGATAGGGAGGACCATAGCTAAAGCTTTGAGGCTCAACGAAACGCTGACTGAAGCCATTGCTTTGGCTCATGATATAGGGCATACGCCTTTTGGCCACGTTGGGGAGAAGGTTCTCGACGAAAAATGTTCTAAGGGATTTAGGCATTGGGAGCAGAGTTTGAGGGTTGTTGATGTACTTGAGAAGGATGGAAATGGTTTAAACCTCACAGTGCAGGTTAGGGAGGGTATTGTTAAGCATTCAAAGGGGCGAGGGGATATAATACTTACTGATCCGAATGTTTTACCAACCACATTGGAAGCTCAGGTGGTTAGGGTGGCTGATATTATAGCTTACGTGAACCACGATATAGATGATGCACTGAGAGCAGGTATGATAAGAGACTCAGATATACCCCGTGATGTGACTTCTATACTTGGTGTAACGCATTCTCAGAGAATTTCTACGCTTGTTAGGAGTGTGGTAACGGAGACGGTGAAGATGGATTACGAAGCCGTAGGCATGGGTGGAGATGTACTTGAAGCTCTTGTTGAGTTAAGAGAGTTTCTATTTGGTAAGGTGTATCTTTCTGAGCCTGTTGTATTGGAGGCCGCTAAGGCTGAGAAGGTGTTGAAGGAACTTTTTGACTACTTTATTGAAAATGTGGAATGTATAAGTAAAAGATATGGCGACGATGAAACAAGCGTGGTTGACTATATATCTGGTATGACAGATAGATTCGCTCTGAATACGTACAAGGAGTTGTTTATTCCTAAGCCGTGGGAGGTAATATGAAGGCCAGGGACATTCTTTCAGTGCTCGGTAGTAGATTTGATGCTGTTGAGGTATATCTTGAGTATGTGAAGAGGAGTGGTTTCGAGCTTGAGAATTCGAGGGATTATTCCAAGCACATGTATGAGCAGCATGGATGCGGAATAAGGGTTGTCAGGGATTCTCATCCTGCCTTTGTATATTCTACGATGCATGGTGAAGTTGGGGAGGTAGAGAAAATAGCTGAACAGCTCGAGAGATATATTGGGATGTCAGAGAATGCGGACATATTCCGGATTCCAGAGATACCTTGCAGGATAGAGGATGATGACACAAGGAATGTGCCTGAGGAGGAAAGAATAAAGGATGCAATATATACCATGGACGAGATTGCCAAAGGATTTGATAAGAGGGTAAAGTCTGTGAAAAGTGCGTATGTTGAGACATTTGAGAAGGAGTTGGAAATAGTCAATTCTCATGGTCTGGAGGCTCTTGTTAAAAAGACGGCTTTTTCTGTGGGGGTTTCTTCCTTGGCTGAGGACAGGATCTCAGAAGTAGGCTATTATAATGTAGACTCCGTTGATTTTGAGTTGTTTGATTTTGAGATGATAGCTCGAGAATCTTCTCAGAGGGCTGTAAATAAACTTTATCCTGCTCCTATTCAGCCTAAGAAGTACAGTTTGATACTGTCCAGTGAGGTTATGGTTCAGTTGCTCTCTCATTTTTTTAGAGTTTTCAACGGGTATTCTGTTGTTGACCACACGACCGCACTAGAAGAGAGAGAGGGAACCAAGGTATTCAGTGAGATGATAACGGTTGTTGACGAGCCAAGATATCCTGGTAGGCCTTCATTTGTTGTGGACGATGAGGGTGTAGAGCATGGGAGGGTGATTGTTGTTGATGGTGGAATACTTAAGACTTTTCTGCATAATTCGTATACGTCTTCTAAGCTGGGAGTGCTCAGTACAGGCAATGCGAGGAGGAAGACGTACGATTCCATCCCCCGGGTGGGTCCTGGCATATTCTACATAGAACCGGGTGAGGCTACACTTAGGGAGCTTATGGGGAGGATAGATGGTCTCTATGTTACAGAAATTATGGGACTCCATATGGCTAACAATGTAAGTGGTGATTTTTCCTTGGGTATAAACGGTTTTCTGGTGAAAGGTGGTGAACCCGTCTCTTATTTTAGAGGGGCCAGTTTTGCATCAAATTTCTTTGACATGATGAACAATGTGATAGGGTTGTCTGGTGATATGTTTTTTTCTGGGCCATACGGTTCCTGTGACGTGGCTGTGGCGGACTGTGTTGTTGGGAGTGGAGGTTGATGAATAAAATAGCAGTGTTGGATTTTGGCTCTCAGTATACCCAGCTTATTGTTCGTAGAGTGAGGGAGCTTGGTGTTTATGCTTATATTATTCCTTATGACGAGGTTCCCTCTGAGAAGGTAGGAGGTATTATTCTGTCTGGTTCTTCTTTTAGCATATATGATGAAGGGGCTCCCAAGCCTCAAGATGTGATATTTGATCTTGGAGTACCATTGTTGGGTATATGCTACGGTATGGACGTGATTGTGGAAAGGTTTGGCGGTGCTGTGACGAAGGCCTCCAGGAGAGAATACGGCCCTGCTGTTGTAAGGGTAGATGTGTCAGATGTGTTGATGAGCGGTGGTATTGATGGGACTGTTGTGTGGATGAGTCATGGAGATAAAGTTGTAGAGTTGCCTCCTGAGTTTGTGAATGTGGCCCACACTGAGTATTCAGAGTTTGCTGTTATAAAACACAGGACCAAACCTATCTACGGGATTCAGTTTCACCCTGAGGTTAGCCATTCTGAGTGTGGGTTGGTGGTACTTGATAATTTTGTGAAGGGTGTGTGTGAGCTTGAGCCTGACTGGGATATGAGTGGCTTTCTGGATGAGTCTGTTGTGAGGATAAGGAAAAAGGTGGGGGAAAAAAGAGTTCTGTGTGCTATTTCTGGTGGGGTTGATTCCAGTGTTACTGCTGCTCTTCTACACAGAGCTATAGGTGATAGGCTTATTCCGGTGTTTGTGAATAATGGCTTGCTTAGAAAAGGTGAGGTAGAGTATGTGCTGGATTCGTTCCGGAAACTTGGGATAAGCGTTGTATACGAAGATGCTTCGCTGTTGTTTTTGGGTAGGTTGAAGGGGGTTGTTGATCCAGAAGATAAGAGAAAGATAATTGGTCATACTTTTATAGATGTATTCAAGGACGTAGCCGGGAGATTTGAGGATGTAGAGTTTCTTGCACAGGGAACGCTATACCCGGATGTTATAGAAAGTGCTTCCGTTAAAGGTCCGTCCGATAAGATTAAAAGTCATCACAATGTTGGTGGTCTTCCTTCAGAGCTTGGTTTCAGGCTTATAGAGCCGTTAAGGGAGCTGTTTAAGGATGAGGTAAGAAGACTTGGAAGAGAGCTTGGCATAGACGATTCCTTCTTGAAGAGGCATCCCTTTCCTGGGCCAGGACTTGCCATAAGGGTTATAGGTGAAGTTACAGAAGAAAGGCTTGGTGTTTTGAGGAAAGCAGATGCTATTCTGCTTGAGGAAGTAAGGCGATTCGGGCTTTATGATGCTATATGGCAGGCTTTTGCTGTCTTGTTGCCAGTTAATAGTGTTGGTGTTATGGGTGATAAGAGAACATATGAGAATGTGGTAGCGTTGAGGATTGTTGATAGTGTAGATGGTATGACGGCTGACTGGTCTAGGGTTCCGTATGAGATGTTGAGTAGGATCTCATCAAGGGTAATAAACGAGGTTGAGGGTGTCAATAGGGTAGTATTTGATATATCAAGCAAACCGCCGTCCACTATAGAGTGGGAGTAAGAGGGAGTTGTCTGTGAGGAGGGTGGGGGGAGATTTTTTGTCTCGTATTTTGGAATTGCTCGACAATAAGTATGTGATAGTAGGAGCGTTTTTCGTCGTTTTGACCCTTTTGCTTATTCCAAGACATCCGGTGGTGCAAAATATAAGGATTGGGGAAGTGGCACCGAAAACCATCAGAGCGACCACATCTATGCTTGTTGAAGATAAAGTTGCCACTCAGGAGAAAATAAAGGAAGCCGAGAGGAATGTTTTGCCTCGTTTTGAATATGACAGTGGTAAATTTGATATACTTGCTTCGCTTTTGGATGAGGCGTTCTCGGTTTTTTCAAAAAAGAAACCCGATGTCAAGAGATTTTTTGAGGTATTGCATCTGCCTGTGAATAAGGAACTGTTTGAAAGAATACTCAGGGATGGACCAGAAAGGGTTGAAAGGTACGCTGAGATGGCACTAAGGGCACTTAATGGATATTTTATTGTTGGCTCTTTGGGAGTGCTTTATAAGTTTCCTCGCCAAATGGTAGAAGTTGTAAGCAGAGGGAAAAAAAAGTCGGTTATGTTGTTAAGCAAAAGTGATGTTGTAGATGTGGAGAGAGCCAAGATAATAGCCTACAATACGCTAAAGAACGAGATACCTTATGATAGTACCCTCAGGGCCACAGTGTGGGATCTGATCAACCCTCTCATAAAGCCCAATTTGTTTTACGATGAAAAGGCAACGAAAAGGGCGAAGGAAGAGGTAAAGAAGAGGGTATCTCCGGTATTTTTTAAGATATCAAAAGGTGAGGTAATAGTAAGGGAGGGTGATATAGTTACTCCATCTGAGTACTTGAAGCTCAAGGCACTTAGTTCCCTGACCCATAAGAAAAGCATGATTACGGAGCTTATTTCAAAACTCCTTGTGTTCTTTATTTTCTTTGTTGGGTTGTATTATGTTTACAGAGAACTTAGCAAGACCCAGAAAATAATAAGGGGCAATGTTTATCTGCTCGTGCTTGAGACGAGCATTATAATTCAGTTGTTGATGTTTAAGATATTTTCTTCCATTTCTGGGGCTGTAATGCTTTCCGGGATTAGTTTTTCTAAATTTACAGTTATGTTTGGTATGCCGTTTACATTTGCCGCGATTATGGTGGCACTACTTGTGGATTTTTCTTCTGCTTTCCTTGTTGCTATATTTGTTTCTATCTCCACGTGGTTTTTTGGTGCTTCATCTCAGATGAGGGATTTTATGTCCCTGTATGCATTTGTTGGTAGTGTTGTGGGTATATTCGCCATAGGTAAAGAAAAGAGCAGGTTCGGAGTGATAAAATCTGGCTTATATATATCTGCTGCTAATCTTGCTATGGTTTGTGTGTATTATATGTACTACGCTAAGCCCGTTTCTATAAGTCTTCTGTATGACTCCATGTTTGCTATTTTCGGAGGTGTTTTCTCGGTTATCATAGTTAGTGGTTTTCTTCCCATATTTGAGTTTGTTTTTAACATAACCACTGATATAAAGCTTCTTGAGCTTGGGAATTTGAATAATCCTTTGTTGAAGGAGCTTGCCATAAGGGCTCCAGGGACTTATCATCACAGCATAGTTGTTTCTTCCCTTTCAGAAGCTGCTGCTTCGGCTATTGGAGCTAATACCCTTGTTGCTAAAGTGGGGTCTTATTACCATGATATAGGTAAAGTGAAGCGCCCTGAGTATTTTATAGAGAACCAGACCGAGGGTATTAATCCTCATGATAAGTTAAAGCCTGGCATCAGTGCGCTGATAATAATCAATCATGTGAAATATGGGGTTGAGATAGCCAAAAAACACAGGCTTGGAGCCCGTATAATAGATATTATCCAGCAGCACCATGGTACAAGTCTCATAAAGTACTTTTACAACAAGGCTAAGGAAAAAGGTGAAAATCCGAATGAAGAGGACTTCAGGTATAAGGGACCCAAACCCCAAACAAAGGAAGCCGGGATAGTGATGGTTGCTGATGTGGTGGAGGCTGCCTCTAAGACACTTTCAAATCCCACATCGGCTCATTTGTCAGAGTTTGTGAGAAGAATAACAGAAGAGATATTTCTGGATGGTCAGCTGGATGAGTGTGAGCTTACCCTTAAGGATCTCAATCTTATAGTGGAGAGTTTTGTTAAGGTGTTGGTTGGCATATATCATCATAGAGTGGAGTATCCGGAGCAGGCAAATGGGAATAACGGTAATAGATAAATACGGTAGCACTGACTTGGATCACGTTGTTGTGAAGAATTTTGTGGAGTTCCTTTTCCGCAGGTTCGGTGTTAGTCAGAGGAAAGAGCTCAATGTTGTTCTCTGTGGTGATAATGAGATGTCTGTGTTGAATCTTAGGTACACTGGCAGAAGGGGTACTACGGATGTGCTGTCATTCTTTGGATATGATGGATCTATTATTGGTGATATAGTTGTTTCCCTTGATGTTGCAGTGCATGAATGTGAGAATGAGGATATGGATTATCTTGATTATGTTTTATTCCTTGTTGCTCATGGGTTTCTACATTTGCTGGGTTATAAGCATGACTCTGAAGATGAACTTGGGGCGATGATAGCAATACAACATAAACTCTTGGAGGAGTGGAAATATGAAGCTGAAAGGAGTGGTTAGTGGGTTGTTGGTTGCAGGTATTGGATATTATGCCGCTAAGAAAACCGGTGCTGTGGACACGATAAAGGAAGATATAAACACGGCTTTTGAGAGGGATCCGGCAGCGAGGAGTGTGTCGGAGGTGGTGTTTTGCTATCCTGGTTTGCATGCTATATGGTTCCATAGGGTTTCTCATTTCTTGTGGGAACACAACTTTAAGTTCTGTGGGAGATTTCTCTCGCATGTTTCTAGGTTCCTGACGGGTATAGAGATACACCCCGGTGCTAAGATAGGGAGAAGATTCTTTATAGACCATGGTATGGGGGTTGTTATAGGTGAAACTGCTGAAATTGATGATGATGTAACATTGTATCAGGGCGTTACCCTGGGTGGGACCAGTCTTGAGAAGGTTAAGAGGCATCCGACTGTGGAAAGGAACGTAGTCGTTGGTTCTGGCGCCAAGGTTCTGGGGAATATAAGGATAGGTGAGAATTCTAAGATTGGTTCAGGGAGCGTTGTGGTTAAGGATGTCCCGTCGAACTCTACCGTTGTGGGGATTCCTGGTAAGGTGGTTGAAAAGGAGAGGGCAGGAGTTAGAAAGGTTGACCTTGAACATACGAAGCTACCTGATGTTGAGGGTAAGATAATCAGGTATCTTTTGCATAGAATAGAAGAACTTGAGTTTGAGATAAAGGAGTTACACAAGGGTGAGAGCGGAGAGTTCCTCTCTCGTAGAAGAAAAGCCGAGGCAGAAGAGCTTAAAAAAATAGAGAAGTATATAAAGAGTTACACAATTTCTGGGGTGGGTGAATAGGGAATTTACACGTAGAATAACCACCCTTCAAATTCTTTTACTTTGCCTCTGACTATGTCAAAGAACGCTTCTTGTATTTTTGTTGTCACTGGACCTCTTTTGCCGTTTCCTATAGTTCTGCCGTCTATGTTTACTATGGGTGTGATTTCCGCGGCTGTACCGGCGAAGAATACTTCGTCTGCTATGTATAGTTCATCCCTGCTGAACCTTTCTTCGGTGACTTTGTACCACAAGTGTTTGGCTATGTCCATCACAGAGTTTCTTGTGATTCCTTCTAGTATGGATGTCAACGGGGTTGTCTTTAGTATTCCGTTTCTTACCAAGAATATGCACTCACCACTCCCTTCTGAAACGTAGCCTTCAGCGTCCAGGAGAATAGCCTCATCATAACCTGTATCTATTGCCTCCATCTTGGCGAGTTGGGAGTTCACGTATGAGCCGCATACCTTGGCTTTAGTCATAGCAACGTTTACGGGATTTCTCGTGAAGGATGATATCTTTGCTTTGATACCGTTTTTTAGTCCTTCTTCTCCGAGATAAGCTCCCCAACTCCAGGCTGCAATGGCAACACCCACGGGATTGTTGAGAGGATACAACCCTATTTCCCCGTAATCCACGTATACAAGTGGTCTTATGTAGCACTCCTCGAGCCCATTTATCCTGACTGTTTCAAGGGTTGCTTCCATGAGCTCATCGTATGTGAACGGTATTTTGAGATTAACTATTTTTGCGGAATTAATAAGCCTCTTTATGTGTTCATCAAGTCTAAATACTGCTGTTCCCTTTTGGGTTTTATATGCTCTTATCCCTTCAAATACTCCGAGCCCGTAATGGAGGGTATGTGTTAGTACATGAACCCTCGCTTCACCCCATTCCACAAACTCACCGTTTAGCCATATTTTCCTTGCTTTCTCTATCATTTTAACCTCCTAATTTATTTGACAAATAAGACCATTTTTTCTATGTTTAAAGCGCTTGGGCGGTTAGCTCAGTGGGAGAGCACTTGCTTCACACGCAAGGGGTCACAGGTTCAATCCCTGTACCGCCCACTATTTCTTCTTTATTACCCTAATGGACAGCTCATTGAGCTGTTTTTCGTCTACCTCGTTGGGTGCGTCTGTCATCAAACATATTCCCTTCTGAGTTTTGGGGAATGGAATTACTTCCCTTATGGAGTTTTCTTTTAGTATAAGCGCCATTATTCTGTCGAAGCCCAGAGCTATGCCACCATGGGGTGGAGCACCGTACTTCAGTGCTTCTATAAGGAAACCAAACTTTCTCTGGGCAGTTTCATCGTCTATGTTCAGTGCTTTGAACATTAACTCCTGCACATCACTCCGATGTATTCTTATGCTCCCTCCTCCTATTTCCACGCCGTTTAATGTGATGTCATAAGCCCTGGCTTTGACTCTGTCTGGGGCTTTTTCAAGGAGAGGTATGTGTTCTTCTACGGGTGATGTAAATGGGTGATGCATGGCTTCATATCTCTTCTCTTCCTCATTCCATTCAAAAAGTGGGAAGTTGGTTACCCATACGAAGTTGAATTCCTCTTTGTTGATAAGGTTTAATCTTCTACCGAGCTCTAATCTTAGAGCTCCAAGAGAATCAAATACCACTTGTGGTTTGTCTGCCACGAAGAATAAGATATCTCCTGGTTCGGCTTCCATTGCTTTGAGCAGTGCTTTCAGTTTATCTTTCTTGAAAAACTTTACTATAGGTGATTGGAGTTCGTTTTCTCTGATTCTTATCCACGCAAGCCCCTTAGCACCGTATATTCCCGCAAGCTCTGTTAAGTCGTCTATATCCTTCCTAGATAATTCTCCGCATTTCTTACAATTCAGCCCGAACACTATACCTTTTTTTGATATAACCTCGTCAAATACCTTAAAGCCGCTTCCACTGATGATTCCTGTTAGCTCTGTGAGTTCCAGTCCAAACCTCATATCTGGTTTGTCTGAACCGAATCTTTTCATTGCTTCGTCGTACGTGATTCTTTTGAACGGAGGATGTATATCCATAGAGAGTGTTTCCTTGAATATGGCTGAAAGGACACCTTCTGTTATTTCCATCACGTCTTCTTCTGACACAAAGCTCATTTCTATGTCTATCTGGGTGAATTCTGGTTGCCTGTCGGCTCTTAGGTCTTCATCTCTAAAACACTTGACTATCTGGTAGTATCTGTCAAATCCGGATACCATGAAAAGTTGTTTGAATAACTGAGGGGACTGGGGTAGTGCGTAGAATTTCCCTTTTAATAGTCTACTTGGTACAAGAAAGTCCCTTGCTCCTTCGGGAGTGCTTTTGGTGAGCATGGGTGTTTCTATGTCTATAAACCCGTGGGAGTGTAGAAAAGTCCTTGCCGCATAATTAGCTTTTGATCTCATCATTATGTTGTGTTGCATTTTTGGTTTCCTGAGATCAAGGTATCTGTACTTTAATCTTGTTTCTTCGCCTATTTCTATGTATTCGTCCACTGGGAATGGTGTCTGAGCACATTCTGAGAATACCTTAAGGTAATTTACTACGACCTCTATTTCTCCTGTTTTTATGTTAGGATTTACTGTGCCTTCCGGTCTGCTTCTTACCTTGCCTTTTACGCCTATACAATACTGACTCCTTAGCTTGTGGGATCTGGCGTGCAGTTTCTCATCAATCTGGGGGTCAAACACTACCTGTACTATGCCGCTTCTATCCTTCAGATCTATAAACACCACACCCCCGTGGTCCCTCCAGTTCTGTACCCAACCAAAAAGGGTCACTTCATCTCCTATATTATCCCTTCCTAACTCACCGCAGTAGTAACTCCTCTGCAAACCATCTATAGCCATTTCCCCACCTCTTTTGAAAAAAATTCTGAGAACCTGTATTCTCTCTGTTTGGACTGAGTCATATCCCTCAATATAAGGGAGCGCTTGTTTTCCTCGTTTTCTCCAACAATTACTACGTATCTTGAGCCCAACTTGTGTGCTTTTTTCATATGTGCTTTCAGGCTTTTTTTCTCACAGGCTAAGTGGACTATACCAGGTGTGTTTTCTCTGAGCTTTTTTGCTATTTCTATGGCGTACTTTTCTACTCCAAGATTTATGATGTAGAAATCAACAGTTTTTGGTGTGATTTCACCCATGAGCTCGATTAGCCTTTCACACCCTGCGGCAAAACCTATGCCTGGAGTTGGTTTACCGCCGAGCTCTTCAACAAGGTTATCGTATCTGCCACCGGCAGAGATGGTTCCTTGGGCACCGAGTTTATTGGTTATGATTTCAAACACGAACTTTGTATAGTAGTCCAACCCCCTAACCATGGTTCTGTTCTCTTTGAATACTATGTCAAAGTGGTTTAGCGCTTCCTTTACTCCGTTGTAGTGCGTGTTGCATGTGTTGCAGGTGAATTCAGTTATTGGAGGTGCGTTTTTTGAGACTTCTCTGCATTGGTTGTTTTTACAGTCAAGTATTCTTAATGGGTTTTTCTCCAGTCTTCTTTGGCAGTCTGAACACAGATTCTCTCTGTGCCGATGAAAGTAGGATCTTAGGGCTTCTATGTAGTTTGATCTGCATGTTGGGCACCCTATGTTGTTTATTTCAATGGCGTAGTCATTAATTCCTAACTCTTTCAGGAGAACGGTATTCATATAGACGAGTTCCGCATCAAGCAAGGGTTCTCCAACTCCAAACACCTCTACCCCTATCTGGTGAAACTGTCTAAGCCTTCCCTTCTGGGGTTTTTCGTATCTGAACATGGGACCTATGTAATAGAATTTTTGTACGGGGAGTGTGTCCAGGTGGTTGTATACGTAGCTTCTTACAACACCGGCGGTACCTTCGGGCCTTAAGGTTATGGATTCGTTGTTTCTATCTTTGAATGTATACATCTCTTTCTCCACTATGTCTGTTGTGTCTCCTACGCTCCTGATAAAAAGGGATGTACGCTCCAGAATAGGGGTTCTCATTTCTGAAAATCCGAAGCTCTCAAGCACTTCTCTTGTTGTATTTTCTAGCGCGTGCCATTTATCTATTGAGTCAGGCAGTATATCTTTGAATCCTCTCAGTGGTTCCATGGTTTCTCCTATTAAACTTCAAGAATATATAAGAACAGATGGATTTTGTCAAAATATGTATGATATGTATGACCTATTTGTTGACATTGTTATTCCTTTATCTATAATTTTTATGTTCAAGGAAAAGGAGGAGGTTTGATATGTTGAATTCAGAGAGAGAAAGCGGGTTTGAAAAAGTTGAGTATGATAGCACATTAAAAGAATTCGGAAACGGGGATATTGTTAGGGGAAGAGTAGTTGAAATAAGGGATAACGATGTATTTGTGGACATAGGATATAAATCAGAAGGCGTTATAAATATAAAGGAATTTGAGGATGAAGAGGGTAATATCAACGTTAATGTTGGTGATGAGATAGAGGCTTTGTTTCTGAATAGACTGGATGAGAATGGTTTTGAGAAACTATCGAAGATTGCTGCTGATAGGCTCAAGGGGTGGAATAGGGTGCTAGGGGCCTATGAAAAGAATGAGCCTATTGAGGGTGTGATCAAAAAGCTTGTGACGGGTGGTTTTAGTGTGGATATAGGCGGTTTTCTTGCTTTTTTGCCGGGTTCTCAAGTGGAGATGCATCCAATAAGAAATTATCAATCTTACGTGGGTAGGAGGTTTGAATTCAAGGTTATCAATATAAACAAGCAGAGAAAAAACGCTGTTGTTTCAAGGAAGGTTATACTTGAAGAGGAAAAGGAGAGAAAGGCTAAGGAGATAGAGGAAAAGATAAAGAAAGACGCTGTGCTTGAGGGTAGAGTTAAAAATATCACCGATTATGGTGTATTTGTGGATCTTGGTGGAGTTGATGGTCTTGTTCATATTACTCATATGTCGTGGAAAAGGATTTCCCACCCCTCTGAAATGGTGAAGATTTCAGACATAATAAAGGTCAAGGTTTTGAATATAGAAGATGACGGTGAACACAAGAAGATATACTTGGGTATGAAACAGCTTACTGAAAACCCTTGGGATAACATAGAAGAGAAACTTAAGGAAGGTGATATTGTTAATGGTAAATTGGTTAACATAGTTGATTATGGCTTGTTTGTTGAACTTGAGAATGGAGTTGAGGGTCTTGTACATAAGAGTGAGGTTTCCTATGATAACGACCCCGCTGAGTCCATGAAAGAATATAGTGTAGGCGATACCGTCAAGGTTAAGGTTTTGAGTGTTGATGCTGAGAACAAGAGAATATCTCTTTCAATAAAGCAGGCTAAGGAGGATCCATGGAATAGTGTGGCTGAGAGGTATCGTGAGGGAGATATAGTTGAGGGTAAAGTTACCTCTGTTAAGGAGTTTGGTGTATTTGTACGGCTTGAAGAAGGTGTTGAAGGTCTCGTTCATAAGAATGATATCTCGTGGGATAAGGATGAGCAGGTGGAGGTTAACGTTGGTGACATTGTGAAAGCGGTTGTTCTGAGTGTGGATCAGGGAAACAGAAAAATAGCTTTGGGATTCAAACAGCTTACGGAGGACCCTTGGAGTAGCGTTGATGAGAGGTATAAGGTTGGGGATTTGATTCGAGTAAGGGTTGTTAGTGTTAAGAACTTTGGGGCCTTTGTGAAGGTGGAAAAAGGGATTGAGAGCTTGGTACCCAGAAGCGAGTTTAATGGCTATGTTCCAAAGGATGGAGAGGAGTTGAAAGTAAAGATATTGAAGCTGGACAAGGAAAAGAAAAAATTCATCTGTCAGATAGTTAACGAATGAGGATTTCCACTTCTGTTAAGATTATAATCGCTTTGTTCTTCCTTGTATTTGTTGCGAATGTTGTTGTTCTATCCATAGAAAGGGGTAATGTAGCGCTTATCAAGATAAGCGGGATAATTGATAGTCAGAAGGTTAAAGGATGGATAGATGATATAAAGAGCGTAGAGAATGATGATGGGTACAAAGGGGTAATACTGGAGATAAATTCCCCCGGCGGGGGCGCTTGTGCCAGTGAGAGACTATATATGGCTGTAAGAAGGCTCAGTCGAGTGAAACCGACAGTTGCCTTGATAGACTCTTTGGGAGCTAGTGGGGCTTATTTTGTCTCCTGTGGTGCCGATAAGATTGTTGCGTACCCTGCCAGTGTGGTTGGAAGTATAGGGGTTGTATTTGAGAGACTAAATGTTTCAGCCCTTTCAAAGAAGCTCGGTGTTTCTGCTTTTGTTGTTAAAAGCGGTCCATTGAAAGATGTAGGGAATCCTTTTAGGCCACCCACCCGTCAAGATAGAAAGATGCTTCAGGAGGTTGTTAACTCGATATATATGGTTTTTCTTAAAGCTGTTTCTAAAAGTAGACATATTCCCTTAGACAAGCTCAAACCTTACGCTAATGGTAGTGTGTTTTCTGGAGTGAGTGCTCTGAGGATGGGTTTGGTGGATTCTGTGGATGGCAGAAGAGGAGCTATAAATGAAATTAAGGCTCTTGCCCATATTAGAAGCGTTAGTATAGATGTATTTAAACCCCGGAAAACGATACTTGAGAGGGTGATGGGTGAAAGGATCTATGGCCTGTATGAGAGGTTCTACCTTCTGATGGGCAGGTTTCCCGAGATGTTGTTTGGTTTATGATAGAAATAAACCTGGTTAGGAACAATATCCCGAAGAAATTGGATGTACCCGGTAGGCGTAGTGTTTTGTTGTATATTTTCACTGGGGTGTTTCTTCTGATGCTTTTCATTGTAGGGTATGTGTTATTTTCTACTTCTCCACCTCAAGTAAAACCTGTTGAACTACATGTAAAGCATTCAGTTCGTGAGGCTGAGAAGAACGGTAGCAGATCAAAGGTAAAACCAAACCCGGTAAAGAAAAAAAGCGTAGTTAACGAGAAGCTGTCGAGTGAAAGACATCGCAAGGTTACGTATGTTAAGAGGAAGAAAGAGAAAGAGAAAGAGAAAGAGGAAAAGAATAAAACTTTAACCGTTCGGGTACATGTGGAGAAGAAAGTCGGGAACAACAAGCCTTTGCTTTTGTTTGTCATCAGTGTTCCCCTGGAGAAAATGAAGCGTGGGAATGTTGGTGTTGAGAAATTAGCTCTTCCTCCTCCCCCTGAGGTTGTTAAGGTCAAAGTCATTGGAGTTCCCAATGCGGAGCGTCTCAAAGCTATTCTTAAAAGTAAAGGGGTGAGTTTTACTGTTAAGTCTTACGTCCTAAAGAAGCTCAGCTACTATGATGTATATGTTGGAGGGTTCGGGGATTATAAGACGACTGTTGAATTTGAGCGTGCTTTGAGGAAGAAAGGATACAATATATATGCTGTAAAAAATATATCCCTTTTGTACTATGTTTGTATTGCGCATCGTGTCCCTGAGGCAGTTAAGAATAGATATGTGGAGTTGTGGAGAAAGACAAGGTTCAAGGTTATAGCCATTAATGTGTTTTCTAAGACTGTCTATGGCTACACTTTCCGTTTTGAGATTCCTCTCAGTTTTATCAAGTTCTTGAAAAGCAAAGGTTATTCTCCTATAATTATCAAGGGTAACGGGGCGTAGCGCAGCCTGGTAGCGCACTTGAATGGGGTTCAAGTGGTCGGAGGTTCAAATCCTCTCGCCCCGATTTCCTTTTGGAAGGCAGGTGTGTGTAAACGTAGGTATATATTTATTATAGCAGTGATATGGATAGGGGTGGTTATGTGTCCTCCTGCCAGGGGAGGTGTTGTTAGTGGGTTTTACCACCCGGAGAGCGTTTTTTTAGCGGGCAAGTATATCTACGTCTCAAATATAGGGAGTTTCAATAACTGCTCGAAGGATGGTTTTATCTCAAGGTTGTCTGTTAGTGGGGAGGTGTTGAACTTCAAGTTTATAGGCAGTCTCATTTCTCCCAAGGGTATATGGGTATATAAGGACAGACTCTATATAGCGGATGTGACGAGGGTGTGTATCACCCCCCTGAGTGGTGTTTCTGTAAAATGCATTCCAGTGCCTGGTTCAAGATTTCTGAACGATATAGTTGTAGTGAACGGGGACGTATATGTTACGGATACGTTTACTGGGTATGTGTATGAGATTCGTGGGAAGCGTATTAGTCACTTCTCTCGCTTGTTTTCGCCTAATGGCATAGTGTTTTCTAAAGAATTAAACGCTTTTATTGTCGTTTCTTTTGCTAAGCCGATAATAAATATCGTTTCAAGATCTGGAAGTGTTGAAAAGAGAGTGTTTGTGCATGGGTTTACCGGTTTTGACGGTATCACGATTTGCAATGGGAGTGTTTATATTTCGGATTATAAGACCGGGAAAATACTCAGGACTACGACCAGGTTTCGTAAATTCTCCGTGGTGATGGGTTTTGCGGGTAATGTTTCTGATATATACTGTGCTCATGGGGTGTTTCTTGTTCCTATTCTTTCCCGGAATAGGGTTGTTATTTTTAAAACCTATTAGTATTTAGAGGAGTTGATATGATAGTAGGTGTTCCAAAGGAGATAAAGAAGGATGAAAGCAGAGTGGGTTTAACCCCGGCTTGTGTATCCGCATTTGTTGGTAATGGGCACGAGGTACTTATTGAGAGAGGGGCTGGTTTGGGTAGTGGCTTTTCTGATGAGGAGTATGAGAAGGAGGGGGCAGAGATCGTTGATTCGGCCGAGGAGGTGTTTTCCAGATCTGAAATGGTAATAAAGGTTAAAGAACCCCAGCCTTCCGAGATTGATATGTTGAGGGAGGGCCAGATATTATACACATATCTCCATCTTGCTCCCGACAGATTTCAAACGGAGGGTTTGATAGATAGTGGAGTTGTCGCTATAGCCTATGAAACAATAGAGGTTAATGGTAAGCTTCCACTGCTTGAACCTATGAGTGAGATAGCTGGAAAAATGGCTTCTATGATGGGTGCGTATTTCCTTGAAAGGCCGTTTGGCGGAAGGGGAGTGTTGGCGGGTGGGGTTGCTGGTGTACACAGTGCAAGGTTTCTCATTCTTGGTGGTGGAACAGCCGGTTTGAATGCTGCCAGAATTGCTGCTGGTCTTGGGGCTCGGGTGGTGGTGATGGATGTAAATCTGGAGAGGATGAGGTATCTTGAGGATGTGTTACCTCCCAACTGTGAGATGATCATGTCAAATAGATTAAATATAGAGGACGAGATAGTAAGAGCGGATGTTATCGTTGGTACGGTGTTGATACCAGGTGCAAAGACACCTAAGCTCATTACAAGGGACATGGTTAAGGAAATGCAGAAGGGCGCTGTGATTGTTGATGTGAGCATAGATCAAGGTGGCTGTGCGGAGACCTCAAGTCCAACGACGCATGAGGATCCTGTATTTGAAGTTGATGGGGTAATTCATTATTGTGTTGCCAATATGCCGGGGGCTTATTCTAGGAGTTCTACGTTTGCTCTTACAAACGCTACGCTTCCATTTGGTCTGGAAATAGCGAATAAGGGCTGGAGAGTAGCTGCCTTGGATAATCCTGCTATAAGGAAAGGTATTAACGTAGCTATGGGGAAAGTAACATGTCTTCCTGTGGCTGAAGCCCATGGGATAGAGTATGAGGATATTGATGAACTGTTGCACTAGGAGGCGATATGAGTGTTTGCATCGTTGGAACTGGTCATACGAGATTTGGCAAACTTAAAGAGAGTCTCTATGAGTTAGTGGTTGAGGTGGGCAGGGAAGCTATAAGAGATGCTGGTATTGAGGCCCATGAATTAGGTGGCGTGTGGATAGGTAATTATGGGGCCATTGGGTTCAATAACCAGGGGCATCTGGGTCCGTTGGGCGTTGAGATAGATCCGGCATTGAGGTTCAAACCTTGTGTTAGGGTTGAAAATGCGTGTGCCAGTTCCATGGCGGCTCTTAAGGCGGCATCTTGTGCCGTTGAGCTGGGAGAGGTCAAGTTTGCTCTTGTTGTGGGGGTTGAAAAGATGACCTCCTTGGATACACCGGGTATAACTCACGTGTTGGCTACTGGTTCATATTGGCCGAAGGAGGGAGAAAGGGGAATGACATTCCCTGGTTTGTTTGCTGAATATGCGAAGGGATATCAGAAGAGATATAGTTTTTCTGACGATGAGATGAGGGTTATGTTTGCCAAGGTTGCCGCGAAGAATCATACGAACGCTTTAGAGAATCCACTTGCTCAAATGCCCTTGAAATTGACATACCAGGATATATTGAACTTACCGGAACGCAGGAATCCATTTATAGCTCCTCCGCTGAGAATGTTTGATTGTTCGCTGATAAGTGATGGTGCTGCTGCTCTTGTTATTTCTTCAAAGGAAGATGCTTTGGCACTTGGTGGTGATGTAGTTGAAGTAGTTACGATATCCCATGTGAGTGACTATCTTTCTCTTCAGAAAAGAGCAAATTACGAGTTCACTGCTGGCAAGGTTGCCATCAGAAAGGCCTATGAGGA
>CAZERD010000009.1:0-45531 GCA_964515405.1 uncultured Desulfurellales bacterium
GGGAAAGGAAGAAATTTATGGGCATAGAATTGCTGGATAAAACGCTTGGAATAGTAGGTTTGGGCAATGTTGGCTCCGCTGTTGCAAAGAGGGCCAAGGGATTTGGCATGACGGTTATGGCTTATGATCCGTACATAAAAAGATCCAAAGCCGAGAACTTAGGAGTTGAGCTTGTTGATACGCTGGATGAGATACTGGAGATGTGTGACATAATCACGTTCCATACGCCGCTTACTAGTGAAACACGTAACATGATCACAAGAAGGGAAATAGATAAAATGAAGGATAGCGTGATACTGATAAATTGTGCCCGTGGGGGTATAATAAACGAGGCAGATTTATATGATGCTCTGGTGAGCGGTAAGGTAAGGGCTTGTGGTATAGACACGTTTGAAAAGGAACCGGCTGTTGATAATAGATTGCTTGATCTTGATAATGTATATGTTACTCCTCATATAGGCGCCAATTCTGAGGAATCCCAGATAAATGTTTCTATGATAGTCTCAAGGGAGATAGCCAATGTCCTTAAGAACAGACCCTACAAAAATGCAGTGAACATACCTTTCATAAAGGAATTTATGTCTACACCCCAAAAAGGCTATTTTGAGCTTGCTGAGAAGATAAGTTCACTCGCTGCCCAGCTTGTGGAAGGTAGAGCTAAAGAATTACAGATAACGATGGTGGGTGAGTTTTTTGAAGAGGATATAGTCATGAAGGCTTTTGATGTGCCTTTCAACTATCAACCGTTCACCATAGCTGTGATAAAAGGATACTTGCAGCATAGTTTAAGTGAGAATATTTCCTATATGAATGCTCCTTACTTTGCCAAAGAGAACGATATAATCGTCTCAGAAGCCAAGACAAAGAGCTACAAGAACTACAACAACATGATAGTGCTCAGGGTTACAACGGACAAAGAGACGAAGGTTATAGGTGCTACGTTGTTTGAGGATGGTACTAGGAAGATACTGTTCATAGACGATTTCCGCACAGATATTACACCTGAGGGGATATATCTGTATATGATAAACAGGGATAAGCCTGGCATTATTGGAAAGATAGGTACTATCCTTGGCAATCTCAATATAAACATAGCCGGTTTTCATCTTTCGAGGCAGAAGAGCGGTCTTGCTATGTCCTTTGTCCAGCTTGACAGTTCTGTTGATGAGAGGGGGCTTGAGCTTCTCAGGAACATACATGATATAATACTTATAAAACTGATAAATTTCTGATGTTTCATTATTTTGCAGCTCTGCTGAGCGGGGCTGTTTCTGGGGTGGTGCTGGGACTGACGGGAGGGGGTGGTTCTATACTCGGTGTTCCTCTGCTTGTGTATGTTGTGGGAGAAAATGTGCATCTTGCTATAGGTACCTCTCTTGTGGCTGTTGGTGTTACATCGCTGTTTGCTTCTGTTTCGTATATGAGGCAATCCCTGGTGAAATTTAAGATGGCTTTGCTCATGGCTTCTCCTGGCGTGTTAAGTACATATCTTGGGGCGCTTGTGAATAAGAGTGTTAATGGTCCGGTACTGTTAATGCTGTTTGCTGTTCTAATGATGTATATAGGATATTCTATGCTTGTTGGCAGGCGTGTAGAGGGGGTACGCTCATCCCGTGTGAATTACTTGAAGATACTGGCTCTTGGATTTCTAACTGGGTTTGCAAGTGGGTTTTTTGGCATTGGGGGTGGATTTTTGCTCGTTCCAGCCTTGTTTTTTGGGGCTAGTTTGGACATGAAGGAATCTGTGGCTACGTCTCTCTTTATTATTTTCATATTTGGATGCTTGGGGCTTTTAAGCTATGAACTTCAAGGAAGGAGGATTGACTATACAGTAGGCTCATTGTTTGTCTTAGGTGGGGCTATTGGTGGTTACGTGGGAGCTTTTGTGGGCAAGAGGACAAATCAATCTCGTCTTAGGGTTTTGTTTGCTTTGCTGATAATAGTTGTTGGTGTTGTTATGCTCTTCTCGAATTTAGTGAAGACTGTCTAAACGGGAGTGTTGTAACCTTGGGTTACCTCATTTGCAACACGTACGTTACATACTCTTCAAGGAATCTACTTTTGATGAGTGAGAATCCCAAATGTATAAACTTTCTTTTTACCGTATAACTTTCCTCTGGGGATATACCAGACAGTATTGCCATGGTACCCCGCTGAGAGGCTGTTTTTATGTTGGTAGCCATCCCAAGTATCGCCGAATCAAATATATTCGCCAGTATTATGTCGAACTTTTCTTCTGACTGTGGGATGTTGCTGGCTATGGAGCACTTTACGTTTTTTACACTGTTCAGTTCTATGTTCTGAGAGCACTCATATACGGCGTTTGGGTCTATATCAAATGCTATTATCTCTTCTGCCCCGAGTTTTGAGGCTGCTATTGATAGAATTCCTGATCCGGTTCCTATGTCAAGTACTTTTCTTCCCTTTATTTCTATGTTTTCCATTTCCTCGATACAACTGATGGTTGTTTCATGGATGCCTGTTCCGAATGAAGAGCCCATCACGAGGGATATTCGTATTCTGTTTATTTCTATCCAGGGAGGTGCAACGGCAAACGTTTTGCCTATTGGTATTATCTTATTCTCGGTTTTCCATCTCCATTGCTTCAAGTTCTTCCTCCTTTATGTAACAGAAGTTTAGCGTGGGTTCCCTAAGATTGTTTCCTCTGTAGTAGAACAAGAGTATTCCTCTATCCACCGTAAGGGTATCTGAATACCCACCATCGTATATGTTTCCCTGATAGGTGTCTATGGTGATTTCTGCGGATAAGTTTGGTATTGCTCTTCTTATGGAGATACCTGCGAGGTTTTTCCCGAATATTCTTCGGTAGGAGAGCCATACAGAGTTAGAGAACTTTAATGTGGTAGGCGCGTGGGCATATGGAAATAGCTTACTCAAGCTGTTCCATTTTTTTCCATCCGATGATTTGGAATGCCATATGCCAAAGTCGAGGTTATCCTGCCTTGTGAACATATGGAGTCTGTTATCGTGCTCTGTCATTGAACTTTCGTTTAGTATGATGTGGTCGGGTATAGAGGATATATATGACAAAAGTTCCCACCTCTCAAAGTTTTCTGTACATATTAAAAGTGGTTTTGGTTTGTCTTCCCATTCTACGAGGCCATAGGCTGTAAATAGGAATGCACCGTTTCTATATATAGGTTTGCCATAAAAAACAAATTTCTTTACGCCTTTTACTGTTACCCTTTTCCTTTCGTTGAATGTAGGAGTGTTGGAGATTGAGACAAATACTTCTACTTTCCTTGTTGTTTCTTCAAACGTTCTAGTACAAAGGATAAATATGGATGGTGCTGGATTAGAGACGATTGCATCCATCTCGTAACCTGATGTAAATATAGGTTCTGGATGTATCTTTGAGGTGTTATCCCAGTTGTATAGCGTTTGTGGTTCTATCACTGTACTCATAACCTTTCCATTCCTTCCGTGTGGTGAAGGGAAAATACTCTTTGCTTCTCTGAAGAATATATGTATCCTGCCACTGTACATTGTTGCTGTAGGGAATGAATAATAATATCCTTTTCTTTTCAACAAGATACCCTTTTTCACGCCTAAAGACCTTGAATAATATTACATTTATTATTATACTAAAAAATAAAAGGTTAATAAAGCCTGATTTTTTGGAGGGTGTACATGGAGGAAGGGTTGTTGCCATTCAAGATAAAGGATTGTTCACTTATAGAGCTCTCCAGTAAGAAAATGGTTCAAGATTTAAGGGAGCTCAGGGATGTGCTCATGAGCATACCGCTGAACAGTATTTATCACCATTTCTATGGTAATTTGTTGAAGCCAAGCTTTGAGTTGCAGGTGTTTACGAACGATTTTGCCCAGTGGGTAAAGGATGCCTTGCATGAAGATGTGTTAGCTGAAAAGTTGGGTGTTCTTGATCCGAGCCACTATGAAGATTTAGAACAATTAAGGGCTGATTTGATAGACGTAATAGAGGAGCATCTCTATGAGAAGGAGTATCTGCCGCTTGCCAAGAGCAATCAGTTGTTCCATTTTATGCACTCTTATATAGTGATATTTGACACCGATAAGACGATAACGAAGCCTGAGGATCTACCACAGGCAGTGGATGGAATGTCCCTTGGGAGTATATTTTATCACTTTATAGATGCAAGGAGGAGGACAGAAGATAGAATGGATGATTTTAGCAGTTGGTTGAAGCCCGCGAAGAGGTATTACAGCCTGATAAACAGGATAAGGAGTATAGATCCATTTTTCAGGGAGCTTTCAGAGACGAAGAGACAGTTATACAATGTGGTAAGTGAATATTTTAAAGGAGTCCAATGATGTCTAGCATTGAGAGATACGCTGATATAGTTGGTGAGGATACCATAGAGCATTTGTTTCAGATATCCAAGCATCTAAGAGGTATAAATGTGTTACATGTCAACTCTACGAGAGTTGGTGGTGGTGTAGCTGAGCTTTTAAGGAAGATAGTTCCTTTTCAAAAAGAGCTTGGTATGAATGCTGAGTGGGAGGTAATTAAGGGAACGGATGAGTTTTATAAGTGCACTAAGAGTTTTCACAATGCTTTGCAAGGGAGTAAGATAGATATACCGCCGCATCTGATTAAGGAGTATGAGACTATAAATGAGTCAAACGCAGAAGACCTAAGGGATAAACTCAGTGGAGCAGATATAGTGTTTATACACGATCCACAGCCTGCAATGCTGTTAAAATTTGTTCCGGACAGGAAAGGGAAGTGGATATGGAGATGCCATATTGATATATCAAAGCCCCACAGGCCTGTCTGGAAGTATATGAAGGGTATAGTTTCTGGTTATGATGCCAGTATATTCTCTTTGGTGGATTTTGCTCAGCCTCTGCCCCACGAGCAGTACATAATACCTCCAAGTATAGATCCACTGAGCGAAAAGAATATTGAGTTGGAAGAAGATGAGATTGACAGGGTGTGTGAGGCTTATGGGATAGACAGGAGAAGACCAATCATTACTCAGGTGTCAAGGTTTGACAGGTTTAAGGACCCGATAGGTGTGATGGAAGCATTTGAGATGACTAAAGAGTTTATACCTGATCTACAACTTGTTCTCGCTGGTGGTTCTGCGGACGATGACCCTGAGGGTGCTGCTGTTTTGAGTGAGGTTCGGGAATACGCTGAGGGTAAAAATGATATTCATGTACTTGCCCTTCCCCCGACTGTTAACAGAACTATCAATGCCCTCCAGAGGGCCTCTGATGTCATACTACAGAAATCGCTTAAGGAGGGATTTGGGCTTACTGTTACAGAATCATTGTGGAAGTATAAGCCTGTTATAGGTGGTAATACCGGTGGAATAAAGCTACAGGTTATTGATTCTTATACTGGTTTTCTCGTCAATTCGCCTGAGGGTGCTTCTTTGAGACTCAGATATTTGTTTACCAACAGGGAGCAGATAAGGGTTATAGGTAACAGAGCCCACAATTTCGTCAAGGATAATTTTCTTATCACAAGACACTTAAGGGAGTATTTGACTCTAATGTTGTTTCTTTTGAAAGACAAAACGGAAAGGTTAGTGCTTTGAGAGTAGCAAACGCTACTGCACTTGATAGGTTTCTATGGGGATATGTAGGAAGAGAGCGACTTGTGATGCTTGATTACGATGGGACTCTTGCACCTTTTACGGTTGAAAGGGATAAAGCCTATGTTCCTGTTGCTCTATCGGCTGTGTTAAACAGATTGAGCATGAACACTCTCAATATCGTTGCTGTTGTAAGTGGCAGGGTTGCTGAGGAAGTTGCCAGGCTGCTGAGGGCTTCTCATGTAGTTCGTATTCCATTAATCTTTGGTTCTCATGGTTCTGAGAGCATTGATTGGAATGGTGTTTCGCATAGGATTGATATTGATAAGGAATCTTTGGTTGGATTGGATAGAGTATATGATTTGTTATTGCGTAAGATAGATTCTACCTTGGTGGAGAGGAAGTATGCATCAATTGCAGTTCATGTAAGGGGTATGGAGAGGGGTGAGGCTGATAAAGTGCTTAGATTTGCTGTTTCTGTGTTCAGAGATAGTTCTGTGCCAGGCTTTCGTATAGTGGAGTTTAATGGTGGGGTTGAACTCCGGAGCAGGGCATCTGATAAGGGGAAAGCTGTAGCTTCCCTGCTGAAGCGGTATCCTGAAGCCACCGCTGTTTACCTGGGCGACGATGAAACGGATGAGGATGCATTTAGAGAACTGAAGGGTAAGGGGTTGAGCATTAGGATCGGAGATGAAGGTATGGACACTTGTGCGGATGTGGTCTTTCAGAGGTGGGAAGTTGGTGATTTTTTGAAGAGGTTTGAGTAATGGGTGGAGAGAGCAAGCTTGTAATAGTGTCGAATAGGCTTCCTATCGTTATAAAGCGGTTGGGTACCAAGTGGAATATCGAGCCTGCCTCTGGAGGTCTTGTTTCGGCCATCACTCCATTGCTCAAGAAGAGGGGTGGGCTTTGGATAGGATGGGCCGGGGTGACGAAGGAAGAACTCAGGGGGATTGATATAGATTCAATAATGGCAGCCCAAATGGCCGACGCAGGGTACTCGTTGAAGAATGTTCTTTTGTCCCGTCAGGAGTATGAGCTTTACTATAAGGGATTTTCCAATGAGATAATATGGCCCCTTTTCCATGGGTTTTTTTCATTGTGCCGTTTTAATCCAAAGTACTGGTATGCTTATGAGACGGTCAACAGAAAGTTTGCAAAGGTAATAAAGGATAATGTGAGGGAGAAAGATTACATATGGGTTCACGACTATCATCTTTTTAATGTAGCCAAGTATTTGAGAAAATTGTCCGTTAATAATTCTATAGGATACTTCCTCCATATTCCATTTCCCCCTCTTGACAATTTTATTAAGTTGCCGTGGAGGTTCGAGATAGTAAGAGCCCTCCTTGAATACGATTTGGTTGGATTTCAGACCTCCAAGGATAAGAGAAATTTCCTTGATGCTGTTGGATACCTGCTCAGGGATGTGAGAATATATAGGAGGAGGTCCCTTGCCACCATATCTTATAATTCAAAACAGATAAAGGTAGGTGCTTTTCCTATAAGTATAGATTATAAATGGTTCACGAAGGATGCGAAGAATCCCCAGATTCAGGAGAACTCCAAGAAGATAACAAAGATGTTGCCCGATAGACAACTTGTACTTGGGGTGGATAGGCTTGATTATTCAAAAGGTCTTATACAAAAATTTGAGGCTTTTCGTAGGGTGTTTAGGGTTTATCCAGAGCTTAAAGGTAGACTAACTCTTGTTCAGGTGGTTGTTCCCAGTAGGAGTGATATACCCGAATATAGTAAACTGAAGACAGAGATAGAGCAGCTTGTTGGGTGTATCAATGGCGAGTTCACAGTATTTGGTTGGGTGCCTATTTACTATATGTTCAGGAGCTTGAGTCGGGAAGAGCTGATATCATATTATATGGCAGCTGATATGGCCCTTGTAACACCAATAAACGACGGTATGAATCTTGTAGCTAAGGAGTTTTGTGCAACGAAGATAGACAACAATGGTGTGTTGATACTCAGTGAGTTTGCGGGTGCAGCGGCCCAGCTACAAAAGCATTGCTTGCTTGTTAATCCCATGGATATAAATCTCGTTGCTGATGCCATCTATAGGGCTTATCATATGGATAGGTCTCAGAAGAAGGCCATGATGTCTAAGCTCAGGAATTGCATAAAGAAGTACGATATATTCTGGTGGATAAAGAGTTTTCTTGGTGCTGCCCTCCAAGATTCCACAGATACCAAGACGCTCTACGAGGAGTTCGCTCTTACACTTCAGGAGAGGCAGAATGTTTAGGATTTGCCTGTGTGCAAACCTACTCAATTCGCCTTCCCAAGGCGTTTCTTTGAATGTTGAGGGATCGGTCTTTCTTGACTTAGAATATTGTTTCATATATATTCTCCCAGGAGAATAAGATGGCGGGTTTTAGGTGTTGTAGGTTATATTAGGGTGTGAGATAAAAATACGTGTGGAAGGAGATATCCAATGAGGAGTGCTGTTCCAAGGATTGTGTGGACTGAGACGGATGAGGCTCCGATGCTTGCAACTTATTCTTTTCTACCTGTTGTGAAAGCTTTTTTGAAACATGGGGGTATTAAGGTTGAAACCAGAGATATATCTTTAGCTGGTAGGATACTTGCCCTGTTTCCAGAGCTTTTACCAGAGGATAAAAGAGTTTCGGATGACCTTGCGTATCTTGGCGAGCTTGTGAGTAGGTCAGAGGCAAATATAATAAAGTTGCCCAATATAAGTGCTTCTGTGCCTCAGCTTAAAGCTGCCATAAGGGAATTGCAGGAAAAGGGATTTAAAATACCAGATTATCCCGAGGAGGCTAAAACAGAGGAAGAGAAACAACTTAAAGATAGATATGCAAAGGTATTGGGCAGTGCTGTTAATCCGGTCCTTAGGCAAGGTAATGCTGATAGGCGAGCTCCGTTGGCGGTGAAGGAATATGCCAAGAAATACCCAACAGCTATGGGCTTGCCTCTGAAGGAATGGGATCCCAATTCCAAGTGTCATGTGGCTCATATGGATGGGAATGACTTCTATGGTAACGAAAAGTCCATCACGGTTGAGAAGCGGACTACCGTTAGAATAGAGCTGGTAGATGAATCGGGTAATGTGGAAATCCTGAAGGAGAACCTTCAGCTTACAGAGGGTGAAGTGTTTGATGGTACCTTTATGAGTGTTAAGGCTCTTAGAAAGTTTTATGAAGCACAGATTGAAGATGCAAAAAGGCAGGGGGTTTTGCTGTCTTTACACCTTAAAGCAACTATGATGAAGGTATCTGACCCTGTTCTGTTTGGGCATGCTGTTATGGTTTACTTCAGAGAGGTGTTTGAGAAGTATGGGGATGTGTTTGAAGAGATAGGTGTCAATCCAAACAATGGATTGAGCGATCTCTATACCAAAATCCAAAAGCTCCCGGGAGATAAGAGAAAGGAAATAGAAGGTGCTATAGATGAGGTTTACAAAAAAAACCCCGAGCTTGCTATGGTTGATTCAAGGAAGGGTATAACCAATCTGCATATGCCCAACAACATTATAATAGATGCCTCTATGCCTGTTGTTATAAGGGATGGAGGGAAAATGTGGGGTCCAGACGACAAACTCCATGACACGAAGGCCATGATCCCTGATAGATCCTACGCTGGAATATACAAAGAGACTATAGAGGACTGCAAAAGACGTGGGGCTTTTGATAGGTCTACCATGGGTAGTGTTTCCAATGTGGGCCTTATGGCTATGAAGGCGGAGGAGTATGGTTCGCATGATAAAACGTTCATAGTTCCTAAAGATGGGACGGTCCGTGTGGTGGATGAAAACGGCAATGTTCTGATGGAGCATAGGGTTGAGAAGGGTGATATATGGAGGGGCTGTCAGGCTAAAGATATAGCTATAAAGGACTGGGTTGGTCTTGCTGTTAGAAGGGCACGAGCCACTGGAGATCCTGCTGTTTTCTGGCTGGATGAAAAGAGGGCCCATGATAGAGAGATTATAAGGAAGGTTAGAAAGTATCTATCCGAGTTTGATACAAACGGCCTTGAGATACATATAATGCCACCTGTTGAGGCTATAAGGTTTTCTATAGATAGAATAAGGGAGGGTAAAAATACGATTTCCGTTACAGGTAATGTGCTCAGGGATTATCTGACCGATCTGTTCCCCATACTGGAAATAGGAACCAGTGCCAAGATGCTATCCATAGTGCCACTCCTTGCTGGAGGAGGCTTGTTTGAGACTGGTGCTGGTGGCTCTGCGCCTAAGCATGTTCAGCAGCTCCTTGAGGAAGGGCACCTCAGATGGGATTCCCTCGGTGAGTTTACTGCACTTGGTGCTTCCTTGGAGTTTATATATGAGAAGTACGGAAACAAGAGAGTAAAGCTGCTTGCGAATGCACTGGATAAAGCTGTTGGCATGCTCCTTGAGAATAAGAAATGGCCTTCTCGAAAAGTAGGTGAGTTGGATAACAGAGGTGAGCATTATTACCTTACGATGTACTGGGCAAGAGCTCTTTCGGAGCAGTCTGAGGATGAAGAGCTAAGAAATACGTTCTCTCGCGTGGCGGCGGAATTATCTGAGAATGAGGAGAAGATAAACGAAGAGATGCTTGTTGCTCAAGGTAGCCCTGTTGATATAGGTGGGTATTACTATCCCGATAAGGAGAAGACAGCTCGTGTTATGAGACCCAGTGAAACGTTTAACAGGATAGTGGATTCCATATGAGAAGGTAAGAGGGAACCCCTCTTAAAATTTTTTGGAAGGAGTGAGTATATGGTTTTGAATCAGCCCCCGGTTGTTGTTAATGAGAGGTTATGTACTGCTTGTGGCATATGTGTGGATGTTTGCCCCAAGAATGTGCTGGAGCTGGTTGAGGATATGCATGTGTGGACAGGTGCTATGTGTAAGGTGGCCCGTCCGGAGGACTGTATAAGGTGTAAATTCTGCGAGAATGCTTGTCCTCACTTTGCCATAGAAGTGGTAGATTCAGGAGTTGAACTGACGTTTAAGGACAGCAAGGGTAATACAATTACAAAGTCAAAGTAGGGAGGGAAGTAACTTCATGTCTAAGAAAGTTGAAATAATGAATGGTAATGAGATAGTAGCTGAGGCTGCTATTGCGGCTGGGTGTAGGTTTTATGCGGGTTATCCTATAACTCCATCTTCTGAGATTCCGGAGCATCTATCAAAGAGGATGCCAGAGGTGGGAGGCATATTCGTCCAGTTTGAGGATGAGATAGCTTCCATCATAGCAGCGGTGGGTGCAAGTTATGCCGGGTACAAGGTTATGACTGCTTCCAGTGGCCCTGGTATATCCTTGAAACAGGAAGGTGTGGGTCTTGCTTGTATGATGGAATTACCGGTTGTTATTGTGAATGTTATGAGGGGTGGTCCTTCAACGGGTTTACCCACGAGGGTATCTCAGGCTGACTATATGCAGGCGAGGT
Source organism: uncultured Desulfurellales bacterium (assembly GCA_964515405.1). Classification (GTDB taxonomy): domain Bacteria; phylum Campylobacterota_A; class Desulfurellia; order Desulfurellales; family CAZERD01; genus CAZERD01. Next base: position 10,959 of record CAZERD010000009.1, read on the forward strand.
GGGGTACCCATGGAGATCATATGGTTATAGGTGTTGCTCCATCAACGCTCCTAGAGACGTATGAGGAGACCATTAGGGCTTTTGGCTTAGCTGAGAAGTATAGGACGCCTGTGTATGTGTTTACGGATGCTGTACTGGCGCACTTGAATGGTAGGATTGAGCTTCCGGATATCTCGGAGTTTGAGATAGTTGAGAGGAAACAACCTGAAGTTCCGCCAGAGGAGTACATGCCGTATGATGTTGAGAGATTCGGTGATATTCCTCCTCTTCCCAATAAGGATAATTTCAGGAGATATAGATTTCATATGACAGGTCTGAACAAGGATGAGACAGGCTTTCCAGTGGTGACGCCAGAGTTTGTTGAAAAGGATGAAGAAAGAATGATTAATAAGATAATGAAAAACGTGAAAGATATAGAAAAATTTGAGTACTATAAGATGGATGATGCTGAGCTGGTTGTGGTTTCGTTCGGTTCAAATGCCAATGCAGCAAGGATAGCTGTTGATATGGCAAGGGAGTTAGGAATAAAAGCTGGGATGTTCAGACCTATTACTGTCTGGCCGTTTCCAGAGGAGCAAATGAGAGACATTTCTAAAAGCATACACAGAGTTGTGGTAAGCGAGATAAACCTTGGACAAATGCTTGAAGAGGTTAGGAAGGCTGCTGAGTGCGGTGCAGAAATATTTTCTGTTCTCCAAGCAGCCGGTATTCCTATAAGACCTAATCAGATTCTTGAGAAGATTAAGGAGGTATCCTAAATGGCCACTGATTATGCTAAATATCTGCGTGTAGATAAGCTTCCTCTTTACTGGTGCCCCGGCTGTGGTAATGGTACTATACTCAAGGCACTCCTTACAGCCATAGATGAACTTGGATGGGATAAAGACGATATAGCCATGGTTTCAGGTATAGGGTGCTCTTCAAGGGCTACCGGTTACGTTGATTTTCATACGCTTCATACTTTGCACGGTAGGGCTATACCGGCAGCTACAGCTATAAAAATGTGTCATCCTGATATGCATGTTATAGTTTTTTCGGGTGATGGGGATGCTACTGCTATAGGGGGGAACCATTTTATACACGCGTGCAGGAGAAATATAGATTTGACGCTGATAGTTGTTGACAATTGGATATATGGAATGACGGGTGGTCAGTATTCGCCTCTGACTCCGACTGGCACAAGGGCCTCAACGATGCCTCGCGGCAATATAGATCCTACGTTTGATGTGGTTAAGCTTGCCGTTGGGGCTGGCGCTACATTCGTGGCGAGAGGTTCTGTTGCGGAGCCCGTGCTACTTAAGAATTACATAAAAAAGGGGCTTCAGCACAAAGGGATGAGCGTGATTGATGCGCTGAGCAATTGCCATATTCAGTGGGGAAGGAGGAATAAATTCGGAGATCCTGTTAAGCTTGTTAACCATATAAAGGAACTTACTGTATCAAAGGCTAAGGCATCTAAAATGTCTCCTGAAAAATTGGAGTGCAAGTATATAACGGGTATATTGCATGAGGATAAGAATAAGAAAGAATATACTGAGGCTTATAAGGAACTCGTGCAAAGAGCTCAAAGTGAGTAATAAGGGGTGAATGTTATGGCTTTCCGTTATGAGATGAGATTTGCGGGAATAGGTGGTCAAGGTAACATGCTTGCTGGTACTATAGTGGCAGAAGCGGCTATATACTTTGAGGATAAGTATGCTACTCAGGTGCCTACTTATACTTCTCAGGTCAGGGGTGGACCTACCAAGTCAGATGTTATAATATCAGACGAGCCCATTTACTTTGCTGAATCCACAAATATAGATTTCTTTATGGCTCTGGATCAGAAGACTTACAACATGTATAAGGGAGACAATAAGGATGGAGCTATAGTACTTGTTGATAGCGGTCTTGTTCAGGTGCCTGATGAAGATAAGGAAAAGTGGGATGTGTATGAATACCCGATTATTGTTACTGCGAAATATGAGGTTGGGAATGTAATCACGGCGAACATACTTTCTGTGGGTATTACGACGGAGCTGACGAAGGTCATATCAGAGGAAAGTATGAAGAAAGCTGTTGAGAGGAGAGTACCCAAGGCGTTCCTTGATTTAAATATGAAGGCTTTCTCCATGGGAGTTGATATAGCTAAAAAGCTCATGGCCGACAAAGGTGAATAATTACTCTTTAAGAGGTAAGTATGAATCCAGAACTATGGTTTACAGAGAATTATACCGAGAGCTGTGGTCTGACATTTAAGGTCAGGGAGGTGCTTTACACAGAGTACAGCAAGTATCAGAGGCTGGACGTTGTTGATACATATGATTATGGCAAAGTGATGCTTCTTGATGGCTTCATAATGTTCACGGAGAGAGATGAATTTGTTTATCATGAGATGATAACGCAACCCGCTGTGTTTATACATCCCTATCCCAAGGATGTTCTGGTTATAGGTGGAGGGGATGGGGGTGCTGTTAGGGAGCTTGCTAAACATGAGTATTTGAATATAACGGAGGTGGAAATAGACGAGGTTGTTGTTAAGGCTGCTAAAGAGTATTTCCCAAACATGGCTTCCGGGTATTATAAAGAGAATGTGGAGCTGGTTATAGGTGATGGTATAGAGTTTGTGAAGAATAAGAAGGAGTGTTACGACATTGTGATTATAGATTCCACAGACCCGTTTGGTCCTGCCGAGCAGTTATTCGGGGTAGAGTTCTACGGAAATGTGATGAACGCTTTGAGAGAGGGTGGGATTGTTGTGGCACAGGGTGAGAACCCATATTACGACCCAAGATGGATGAGGCAGTCTCTTGGCAATATGAAGGCAGCATTTGGACACTCAAGGCCCTACCTTGCTTATATACCCACCTACCCTTCTGGTATGTGGAGTTTTTCCATATCGTGGAAATCTGAGGATGATAAATATTATAGGAGATTTGATAGAGATAGGTTTGAGAGATTAAGGCTTTCTTTTAACTACTACAATTCAGACATGCACTTTGCCTGTTTTGCGCTTCCTGAGTATGTAAAGAGGATAATTAAGTGAACGATGCTTGGGTGCCCCTAAAGGGGTGCCTGAGTTATGTATTGCTATACTATACATCTACAAAAGAGCAGATGTTTTATTAATATCTAAAAAGGGGATGTGATGAAGAGACGGGTTATTTTAATTGTTTTTGACGGCTTCGGTCTCAATCCTAATAGGGCATATAATGGTTGGGCTCTAGCCAGTACTCCTCATCTGGACTACTATTTTGCTACTAATCCTCACACCGTCATTCAGGCGTCTGGTGTATTTGTGGGTTTGCCGGACGGGGTTTTTGGTAATTCTGAAGTTGGTCATCTTACGCTAGGTTCAGGTAGAGTTCTGAAGCAAGATATGTTACGCATATCTGAGGCTATAAAAACGGGTGAATTTGAAAAGATTCTGGAGTGGCAGGATTTTATCAATAATGTTTCTGGTGTCCATATAGTTGGTATGGTCTCGGATGGAGGTGTGCATTCTGATATACGCCATCTTACGGGAATACTTAGATTGCTTTCCGACAGGGATGTTGATGTTTGGATTCATATGATAACTGATGGAAGGGATAGACCACCTCAGAGTGGGATATGCTATGCAGAATATCTTGAGAGGGCTGTGTTAGAGATAGGGAAAGGGAAAATAGCTACTGTGGGTGGTAGATATTATGCCATGGATAGGGTTGGGAATTTTGATAGGACGGAAAAAGCGTGGAGAGCTATTGCTCTTGGGGAAGGGCCAACTGAAGAATCGGCAGTGCAAGCCATTAGAGCGTCCTATGACAGAGGTGAGACGGACGAATTCATAAAGCCAACTGTTATAGATGGCTATAGGGGAAGAGGAGTTAAACCTGATGAAGGGGTGCTGTTTATAAATTTCAGGGCTGACAGGATGAGGCAGATAGTAGCGGCTTTCGGGCTAAGTGGTTTTAATGGTTTTGATAGACATGGTTTTGGGACGAGAAGGGTTTTGTGTATGACGGAATATGATGAGACCTTTGGTTTGCCTGTCCTATTTAAGCCTGTAATTCCGGGAAATGTGTTGGCTGAAGTGTTGAGCAGTAATGGGTTCAAGCAGTTTCATTGTGCTGAAAAGGAAAAATATGCTCACGTCACATATTTTTTTAATGGGGGTAGAGAGGAAACGTTTAGGGGGGAGGATAGGAAGATTATTCCATCACCGGATGTTGAAACATACGATCTTAAACCTGAGATGTCAGCTCCCCATGTAGCGGATGAAGTAATAAAGGCTATTGATAGGGGAGAATACGATTTTATACTTGTTAATTTTGCTAATGGTGATATGGTTGGGCACACGGCTGTTCCTGAAGCTATAGTGAAGGCCGTTGAGACACTGGATCTTCAATCTCACAGGGTTATACAGGAGGCTCTAAAGCGGGAGTATGTTGTGATTCTGACTTCGGATCATGGCAACTGTGACGAGATGGTTGACCCTTACACCGGTGAACCCCATACTCAACATACTTCGTATCCGGTTCCATTCTTGGTGCTTGGTTTGGGGAATGTACAGCTAGGTATTGGGAGAGGCCTTGCTGATGTTGCCCCAACGGTGCTTGATATAATGGGTATGGAGAAACCCCCTGAGATGTCGGGGGAGAGTATAATAGTGAGAGGAAATATATGCTAGGAGGTATGTAATGGAGCAAGCCATTGTTGAATTAAAGGCGAGGGAGATATTGGACTCAAGGGGTAATCCTACGGTTGAGGTGGAATGTGTGTTGGGATGCGGGGTGAAGGCAAGGGCTGCTGTCCCGTCGGGAGCATCAACAGGTTCAAATGAAGCTGTAGAGCTCAGGGATAAGGACCCAGAAAGGTTTAATGGGAAAGGAGTCCTTAAGGCTGTGGATAATGTGAATAATGTTATAGCCCCTAACCTGCTGGGAATGGATGTCACCAGGCAGAGGGAGATAGATTATAAGATGATTGAAATTGATGGTACTGAAAACAAGGCTAAACTTGGTGCAAATGCTATATTGGGGGTTTCGTTGGCTGTTGCAAAGGCTGCTAGTGTATTTTCAGATTTGCCTTTGTACCAGTATATAGGAGGACCTGTTGCGAATCTCCTGCCTGTGCCGCTGATGAACATAATGAACGGCGGTGTTCATGCTAATTGGCAAGGGGCTGATTTCCAGGAGTATATGATAGCTCCCTATGGTGCTGAAACGTTTAGAGAATCTTTGAGATGGGGTTCTGAGATATACCATGCGCTGAAGGGAGTGTTGAAGGAGAAGGGTCACAGGGTTGGCGTTGGAGATGAAGGAGGTTTTGCGCCGCTTGTTTCATCAAACGAGGAGCCTTTGGAACTCATAATGGAGGCAATTGGAAAGGTTGGTTTGAAGCCAGGTGTAGATGTAGGTCTTGCTATAGATCCGGCCTCCAGCGAGTTTTTTGTGGATGGTATGTATAATCTGAGAACGGAGAACAGGAAGCTTGAACCTGAGGAAATGGTTAACTATTATGTTAAGCTCGTGAACAACTATCCTATTGTGTTGCTTGAGGATGGGTTAGCAGAATACGATTGGGAGTCTTGGAAGATACTTAATAAGGCCTTGGGGGATATAATAGAGCTTGTAGGGGACGATATATTTGTGACCAATCCGAGGATAGTAAAGAAAGGAATAGAGGAAAATCTTGCCAATGCTGTACTTATAAAACTCAACCAAATAGGAACTCTTACCGAAACAATAGAAACTGTCACTCTTGCTAAAACAAATGGATGGGGTGCATTTGTTTCACATAGGAGTGGTGAGACTGTAGACTCTTTTATAGCTGATTTCACGGTGGCTATGGGTGCTGGCCATCTAAAGACAGGTGCCCCAGCGAGGGGCGAGAGGGTTGAGAAGTACAACCAGCTCATGAGAATAGAAGAAGAGTTGGGTAGTGAGGCTAAGTTTGCGGGTAAAAATGCCTTTATAAGAAAGGTGAGGTTTTAAATGGACGATGTGGTGAGGAATATTGTAGAGCATACGGACAGGTTTAACCTGTACAAGGAGATAAGCAAGGATCTAAGGTGGTGTTCGTCTCATGAGGCTGATGAGGTATGGAACAAGGTTGATTATGAGTTATGGGATTTGACCAGAAATCCATGGCTTATTATCCAATCTGTTGGGCCTCGTAAGATAGGTCAACTACTGAAGGATAAGGAATTCGTAGAGAATGTTGAGAGGTATCACGACAGGATAAAGGAACTGCTTTCTAAACCTTCTTGGTTTCAAGAAAAGGGGTATAACAAGAAGATAAGGTGTATAGCTTACTTCTGTATGGAGTTTGGACTAAGCGAGGCGCTACCGATATATTCTGGAGGACTGGGTATTTTGGCAGGTGATTATTTAAAAACGGCAAGTGATCTGGGAGTCCCGGTTATAGGCATAGGATTGTTGTATCAGCAGGGATACTTCAGGCAGGTGATCAATGCCCAGGGAGAGCAGGAAGAATTCTATCCTTACAATGATCCACACCAGTTACCTATAGACAGATTAAGGACAAGTGATGGAGAGCTTGTTCATATAACTGTTGATATGCCCGGGAGACCTATAAAACTTAGGGTGTGGGAGGCCACAGTAGGAAGGGTGAAGTTGTATCTTTTGGATAGTAATGACCCGTTTAACTCTCCTGCAGACAGGGGTATAACGAGTGAGCTATACGGCGGGAGTACGGAGATGAGGCTACAGCAGGAAATAATACTGGGGATAGGTGGATGGAGAATACTGGACTATTTGGGTATAGAGCCTGATATTTGCCATTTGAACGAAGGACATGCTGCTTTTGCTATTCTAGAAAGGACTAAGTCGTTCATGAGGAAATACAACTTACCGTTTAATATAGCTCTCACGGCTACGAGGTCCAGTAATGTATTTACCACCCATACTCCGGTGGCTGCAGGGTTTGATAGGTTCAATGAAGATATGATGCACAGGTATTTTGATTCTTATGTGAAGTACTTGGGCGTGAGTTTTGATGAGTTTATGTCTCTTGGCACGAGTTCTAATCCTGATGGTAACTTCAACATGGCGCACCTCGCCATAAATGGTAGTGGTGTGATAAATGGCGTAAGTTGTACCCATGAGCAAGTTAGTAAGAAGATATTTCTTGAGTTATTTCCTGGCTGGCCTGTGCATGAGATACCGATTACGCATGTAACAAATGGTATTCATGTACCTTCTTGGGAGTCTATAGAGAGCGATTCGCTGTGGGAAAAGTACTGTGGTAAGGAAAGGTGGTTAGGCTCGCTTGAAGAAATAGAAAAGCGGTTTGATAAGATCTCTGATGAGGAAATATGGAACCTCAGGCTTGAGAACAGAAAGAGACTTGTAAAATATGTTAGAAAGAGACTGATTAGACAGCTCGCTTCCATAGGAGCTTCACATTCTTTAATAAAAGAGGCTGAGGATATATTTGATCCCAACGTCATGACCATAGGTTTTGCCAGAAGATTTGCAGAGTACAAGAGACCCACGTTCCTCCTGTATGATAGGGAGAGGCTGGAAAGAATATTGGACAACAAGCGATATCCTGTTCAGTTGATAGTGGCTGGTAAAGCACATCCCAGAGATGAGATTGGCAAGGAGATGGTTAAAGAGTGGAACGATTTCATAAGGAGCAGGGGTATATATGGTGGTGTGGTGTTTATAGCTGACTATGATATGCTCCTTGCTGAGAAACTTGTTCAGGGTGTAGATCTATGGATAAATAATCCAAGAAGGCCATGGGAAGCGAGTGGTACCAGTGGGATGAAGGTTCTTGTTAATGGTGGTCTTAATCTCTCCGAACTGGATGGATGGTGGGTTGAGGCCTATAAACCGGAATTCGGATGGGCTATAGGAGATGGTAAGGAACATCCTAATGATCCTGCTTGGGATTTCAAAGAGGCACAGCAGGCTTATGATTTGCTTGAGAATGAAATAATACCTATGTTTTACAATAGGGATGAGAAAGGTATTCCAAGAGAATGGATAAGGAAGATAAAGAGCAGTATGTCTGTGTTGACGCAAAGGTTCAGTACCAACAGGATGCTCAGGGAGTACGTGGAGAGGATATATATTGGTGCTTCCGAGAATTTTAAGCTTAGAGTGAAGGATGGTTTTAAGGCAGCGATAGATATAGAGACAACAATGGATTTTTTGGCGAAGCACTGGAAGTTTATACATTTCGGGAATATGATGGTTGAGGAGAAGGATGCCTCTTATGTTATTCGGCTACAGGTTTATCTTGAACAAATAACTCCGAAACTTGTGGAAGTGCAACTGTACGCCGACCCTCTTGAAGGTGAAGATGCAGAGATACATACTATGTCTGTGGAATCAACACTCTCTGGGTACGGGAACAGCTTTACGTATGCTGTTGAGATACCTAAGGAGAGACCTATTGAACATTATACACCAAGGATAGTACCATCATACTTTGAAGCTGTTGTTCCCTTGGAGGACAGACATATACTCTGGTACAGGTGATTAGATTCATCCATGGTAGAGCTTGTGAGTCCTGGAGGGAACTTAGAAAAGATAAGGACAGCTTTCAGATTCGGGGCTGATGCGGTCTATTGCGGGTTTGGTTCGTTTCATCTCCGCTCTAGGAATACAACCTTAACAGAGAAAGAGCTTGTTAAAGCCATAGATATAGCACATTCGCATGGTGGGAAGCTATACGTCACATTAAATGCTTTTGTTTTTGACAGGGATTTTGCTTCTTTGGTAGGCATTATAAATTTCCTAACAGCGCATAAACCTGATGCTGTCGTAGTGTCGGATCTCGGGGTTGTTAAGCTTGTTAGTGATTTGAGCGATATACCCATCCATGTAAGCACCCAGGCAAACATAACCAATTCGAAGGCTATCGGGGTTTTACAGGATTTTAACGTTAAAAGGGTTATATTGGCCAGGGAATTGAGTGTAGAGGACATAGAAGAATTAAAGTCTAATGTGAGAGGTATTGAAGTTGAGGTCTTTGTGCATGGAGCTATGTGTATGGCCTATTCAGGCAGGTGTCTAATAAGTGAGTTTCTTACGGGCAGGAGTGCAAATAAGGGTGACTGTGCCCAGAGTTGTAGATGGAAGTTCGGTTTGATTGAGGAGAAAAGACCAGGAGAAGTTATGGGCATTGAGGAGCACCCTGAGGGTGTGTTTTTGTTCAACTCCAATGACCTCTGTGCTATTCCTGTGCTTGATAGATTAATAGATGCGGGTGTGGATGCCTTTAAGATTGAAGGTAGGATGAAGAGTTCATATTACGTGGCTGTTACTACGGCGGTTTACAGGGAAGCGATAGATGCCCTTGTAGGTAATGGAAGATATCAAGCTGATCTTTATATGGCCGAACTGAGTAAGGTAAGTCATAGAAAGTATTCAACGGGGTTTTTTGTGGGTACGCCAGGCCAAAATGTTTTTACCTCGAGATACCACAGTGAGTGTACGTTTGTGGGCACTGTAGAGGAGAGGAATTCCAATGGTATTTTGATAAGGGTAAGGAATCAAATATATCCTGGAGACTATGAGTTTTTTACTCCTCATTTGAATGTGTTGCCTTTAAAAATAGATTGGCTTTACACTCAGGATGGGGAGAGAAAGGGTGTTGGCAACACCAATGAATTGTTGTATATTAGCTCGGATTTTGAGGTAGATAGATTGGATATTTTGAGAAGGTGCAGATGAAAATTATAGGCGGTGCGCTCAAGAACAGAAGGATCTTATTTAGAAAGAATGTTGGAGTAAGACCCACGAGGAATATAGTTAAGAAGTCTTTCTTTGACACTATAAGACCTGTTATAGGCAACGCTGTTTTTCTGGATCTTTTTGCTGGCGTTGGTAATATGGGTATAGAGGCCATTTCTCAGGGGGCTAGGAGGGTGATAATGGTTGAGAGTGATAAGGAAAATGCTTATTTTATAAGGAAAAACGTGAAAATGCTTAACGTGGCAGATAGGGTGGAGATTCACAGAATGGATGTTTTCTCCTATCTGGAGACGAATGATATTAGAAGCATTGATATAATATATGCTGATCCGCCCTACTCTTTAGAGATTGCTTCCTTTTTGTTCTCCCTGTCTGATGCTATGGGCGACAAGGCTATACTGTGTGTTGAACATTCACTGGATAGTAAACTTAAGGAATCATATGGCAAACTTGTGAGGTTAAAGGAAAGGGTTTTTTCGAGAACAGTACTCACTTACTACGGGAGTAGCTATGGATAACTCTATAAAGGTTGTTTTTCCAGGCACATTTGACCCCATTACTAATGGACATATGGACATAATAAAAAGGGCGGATAAAATATTTGACGGTGTTATAGTGGGAGTAGCTAGGAATACGGGTAAAACACCTCTCTTTAGCTACGAGGAGAGGCTTGCTATAACAAGGGAGGCTATTGAGGCTTGTAGGAGTTTGAGTGGTGTAAAAGTGTATGGTATAGAAGGCCTGCTTGTGGATTTTGCTGAGGAACATGGTGCACGCGTAATAATAAGGGGTCTGAGAGCTGTTTCGGATTTTGAATATGAGTTGCAGATGGCGTTTATGAACAGAGATCTAAACGAGAATATAGAAATAATGTATATGATGCCCTATATAAAGTATTCCTTCCTGAGTTCTAGCATAGTGAGGAATGTTTTCTTGAGTGGAGGTAGGATAGAGAAGTTTGTTCCTCGGGTAGTGATAAGACATTTGGAGGATAAGGTAAAAAAATTGAAAGGAGAGTAGTATGGAAAAACTCAACGCTTCAATAGGTAGAATCAGTCCTTCTTTAACGATAGCGCTTACGGCTAAAGCTAAGGAGATGAAAAGCAAAGGCATTGATGTAGTTAACTTTGCTGCTGGAGAACCAGATTTTGATACACCCGATAACATAAAACAGGCCGCCATAAGAGCCATAGAGGATGGATTGACAAAATACACCCCTGCTGGAGGTATGAATGAGCTTAGGGATGCTGTGGTTGAGAAAGAGAAAAAGGTTAATGGACTTGAGTACAGCAGGGAAAATGTGTGCATCTCGGTAGGGGCCAAACATGCCCTGTTTAATATAATGATGATAATGTTGTCTCCTGGAGATGAGGTTATAATACCTTCTCCTTACTGGATCAGCTATGAGGCGATAGTGAGGTTCGTTGGTGCAAAACCAGTTATACTTCCCACTAAGGAAGAGAACGGATTTGTGCTCGATGCGGAGATCCTTGGAAGGGGTGTTACTGAACGTACAAAGCTGCTGATACTTAATAATCCTTCTAATCCCACTGGTGGTATCTATTCAAGGAAGGAGCTTGAGGTTATAGCTGAGCTGGCATGTAAACATAATTTCTGGATAGTATCCGACGAAATATATGAGGAGATTGTGTTTGATGGGTATAGACCGGTAAGTATAGCTGCTTTGTCCGATGATGTGAAGGCCCGGACACTTGTTGTCAATGGAGTGAGTAAAACTTACTCTATGACTGGATGGAGGATAGGATATACATGCGGTGATGCTGATGTGGTTGAGGGTATGATAAAGCTTCAGAGTCAAAGCACTACTAATCCAACGACTATAGCTCAGGCAGCGGCTATAGAGGCTTTAACAGGGGATCAGAGTAGTGTGGAGGTTATGAGGAAAACGTTTGAAGAGAGGAGAAACTATATTGTGGAACAGCTCAATGCTATAGATGGTATATCCTGCTTCAAGCCTGGAGGCTCTTTCTACGTGTTCCCGAATGTATCAGGGGTATTTGGTAGACGACACGGCAATGTGACAGTAAATGGGAGTATGGATTTTGCTATGCAGTTGCTTGAGTCTGAGAATGTAGTTGTTGTTCCTGGTGTTGCATTTGGGGATGACAGGTTTGTAAGGATTTCTTTTGCTACAGATATGGACTCTATAAAGAGAGGAATTGAGGGTATAAAAAGGTTTGTGGAGAAGTTGCAGTAGCGTATGGTGGACAGGGATGAAGAAAAGCAGATCATAGTTATAGAAGAGGAAGAGGAGGAAGAAGAACAGCCGGAGGAGGTCCAGAAAGAAAAGGAGGAGAAAAAGGAAAGAGAGACTGAAGCTGCGGGTGAGGAAGAAGGACCTCAAGGTTTCATAAGTGGTTTCAAGCTGGACAGACGGGTGTTGGGTATCATCGTGACGGTTGGGATGGTGGGGTTGATACTTTTTTTCTTTGTTTTTAAGTCTTCACATAGAAAGACTTCGACCAAGAAGATAACAAAGGCTCACATTGAGAAAAAAAAGCCCTCCAAGGGATTTGTTAAGAGGGTTTCTCCGAAGCCTGTACACAAGCCCCGAAAGGTGGTAGTTAAAAAGTATAACCCGTACGTTGATGTTCATTTTGTAAACGCCTTGAGGCTTGAGGAGCAAGGTAAATATAGGGCGGCTATTACGGAACTCAAGTATGCCATAAAGAACTTTTATGTGTCGTATAACAGCATCGGCATGATATATCTAAAACTGGGTAACATAAAGATGGCCAGAGAGTATATGCTTGATAGGGTCAGGGAATATTTACTGTTGAGTCTTGAGAACAATCCTAATTGTGTGAGCTCTTATGTGAATCTGTTTCGTATATACATGATTGAGGGAAACTATCCGGAGGCCGAGGAAATACTCAAGACCCTTTCTCGGAAGTGTATAGGTAAAAAGGAACTGGCTTTGATGAGGCTTTACTATAAATACATGACAGGTCATGTTAGTCTGGAGCAGCTCTATTCAGCTCTTGATAAATTTCCCGATGAACCGTTATTGTACAATCTTATAGGGACGGAAAATCTTAAGAACGGCAATACCCGGCAGGCCGTGTTCTACTTGAAGAAGGCTCTCGGGCTTTACTCTGATAATACGGCTCTTTATAATCTTGGTCTTGTTTATGCCCAGGAGCACAGGTATGGGGATGCTTACTCCCTTCTTAAGAGCGCATTTCTTATCCAGTTTTCAAAGATACCCTATAGGGATTATTTAACTGGCCTCATTCTTGTTAGATACAACAATGCTAAGGGTGCCTTCAGGTATCTGAGGTTTTTAAGTGGTGGAAATAAGATAGCCTTGAGATTTAAGATAACACCTTTTGTTGATTCGAGGTTGGGACCTAAGGAGGTTGTAAAGAAAAGTTATATAAATAGTTATGTTGCAGCCCAGGTAATAGCTGATTACCTTCAGCCGTTCACGTTTTCTCCCCGGAGGCAGATAGAAGAACACATGGACTTTGGCTACATATACCAGACGTTGAATATATTTAACAGAGCGAGAAAAGAATATTCAAAGAGTGCAAAGTATTCAATAGCTATTTTGCTTAGCGAAAGGGCTAAGATACTATTTCTCAGGGGCAGAATAAAGCAGTCTCTGAATCTTTATAAGAAGGCACTATCCATGTTTCCTGGCAATCCAGTGCTTCTTTATAATACTGCCATAATGTATTTAAAAGTAGGTGATCTAAAACACGCGGAAGCGCTTTTGAATAAACTCAATAATAACTATCCTTCATTTATACCTTCCCTAGTGGCTCTGTCTGTGTTGCATCAGCTTAAGGGTGACCATGATGGTTTCTTGTCTTTTGCCCACGCCTTTGTTAGGGATTTTTCTAGCGTGACGGATGAAAGGATTAGAAAGTCTCTTGCCAATCTCTACCTTGTGGAGAAACTGGTATACTCTGGAAAGTGGGACAGGGCATTATTTGGCTCTATAAGTGATGCAGACAAGGAAATCCTTATGATGGTTAAGGCAGCATTGGATGGTGATCTTGCGTTTCTTGGAGTACAGCGGAGGCAGAGAGCGTTTATACATTGTACTATGAATATGGAGGATTATTACCATATATTTGAATATGTGCTAAAGCACTACCCTTCGGATAAGCTCAGAAGAGCGGCTTATATGTATTTTATCCTCAAAAATAAGCCTGTTAAAGCTTATGAATCCCTGTACGGTCTTAAGAACTACACAGCAGCTGATTATTATCATCTTGGTATAGCTTATCTGCTGTCTGGGTACACAGAAATAGCCAATAACTTCTTTACAAAGTCTTTGCTTGTGGATAAGAAATTTTACCAATCCTATATTTCTAAGGCTATAATCCAAGCGATGATGGGAAAGATTGACGGCGTTAAGTACTATATCGGGCAGGCGAAGTCATATAAGCCGTCTAAGAAGCTGAAACTTAGGTTGTCGTTTAATATAGATATAATATGAAAAAGAAAGGAAAGAAAAAGGGGAAGCTATCCCTGTTTAGATTCATATTGAAGTATGCATTGTTGCTATCTTTTGTGTGTTTGGTGATCGGTGCGGTGTTGGGGTTTATATATACCTACTCTATCTATAGGGAGGCTAAGTCCGATTTTAAGAAGCTTGTCAATGTCAATATACTACCTGTTCCCACCCGGGTATATGCTAGTGATGGAACGCTTATAGCAAAGTTTGGTTTGCAGAATAGGATACCTGTTAAATTATCCCAGGTATCTCCCTATATGAGGAAGGCAATACTTGCGGCAGAGGATGCACGCTTTTATGAGCACGGCGCTATTTCAATAAGAAGTATTGTAAGGGCACTGATAGTGGACATAACGCACGGTAGGATAATTGAGGGTGGTAGCACAATTACGCAGCAATTGGTTAAAAATCTGTATCTCACACCGTCAAAAACGCTGAAGAGAAAGATAAAAGAGGCTATACTTGCTTATAAGCTTGAAAAGGAGCTTACAAAAAACCAGATACTTCAACTTTATCTCAATACTGTTTATTTTGGAAATGGTGCTTGGGGTATACAAAGTGCAGCAGAGACTTACTTTGATAAGCCTGCCAGTAAATTGACGCTCCCGGAGAGTGCATTACTTGCGGGTCTTGTTCAGGCTCCGAGTACCTATGATCCATACAAACATCCCAGAGCTGCAGCTGAGAGAATGGTGTATGTACTCAACCAGATGCTCTACAACCACTTTATAACCAGAGCAGAGTATAATGAGGCTATTCACTCCAAGGTTTATCTGAAGAAACCGGCTTCTAATGTGTTTGGGATACTAATGGCACCGTATTTCACTCAGTATGTGAGAACATGGCTTATAAATAGATACGGCGAAGATGTTGTGTATAAAGCTGGGTTTAAAGTGTACACCACACTTAATACGCGTCTCCAAAGGTATGCGTTTGTGGCGCTAAAAAAGCATGTGTTGAGATTGTGTCATGGTAAGTACGATGGACTCCAAGCGGCGTTAATAGCTATGAATCCAAAGAATGGATATGTTGTGGCTATGATAGGAGGGTTTGATTATAGCAAGTCTCAGTTTAACCGAGCTGTTTATGCCAGGAGACAACCAGGGAGTTCGTTCAAGCCGATAGTGTATCTTACAGCTCTCCAGCAAGGGTATAGGCCTACAGATACGATAGATGATGCCCCTGTTGTGTTTAGATTTGGTGATAAAATATGGAGGCCCCTTAACTACTCAAGGAAATTCCATGGTGTTATAACTCTCATGTATGCGCTTGTTCACTCCATTAATGTGGCCACTGTTAAGCTGGCTTATCTAATCGGTGTGAATAATATAGTGAATACTGCCATAAAGCTGGGTATTGGTGGTAATATACCTCATAACTTGTCTATAGCACTTGGATCCTATGGAGTGACCCCACTGGAAATGGTGCGTGTTTATGCATCGTTTGATAATTACGGATTGCTCCCAAAGCCTATCTTTGTAACTAGGGTAGAGAATAGGTATGGCCAGGTTATATACAAAGCAGTTCCTCAACTCAAGAGGGTATTTTCCCCGCTTAATGGTTTTATTATAACAGGAATGCTTAGGAATGTTATAGGTTATGGTACTGGGAGAGCTGCGAGGGTTATTCACAGACCGCTAGCAGGTAAGACGGGAACCACCAATAATTATACAAACGCATGGTTTGATGGTTATTCCCCTCATCTTGTATGTGTTGTGTGGGTGGGTTATGATAACAATAAACCAATGCCTCACGGATATACGGGTGCTTACGCTGCACTGCCGATATGGATAGATTTCATGGAAAATGCTCTTAAGGATAGACCTATTGATATATTCCCAGTACCCAAAGGTGTGACCAAACAGGTTTTGGATATGCTAAAGCCACCTCCCCCTCCTTTACCCATACAGCCCAAATACACATTGCAGGATAGATATTATAACACTCTTGTTGACTAATGGAAAGGGATAGAGTTTTCAGCTTTTACATTGACGGTAATTTAAGCTTGAGAAGGATAGATGTTGTGCTGAGGGAAGTACTCGATATTCCGAGAAACCAAATTCAGCAGTGGATAGCTTGTCGACATGTTACGGTGAACGGTAGGAGCGTTAAGAAGAACTATGTATTGAGGAAGTTTGATGAGGTGACTATCCGAATCCCAGAGCCAAAGGAGCCTCTTGTGCAAGTGGTTGATGCTCCTGTTAGTATAATCTACGAGGATAATGACATTATTGTGGTGGATAAGCCTTCAGGTCTTGTCGTTCATCCTGGGGCTGGATATGAGGAGAGAAGTGTTGTGGGTGCCCTGCTCTTTAGAGGGATTGAGTTGTCAAACATCGGTGCACCGTTGAGGATGGGTGTTGTTCACAGAATAGACAAGGGGACAAGCGGAGTGTTAGTACTTGCTAAGAATGAGAGGAGTCATTTTGTGCTTGCAAATCAGTTTTTCAAGCATACAATACTTAGAAAATATATAGGCATTGTGGAAGGTCACTGCGGGAAGGAAAGTGGTATTGTTGATGCTCCTGTGGGTAGACATCCAGTGAAGAGAAAGGAGTTTGGTGTTTTTCCAAAGGGAAAACCGGCCGTAACACATTATAAGGTATTACTCAGGGGGAAGGAACACGATGTGGTATTGTTTCGTCTTGAGACAGGCAGAACCCATCAGATCCGCGTTCATATGAGTCATATTCATCATCCGATACTGGGCGATACAGTCTATGGGCACAGCAGCCCTCTTATAAACAGACAGGCTCTTCACGCTGCGTTACTTGGTTTTCGGCATCCTTCCTCCGGCGATGATATGGTTTTCGCATCCAGTTTAAGCGAGGATATGAAGAAGTTGATACTTGGGGGTAAGTTATGAAGAAACTGATGGTTTTTGTGGTTTTTGCTCTGTTTCTTGGTAGTTGTGTACCCATTCAACAATACAAGACTGTGCCGACACTGCCAACTGTAAAGAATGTTCATGGTACTGGTGGTATCATGAGCGTTAAGCTGACGTGGAGCATGGTTGAAAACCCGAGGGTTAAGGGTTATATTATATATAGGGCTCCTTCAAAATCCGGTCCTTTTAAAAAGATAGCCACTATTAATAGTAGGTTTCAAACGGAGTATGTGGATACGGGTGGTTTGTTTGAGCATCTTGGTAATTACACCACGTATTTCTATAGGATAGCTACATTTAGCGATAAGGGGGTTAGCCTGCCCAGTGAGACTGTAGCTGTAACTACTGCTCCACCACCTGCGTCTGTGACTCATATTACGGCCAAGAGCGGATTACCACGGATGGTGGTTGTGAGATGGAATCCTCCAAAGGATAAGAGCGTGACAGGATACATAGTTTACATGAGCAGGTCAAAGATAGGTCCATACAAACAAGTTGGAAGGGTTTTGGGGTATTCTCATACGTTTTATATAAAGCACGGTTTGGAGGATGGTACCACGTATTACTTCTCCGTGGCAAGCATGAACTATAAAGGAGTGGTTAGTAAACTCGTTGCTTATGCCAAAGCTACCACGAAGCCTAAGCCCCTACCCCCAAGAAGGCTTATGGGTATGATAGCAGGGGCCGGTAAGATAAAACTCAGTTGGTGGCCCAGTATAACCCCAGATGTTGTTAAATACGCAATATACAGGGGTACGTGTCCTACGTGTCTTGCTGAGGTGGCTACTGTTTCTTCATCTAAGCTCTTCTATACGGATAGCAATCTGAGCCCAGGAACCACCTACTGGTACAGAGTTGAATCTATAGATGTTGATGGTATAGAAAGCTCTGGAGGACCGGTGAGACCATTTAAGACGCAACCTCTTCCACAACCACCGTTGGGCATAGCTGCTGTGGAACTTCCAAACGGTGATATAAAGCTTACCTGGGATAAGGCTGGAAAGGATGTTGTGGCATACAAAGTCTACATGCAGAGCCTCTTAATATTTTCCAAGGAAATAACAGAAACTAAAAACACCTATTGCATATACGCAGGTGCCAAAAAGGGAAAAACCTATACATTTTGGGTAAGGTCCGTGGATATATATAATCAAGTTGGCCCGCCCTCTGCGAAGGTTTCCATCACTATTCAGTAAGGTTAAGGATGTTTTCTAGGATAAGGAGCGCCATAATTTACGGTATAGAGGCTGTAGGCATCACGGTGGAGGTTGATGTTTCTTCTGGTTTGCCTTCCCTGAATGTTATAGGTCTTGTTGAGGGTGCAGCTAAGGAGTCCAAGGATAGGGTTAGGAGTGCTTTATCGAATGTAGGGATAAGCCTACCACCAAGCAGAATAACTATCAATCTTGCTCCGGCTGATATCAGGAAACAAAGTTCGGGGCTTGATCTTGCTATGGCTGTTGCTCTTTTGTTGGCGTCAGGTTTCGGAGGGGTCTGTGATGATTTTATTTTTTTCTCGGAATTGGCTTTGGATGGAAAATTGAAGTACACAAGGGGCGTGTTTCCGATAGGTGTGTATGCTGGATACGAGGGGCTAAAGCTTGCTGTAAGTATGGATAATGTGAAAGAGGCAGTGCTTAGTGGTGCTGAAACGTACGGATTTTCTCATTTATCTGAGGTGATTGACTTCCTGAAGACCCGGTCTCGTCAGCCTGAAAGGATACCTGAGGATCATGGTAAAGGTATCGCTTATATAGCTGAGGATATGTCTGATATAAAGGGACAGAACAGGGTAAAGAGAGCCGTTGAGATAGCGGCTTCTGGGTTTCATAACATACTGCTTATAGGGTCACCAGGTACGGGTAAAAGCATGATAGCCCGGAGAATTCCTGGAATACTACCGAGAATGAGTGAAGCAGAGATTATAGAAACCACTAAGATATATAGTGCTTCTGGTCTGCTTGATAGAGAGAATCCACTTATAGTTAGCAGGGTTTTTCGTTCCCCTCATCATACTTCCAGCGATGTTAGCCTTGTAGGGGGAGGTCCGGATGCTTCTCCAGGTGAAATAACCCTTGCTCATAATGGGGTTTTGTTTTTGGATGAGTTCCCAGAGTTTAGGAGGAATGTTATAGAATCCTTAAGGCAACCCATGGAGGATGGATATGTGGTTGTCTCAAGAGCTAGGGTGAAGATTAAGTATCCGGCAAGGTTCCTGTTGGTTGCCGCTATGAATCCCTGCCCGTGTGGTTTTTACACCTCAAGGAAAAAGAAATGTACATGTAGCCTTTCTCAGATTCAGAGGTATATCTCGCGTGTCTCAGGTCCTATACTTGACAGAATAGATATATATACAAATGTAGCGGAGGTGGATTACGATGAACTATCGGATAGTGCCTCCGGGGAAAGCAGTGAAGATATAAGGGAGAGGGTGGAAAGAGTGTTTGAAATACAGAGTAGGAGATTTAAGGACGAAGGAATATCCTTTAACTCCCAGATGACTAACAGACATATAAAGCTCTTTTGTAAGGTAAGTGAGGGGTCTCATCGGATACTTGAAACCGCGGTTGATAAATTGGGTCTTTCTCCGAGGAGTTTCATGAAGGTTTTAAAGTTGGCAAGGACTATAGCAGATATGGATGACTCAAATGATATACAACTCATTCATGTGAAAGAAGCTATTTCTTACAGAGCAAATGTCTTGCCGGAGTTGAGGTAGGTTACGCCTTGATTTTGGTTTTAGTCTGATGTTGTTCCTGTGGGATTTTAGCTAGGCTTAGGAAAATGATAAGCAATAGTGGGACTAGTATATCAGACCAAAACCATGGCCCTGCATTACCTGATGAGAAGTTGTTTGAAGAGATCATCTGTCTTATGTGGCCTGCTGCGTCACCCCATAACCACAGAGAGATTCCTGTAACGGATGCAACTCTAAATCCTCGGCTGGCTTTGAATGCCAATATACATAAAACACCGAAGCCTAAATTTGCGATGGCAACCTCGTACTGGAATGGACTGTTTTGCCATCCTATACTCGCTGCTGCCAGGTTTGGGAAGAACATGTGGAGTATAAATGCGTATATTGCAACTACCCCGGCAGCCAGCAGTGTGATCCACCTGTAAAACCCTTCATACACAGCGGTACTGCCGCCTGATTCTCTCCAGGACGGTGTTTTCAAAATTGCTATTACAATAGAAGCAATCAAGAAGATGATGCTGAAGTTCACGAAAAAACCCTTTATCAACCTTTCAATCATTTCTTTTCCCCCCTTTGCGATTTTATTTAACCTATTGACCTTTTGGTAATGCCAACCGAGTAAACTCCTCTAGGTTATATTTATGAGATTTTGTAAGTCAAGCATTTTATTTATGGGTGGTCTTTTCGGTGTTGGTGGAGAGAGGATTTTTGCTCGGGATGTATAAAAAGATTTAAGAGAAGCGTGAGGGATAGGGAGTATAAGTTTGCAGAGACAAAAGGGAGCTTAATGCATAAGGGATGAGGGCAACAAGATCGAGCTGTGCATCATTTATTATAGAGAACAATAGGAAGTATCCTCTCGGAAGTGGCATGGGACTAAAC
The DNA here is from genome assembly GCA_964515405.1 of uncultured Desulfurellales bacterium. GTDB lineage: Bacteria > Campylobacterota_A > Desulfurellia > Desulfurellales > CAZERD01 > CAZERD01. Next base: position 31,601 of record CAZERD010000009.1, read on the forward strand.
ACCTGAAGGGCTTTTTCCGGAAGACCTGCTATAACCCTGATGATTTACACTATATGGGGACAGTGAGAATGGTGCTCCGGTGAGGTTAGGTACTCCGGCAGGCATTAGTGCCTGCCGATGCTGGACCTTAGAGTAAACCCTGCTAAGATTGAAGGATGGAAAGCAACGCGCCTGGAGGGATTTGAACCCCCAACCGACGGATCCGAAGTCCGTTGCTCTATCCGGTTGAGCTACAGGCGCTGTACCGCTAATAATAATACCTTGGAGCTGGTACGTCAAAATTTTAAGAAGTTTGCATATTTGCCTATGAATGGTAAGGGTTCAGCTGTTCCGGAGATAGCGTTGATTATCCCGAGCATCTGAAGTGATAGTATACCTATGGCCACAGCACTCGACAGTATGCATCCAATGTAGAGAGTGCATAAGGCTATGGATAGTAGGTAAGAAGCCAAAGAAAAAATTATAAGAATAATGCCCTGCTTTACATGAAATCTGGTAAACTCGTTTTGCGGCTGTAGCAGTGTAGGAACGAGGATGAGTATCCCCAGATAACACATCCATGCTACGTATCTCCCTTTTTTTATATCCTCGGCTTTCACCGTTTTATCTCCATAATATGTGTTTGCCTGCGTGGTGTATGGCTTCTGTGATATTCTTTCTCAGCTTTCTTTTGTTGTGGGTGTTTATGTTGCCTACTACTTTGGTTTTGTTGATGTTCATGATGATTTTCATGGTATTATCCGTCAGTATTTGGCATAGGGGTGATGTTGGTAAACCAATCACTGTTTCTATGTTTCCGCTGAGTATTTTTGTGAATTTATTGGCTTTGCCTTGGATAGCATATCCCCCTGCCCTATTCTTAAACTCACCCAGATTAAGATATGCTTCCATTTCCTCTTTGTGCATTTTTTTCATGAAAATCTGTGCTGAGTATATACCTATGGTGGTTTTACCCTTTCTATGGACTAGTACAGCAGTAAAACAAGTGTGACTGCTTCCTTGGAGGCGGGAAAGCATGTTGAGAGCTTCTTTCCGGGATGATGGTTTGCCAATAATATTTCCCTTGTAGAGCATTGATGTATCTGCTGATATAACGTCACTTTTTTTCCAGAAAGGAGAAGCTTTTTTTATCACTGTTTTTGTCAGATAAGAGTATATGCTTTCACCTCTCAGATGCTGTTCTTTTGTTTTGAGTTTTTTTGGGACTGCATTCCAAAGACATTTTCTCACCAGTTTCCTTCTCTGTGGCGATGAACTGGCAAGTATTATCAACTGAATACCTCCTCAAATATTTCTTTTACAGATTTCATACGTGACAGCAAAGCATGTCTTACGTTAGATTTTCCTGTGAGATATTCAAGTATTTCTATGTCTTCTTCTGAAAGGTATGGTGAATCTGAGAAGATTCTGGTGCACGATAGTATTGATGTATAAAATTCATAAGCCTCTATAAGTAGTTGTTTTGTTTCGCTCTCAATAGTGTGGCAGTCACCAAGCACATTGAGTAGTCCTATTGCACTTGTACCCAGACTGGTAACTCCGTGTTTAAAGGCGAGATACTGGGCTATAAATTCTATGTCCGTAATGCCCCCCGGAGAACTCTTTATGCTGAGACTTTGAGCTTTGTTCTTTTCTATCTTTAACTTCATAGCTTTTATGTCTTTCTTGCTAAGTTCTTTATAGAGGGCTTCATTGAGGAGTTTCGAGACGTTTTTGGTTTCACCTGCGACAATTCTGCTCTTCTGGTAGGCTAGATACTCCCATGTTCTGGCGTGTAAACGGAAATAATTCCCCATATAGTTTACTGATACTATAAGCGGACCTTTGTCTCCAAAAGGCCTAAGTCTTAGGTCAAGCTCATACATTTTTTTTAGATTCGCCATGAATTTCCTCAGTCTAGATAGATTCACTTTATATGGGTCTTCGGATAGAAATACCAAGTCAAGGTCGCTTCCTTTGAATATTTCTTTTATTCCGAGCTTGCCGAGAGCCAGAACTGTTAGACTTGTCAGGTTGTTTTCGGAGAGGCTGTCTTTTATGGCGTTCTCCGCAAAGGAACTCAGCGTCTCCATGTATCTTTTTTCGAAGCCTAATGCCAGGGTTCTAAGGATTATAGCGAACTCAAGCCTTATTTTTTCTGGTTTTGAAGTTTCTGAGTACGAAATCTCTTTGTCCATGAGGAAGAGTTCTTCCATAAGAAACGGGTGTTCAGAGATTATGTTCCCGTATCCAACAGAGAGCAGTTTTATGAGGAGTTTCTCAAGCGCTGGAGAAGAATGGATTGAGGATAAGTATGATAGGGGGATTTTTGATAACCCTGAGATGGCGTTGGATAGCAAATTGTTATTTGGTGTTGCTGATACTATGCTGTTCATTAGAGATGTAAGTGTTGCTCTGTTTAGTTTTTCTGCGTTCCACTTTCTTGATATAGTTACTATGTTGTGTGCAATTTGGTTTGCGTTTTGTATGCCCTTCTCCTTCAAGTAGCCTTCAATGTCTTCTTCGAAGCCGAACACTGGCAGATTGCTTTTCCCTATGAACATGTCTCTGAATACGCTGTGCACGTAGTCTGTAACATCAATATACTCTTTGATGAAGTTCCTGCTTTTCATTATACATCCAAGCATGTCCAACTCTTCTTCGGTTGTAGGTAAAGTTTGGGTTTGCCTTTCATCCTTTAGCTGGAGCTTATGTTCCACAAGGCGCAAAAATAGGTAGGAAGTTTTCAGTTTATTTGCTGTTTTTGTGTCCATGAGGTTTAGTGTGGAGAGTTTGTTTATGAGTTCACATATACTGCCGTACCTCAGGGTTTTATATTCTTTACCGTATATGAGTTGTAGGTAGTGTACGATAAACTCTACCTCCCTTATTCCACCTTCTCCCTTCTTTACATCTATCTTTTCTCTGGGGATGAGGTTTGTTCCTTCCATATGATGGGAGTGCTTTTTTATTCTGAACATCAGTGAGCGTATTTCATCGATATATGTTTCATCCACAGGGGGGGCATATATGAATCCATCAATCACGCTCCTGAATTCTCTGTATAGGTCTAGACTGCCTGCCGCCAGGCTTGCTCTAAGTAAAGCCATCTTTTCCCATGTTTGCCCGAAGGTGTTGTAGTAGTACTCATATTCCTCAATACTCATGGAGAGAGGATAGTATTTACCGCCGGGTCTCAATTCGGTGTCTACCCTAAACACGTATCCTCCCTCTTTATCTGAGGATATTATAGATATTATTGATGAGGCGAGTTTGTTGTAAAAATCAGATTTTTGTGGGTCCTTGTGCACGAATAGGATATCTATATCGGAGGAGAAGTTCAATTCTCCACTCCCGAGTTTGCCCATTCCTATTATGCATATATTTCTATCTGCTTTCCTGTAACGGTGGGATAATTTCTCGTACGCTATATCAATGGATACCTCAAGTATGGCTTTGGCAAGCTCAGAGAGTTCCTTCATTGTTTGTTCAAAGGGGCATGCTTTTATTATTTCTCTGGCTGCTATTCTTAGGTACTCCCGCTTTCTGAAGATTCTCAAAAGATACTCTTTTTTGTTGGTATCCTTCGTGATGGATAGAAAATTCCTGGCTTCTGCTATATAGTTTTCTTTGCACTTGTTATGCCCAAGGGTACTTTCTTCTATGAGCCAAAAAAGGCTCTCGGGGTTGAGTATTAGGAATCTGGATAGGGTTGATGATTGTGAAAGTATGCCAAAGAGCACCTCACGTACGACCGGGAAGCACTTAAGTAACTCGAACACGGTGGATTTCATTGTTGAATTCGCAATGAACTGCTCAAAGTATGTAAATGCGGTGTCTCTATTGCATACGTTTTTTAAGCATGTGTAGAGTGAATCCATGGAGTCTGAAAGTTCTCTCAAGAGTCCATAAGTAGAAGTGATAGTAAGGACTGTTCTGTAAGCTTTCTTTGTATCTTTAAATAGGGATAGGAAGTTCTTTAGTTCAACAGACACTACCGCCTGACATTCTTGATATCAAATTCAACCTGTTCTTTGAACCTCTCCACAGAGTCCTTTTCCTTTTTCTCTGGCATAAGTGGTCCTTTAAACATGAGGAGTACGGGTGATGCTATAAATATTGAGGAGTATGTGCCGGATATGGTACCAACGAGAAGTGCAAATGACATTCCTTTGAGTGTATGTCCGCCAAAGAGAAACAGTGCTAGAACTACAAATACGACTGTCCCCGCGGTGAGTATTGTTCTTGACAATGTTTCACTTATACCGCGATTTATGGCTTCAATATTGTTTAATTTTCTGTTTGTACGCACTTTTTCTCTTATTCTATCAAATATGACAATTGTGTCGTTGACGGAATATCCTATTAGCGTCAGTATGGCGGCTATAACGTCAAGGTTGAATGTATATCCAAAGATGCACAAGAATCCTACAGTCATTAATATATCGTGGAAAAGCGCCAGTAGGGCTCCAATACCGAATCTAAACTGAAATCTTATGGTTATGTATATAAGTATGGCTATAAATGATAGGAATATTGCAAACAAGGCATCCTTTTGAAATTCTTTACCTATTGCAGGACCTATCATTTCCACCTTTAGTATCTTATATTCCCCTGAGAACCTTTCGTTGAGATATTTTTTCAGTTGGTTCTCTATGGACTTCGTTGTTGATGATGTGGAGAGCTTTGTGTAAATGAGGAATTGCTTATTACCGGAACCGAATTCCTGTATGCTTGCATCTTTGAAGTAGGGAGCGTTTTTAATTACGGCCCTGAGAGCAGAGATCTTAATGGGTTTATTGAATGCTATGTGTATGGATGTTCCACCTTTAAACTCTATTCCTAACTTGGGTCCGCCGTTTGCTATCATAACCCCCATACCTATTAGTATCAGTATTATGGAGATTGCTATCGCATATTTGAATCTTTTTACGAAGTCTATGTAAATGTCTGGTTTTACTATTTCGATCATACAGCCCCCTAAATGCTAAGCGTCTTTGGTTTAAACTTATAAAGTACGATGTCATATATGGTTTTGGTCAGTGTTACGGCCGTGAACAGATTTGCTATTAATCCTATTGACATAGTGACGGCAAAACCTTTTACAGGTCCTGATCCGAACTGGTAGAGTATTAGTGCTATGATGAGTGTTGTGATATTTGAGTCAAATATTGTTATCCACGCACGGGAATATCCGAGTTCTATGGCATCCGCCACGCTCCGTCCCAATCTTAATTCTTCTCTGACGCGTTCATATATAAGTACGTTGGCGTCTACAGCCATACCTATGCTCAATGCTATACCAGCAATTCCTGGTAGGGTAAGTGTGGCGCCGAACATAGCAAGCGCGCCGAATATTATTAGTACGTTAACTGCAAGGGCAAAGTCTGCCAGTATTCCAGCAAACTTGTAGTAGAAAGCCATAAACAGGACCACCATAATACTCCCGACTATCATAGCTGTGGTGCTTTGCTTTATTGACAGTTTACCGAGTGTCGGTCCTATCGTTACCTTTTCCAGTATCTTCACAGGAACAGGAAGGGACCCGCTTCTGAGTACTATGGCGAGGTCATGTGCTTGTTTGAGTGTAAAGTTCCCTGTGATCACTCCTCTACCACCATCTATACGTGTCTGAATAACAGGGGCTGAATATATCACATTGTCCAGAACAATCGCAAGTCTCTTCCCTATGTGGCTTCCAGTGAACTGTGCGAATATTTTTGCGCCCTTGCTGTTCAGTTCAAATGATACCTGTGGTTGACCAGCCTGGCCGAATGATACGTAAGCTTTCTTTATCATGCTTCCTGTTATGATAGGTTCTTTCTTGACCACCATTGGTATTTTTTCTACCTCACCGGTTGTGGGGTTGTGCACTATCTGGTACAGTATTTCATCATCCGGAGGTAAATTGCCAGCGAGTGCCTGATCCACGTTTACAGAGTCGTCCACCAAATGGAGGGTAAGACGTGCTGTTTGTCCTATTAGTCTTATTGCTCTGTTTTCGTTTTTTATTCCTGGTAATTCCACAACTATTTTATTGAATCCTACCCTTGTTATGGTGGGTTCAACGACGCCAAACTGATCTATTCTATTTCTTATCACACCAACCGCCTGCTCTACTGCTTGCTCTTGAATACGGTTTATATACTTTTCCTTTAGGCGAATAATTATGTCGTGACTTGAGGATACAACATCGTAACTTGTTAGGTTTTGCTCAATAAGGTTTACGGTTCTACTCGTATCGTTTTTATCAACTAGCTTTATGATTATCTCGCTGCCTTTGGGTAGGATCTCGTCATAGGCTATCTTAGCATTAAGCAATTCTTCCTTGAGGTTGTTTGCAGCCATTGCTACAACGCTATTTACAGCTTTGTCTGTTTCTGCAGCTAGCACTAGATAAACCCCTCCTTTAAGGTCAAGCCCTAGGTGAACCCTGTTTTTGGGGAAAAACGAAGGGAGTTTATTGCTACTAACGAACGATGGGATGGAGAACAAGGTAAATATGATGATCACAGCCAAGATGAGTCCCAATTTCATCCAAGTTGAACTTTTCATCGGTGCTTATCCCTTCAGCTGGCCGGAGCCATTATGTTCTCTTTTACTATTTTTATGTGAACGTTTTCAGCTATTTCCAATATTACATCCCTTTCATTAACCTTTATCACTGTTCCATATATCCCACTGGATGTAATGACTTTGTCTCCTTTTTTCAGGCTACTTATGAACTCTTTGTGTTTTTTTCTCTGCTTTTGCTGGGGCATGATCAGGAAGATGTAGAATACCACGATGATAAGTATAAGTGGTAGGAATTCACCCAACAGATTGGGTGACTGAGCTGTCCCTGCTGCGTAAGCGCTTGGAATTATTCCTAACATTAGACCTCCTTAATGCCTTGAGAAAAGGTACAAAATAATTGAAAAGATTATACTCAAAATGATGCTCGTTACAAGGGGAAAATAAAATGTAAAGTTTCCTTTCCTCACAATGATATCCCCAGGGAGCCTTCCCAAGGGAAATTTAGGAAAATACACGAATAGCACACCAAAAATAATAAGCATGATCCCTATGATTATCATCATTTTGCCTATGCCGTTCATTATGGAACCTCCACCAGTGCTACAGCATAAGCGGCTATACCTTTCATTTCACCCTCAAACCCCAATCCTTCCGTTGTCTTGGCTTTAATATTAACAGTTGAAGGATCTATTTTCAAGGCAGTGGCTATAATTTCTCTCATTTTATTCTTGTATGGTAGTATTTTTGGCTGTTCTGCCACTATTGTTGCATCTATATTGTGTATTCTTGTACCCATTCTTGAGGTTGCTTCCCTTACCCTTTCAAGCAGTAGTATGCTTGATATGTCCTCGTAGTGTTTATCGGAGTCAGGAAACATTTCTCCGATGTCTCCCAGCCCACAGGCTCCCAATATAGCATCTATTATGGCATGCACCAGGCAATCCCCATCAGAGTGCCCCAGAAGGCCGAGCCTATAAGGTATGTGCACCCCCCCTAAGACAAGTTTTCGGTTCTTAGTAAGCCTATGGACGTCATATCCTATTCCGACTCTAATAGGCATTTTACTATTTTTAAATCCTCTCTAGTGGTTATTTTTATGTTTCTGTGTTCTCCTTCTACCACATGGACTGGGCCAATGAACTTCTCCCATATGGATGATTCATCGGTGTATTCTTCGTTAGTTGAGAGCGCCATTTCGTAAGCTTTTATAAGTGTGCTTTTTTTAAAGGCCTGGGGAGTCTGTGCAGCATAGATACCGCGTCTGTCCACAGTGTGTACGGACATGTTTTTCTCTACTATTTTTAGCGTGTCTTTAATGGGAACAGCATATATAGAGGCCTTATATTGTTCGGATAGGGAGAGGATTTTTTTGAGTTTATCTGAGGTTATAAGTGGTCTTACAGCATCGTGTATAATTACATATTCTCCTCTTGCTTCCCTCAGTCCGTTAAAAACAGAATCCATTCTTCTTTTCCCACCCTCAACAACTGTAACTCCGTATCTACGCTTTACAAACGGGGCGTCTTCTATTGAGGTTACGATTATAATTTCATCAACACAACTTCTGAATGCGAAGACACTGTAGTCCAGTACAATACCGCTTCCCAGCTTTTCAAACTGTTTTTTACCTCCAAACCTTTTACCTTTGCCTGCGGCTACTATTATGCCTGAGCTTTTCATTCAAACGTATCCTTATCCCTGAACTCTTTTTCCAACAAGGAATCTGTTATTTCCGTGTATATTTGGGTTGTGAGTATGCTCTCATGTCCCAACATCTCTTTCAAGCTTCTGAGATCAGCACCGTTTTCTAGCAAATGCACAGCGAACATATGTCTGAGGGAGTGTGGATGTAAATACAGGCCCTCTGATAGCGCTTTCTTCCTGATTAGTTTCCACATTCCTTGTCTTGTGAATTTTTTCCCGTCCTTGTTGACGAAGAGGAAGTCATGCCTTCCAGCAGCAGGATGCTTTTTCCTTTCCCTGTTTATGTACTCCTTCGTCCTGTTCAGTACGCCCAGAGCTATCGGAACCATTCTCTCTTTCCTTCCTTTACCTTTTATCCTTAGGAATCCTGCTTCAAAAAATATATCCGATATTCTGAGATTGATGAGCTCGGATACCCTTAAACCTGTTGCATATAGAAACATGAGTATAAGTCCATCCCTATCGTTGGAAAAGAGCTTTTTTAATCTTTCAAAGCTTATGTATTCTGGTATGTTCCTTCTGCTTTTCAGGTTTTTCACACTGATTGTTCCCAAGGATGGGTCGTATTTGTGGTGTATATATTTAACGAATCCCCTTATGCTTGATAATTTCCTGTTTACTGTGGAGACCTTGTATTTGCTCCTGAGGTTTTGAACATATTCGTTGATGAGTTTTGCCTCTGGTTCCCTTCCGGAGAGGTAGGAAACAAAGTTTCTTAGATCATTACTGTAACTATCTATTGTGTTTCTGGATAGCCCTTTGTTTAGTTCCAAGTAGTTCAAGAACTCCTGGAGTAGTTTTGGGAGACTATACATGTAATTAGGTTTGTTGCACATTGATAAGAGGGGGGGTACTTCTTTTTTTCTTTGGCTTTGTTTTTGGCTTGTTTTTTTCCTTTACCGGTGGTATAGAGAGCCTTTCTACCTCAAAATAAGGCATCTTTCTAAGGCCCATTTTTGATGCTATAAGGTTGTACGGGAATGAGGTTATAGTTTTGTTGTAGAGTTGAGCGGCCGAGTTGTACGAATTTGCCTCCTGGATCAGTTCGTTATCAATATTTGCGATTTCTCCCATGAGTTGTTCTACTTTTTCGTCACCCTTCAGTTCTGGTACTGTTCCTATGTTTACAAAGAGCCTAGCAGTATTTTTGTTCAGCTCTTTGTCCAGTTCAACTTCCCTTGGTTTTGCATTTGATTGCATTAGGCTTGATGTTATGTTGCTCAGTTTTTCAAGCATTCTAGAATCTATATTGTCATTTGATTCTACAAGTTTGACCAGAGACTGAACCGTCTCTGCTTTACTTTTTAGGATTCTCTCTACGCTGTTCCACTTCAAATCGACCTGAGAATGAAGGGATTGTAATTTATTGTATCCACTGTAGTAGAACAGCCCAAGGAATATTATTACGAACAAAACGAAAAAAAAGACTCCCAATACACTTTTCATTGTATCACCTACCACTTTCCACCTAAGTATTTTTTGGCGTTACCGCTGAACATTCCGTATCCGCCACCTAGGCTGCCCCCAAAACAGCTCCCCAGGTTGTTGTCCCAGTCAGTTATATAAATACCATTAAACCTCTTTAATGCAAGTGGGATAAGATAAGGTATAAAAATAACTATTAGGGCTATGAGGAGTATAATATTCGTGGCGTAAAAACTTGCTGTTCTACCGTTTGTCGAGGCGTAAACAGACGTTTCTGTTAGAAACTTAATGAATGAATCTATCAATATTCGAAGCAATTTCTTCTACCTCGTTTAAGTAGATTTTGAATGTTTTGAACAGTCTATCAAAGCCCATTGAAGGAGAATCCCTGAGTGCTTTGAATCCTTTCAATGCTACGTTGAATTCCTTCTCAAACTCTTCTATCAATGAGGCATCGTTTATAAGCTTGCCTCTGAGTCTCATTATATTCCTGATTATAAGGAGGAAGCTATATAGAGATCTGTATGCTACATCTTCTATTACCTTTTTGTCAATGGGAAGGTCAACAAAGGCCCCTTTGAGGGCCATGTTTTTGCTATGTATCTCATAGATAATCTGCCGTCTCAGGGATTCACTGCTGACCTCTATTCCCTTGAATGGATTTATCCCGTGTAGTATATGGGAATTCTCCTTTAGCTCCAGTAGCTCCATGCAGAATATTTCTGATGTTTCCTTGAAGAAACTCTCCCTTACAACCATAGGGTTTGTATAGTTCTTTTTTATTTTATTGTAAGCTTCCTTTACTAACAGCATGTCGTGTATATTCACCCTGTCCAGCACTACAAAGATGCCATTCTTGTTTAAAAATGAAGTAACGCCCAGTGTGTGGAGTCCTATGCTTACCAGCCTCTGCGAGAAATGCTCACTCAGAACTCTGACGAACCACTTTATATCTCTCATAGAACCGCCTCTTAAACGTGGAGAATTCTCCAGTGCGTATAGCCTTCCTGATTCTCTCCATTAACTTAGTATAGTAGTAAATATTGTGTATGGTTGCAAGGGTATAAAAGGAGAGCTCGCCAGCTTTGTACAGATGTCTTAGATATGCCCTTGAAAAGCGGGTGCACGTATAACACCTACAGTGCTCATCTATGGGTTTTGAGTCGGATGCAAATTCACTTCTTTTTATGTTGAGTATCCCGTTGTCTGTAAAGAGTGAACCATTGCGGGCATTTCTTGTTGGTATTACGCAGTCGAACATATCTATCCCGAGGGATACCATTTCAATAATATCTTCTGGTTTGCCTATCCCCATTGCGTATCTTGGTTTGTCTTCAGGTAAGTGTTCTGTAGCCGTAGCACATGCCCTGTATGTTTCTTCCGTTGGTTCTCCTACACTTAGACCGCCTATAGCTATGCCGTCAAATTCCATTTCCCCAATGCGGTGTGCTGCTTCACGTCTTAATTCTTCAAATACACCGCCTTGAACTATCCCAAACATAGCATTCACGGGGAATAGTTTTCTTGACTCAATAGATCGCTCAGCCCATTTAAGCGTTATATTGAGGGACTGAGCTATCCTGTTGAGGCTAGAGCCGTACGGGGGACACTCATCCAGTACCATCGCTATGTCGCTCCCCCATCGGTATTGGAGTTGAATCACATCTTCTGGAGTTAGGAAATGGAGCGATCCATCTATGTGTGATCTGAAACTAACACCTGATACTGATACGGTTGTTAATCCTTTTAAGCTGAAAACCTGAAATCCTCCACTGTCTGTTAATATTCCGCGTTTCCAGCCCGTGAACCTATGCAGTCCACCAAGTTTCTCTATAACGTCGACCCCGGGGCGCAGATAAAGATGATACGTATTGGATAACATAATGCTCACTCCAATATTCTCAAGCATCTCCGGGAGTAAGGCTTTCACGGTTCCTTGGGTACCCACTGGCATGAAGACAGGGGTCTGTACTTTTAGATAGCCTAGATCTATAACGCCTACCCTGCTCTTTCCATCCCTGTGTTTTATTGAGAAGTTAAACATTGCTGTTTGTGGCTTTTACTTCTTCTTCCTGATGTTTCATATACTCTGAGAGTTTCTCCCTGAGATGCTCATTGCTCAGGGAGAGTATTCTTATAGCGAGCAAGGCTGCATTCTTTGCCCCCTTCTTTCCTACACCCATGGTGGCTACGGGTACACCTGAGGGCATTTGGGCTACTGAGAATAAAGCATCAAGTCCCATGAGTTCGGCTGGGAGTGGGACGCCTATTACGGGTCTTGTAGTGTATGATGCTATTACGCCGGGCAGAGCTGCCGATAGACCAGCAAGCACTATAGCTATGTCGTACTCTTTATCAACTTTGAGAGCTATTTCCCTTGTGAAGTTTGGGCTCCTGTGGGCACTTGTTATGAACACGCTGTTTTCTATATTGAATTCCTTCAAAACATTCAACACTGCGGATATAAATTCGCCATCGCTTTTGCTACCTGCTATTACAGCTACCTTCATTCTACACTCCTAAGTATTTTATCGCTTTATTGCCTATGTCTTTCCTGTAATACATACCTTCAAACTTAATGAGTTGGATTCCAGAGTAGGCTTTTTTCTGTGCGTCAGTAAAGTTTCTGCTTATACCTACCACGTTTAATACTCTTCCGCCGTTTGTGTATATTTTGCCTTTTATTCTTTTTGTGCCGGCGTGAAATACAGCGACGTCTTCCAACTGTTTCACCCTTTTCAATCCTGTTATTTCTTTTCCCTTTTCGTAATGGTTGGGGTAGCCACCGCTGGCTGCTACAACACACACGGCATACCTGTTATCCCACTCTACTTTCCCCCCCGAGAGTTCGGATTCCACGCTTGCGATGAATAGTTCCATTATGTCTGACTTCATGAGGGGGAGAATAGCCTGTGCTTCTGGATCCCCGAATCTGCAATTGAATTCGAGTATATAGGGTCTATTATTTTTTATCATGAGCCCGGCGTAGAGTATTCCTTTGTAAGATATCCCTTCCATTGCGAATCCATCCATTGTTCTCAGGAATACCTCATCAATGATCTCCTTGAACAATTTATCGTTTATTATGGGTGCCCTTGCGTATGCACCCATTCCACCTGTGTTTGGTCCTTTATCGTTGTCATATATCTGTTTGTGGTCCTGTGCTGGGATTAATGGGATGATCGTTTTACCGTCAACAAATGCCAGTAAAGAAGCTTCCTCTCCCTCAATGAACTCTTCTATAACTACCTTTTCCCCTGCCTTTCCGAATTTTTTATTAACGAATATCTCTTTCAGTGCATGTTCTGCTTCGTCGGCAGATTTTGCTACAGATACCCCTTTCCCTCGGGCCAAGCCATCAGCTTTTACTACTATTGGAGTTCCTTTTCTGTTTATATACTCCATAGCATCTCTATAATTGTCAAACACGCTAAAGTCTGCTGTTGGTATGTTGTATTTCTTGAAAAACACCTTTGCAAAGGACTTGCTTGCTTCTATTTGTGATGCTCTTTTTGAAGGTCCAAATACATTTATACCTTCTGAGGAAAGGTAGTCTGAGATGCCCATTGCTAAGGGTGCTTCTGGCCCTACAACGACGAGGGATACGTTGTTTCTTTTGCAGAAGTTTTTTATGCTTTCAAAGTCTGTCTCGGATAATTCAATGTTCTCGGCTATTTCAAGTGTTCCCCCGTTCCCTCTTAGGCAAAACAAGTCACTGCACAGCGGAGACTGTCTTATTTTATATGCTATGACGTGTTCTCTACCACCAGAACCTATTACGAGCACGTTCATTTGTTAGTTTCCTCCCTGCATTTTTAGTATTCTTACCTGCAGCGGTAAAAAAGTCAAGAAGGTGCATCGTGGATTATGGTTTCTTATTGAGGAGTTTTAAAGCTTTTGACAGTCCTGTTTTTACGCCTGCATACCTCATAACCCTTGCCACTCGAGTGCGGTGCTGTATGTCGTAGCAGTTATTGGGACAGTGCCTGCACTTTGGTTTTGGCTCCTGAGTGCACTCCTTTAGCCTATCCATGGCGTACTCGAATAATTCTTGACACTGTGGACATAGTGAAATTGCAACCGATAACTTACACCCACTGCGCTCAATTTCGTATTTCTTATTTAACTGATTGCTGTGTTTGTCAGAGCAGTATATTGAAAAGAATTTGATGAGGATTCTAATCTCGTTCTTAAACTTCTCGCAAGTCATATATTCTCGCAGTTATATATTCGTTTTTCATATTCAATAATATCTTCAGTTCTTAAAAATAAATGCTCTGGGATATTAAGCCCTTTATTGATAATGG
>CAZERD010000010.1:0-42432 GCA_964515405.1 uncultured Desulfurellales bacterium
TATCCACACTACTCTCATAAAATCCACTCCCAACAATCCACATCAGCGGTTTGTAGAGCCTGAGATATGCAATCTCCTTATCCCTCTTGCCTGTCTTGGGGTTAATGCCCACCCAGGTAATGAAACCCTTACCTCTATCTCTGAGTTCTCCCAGATATACACTCCTGTAATAGAAGCCTTCCACATCCGGCTCATTTGATGAAACACACATTCCCAGGGTGTTGGGTCTATCCGGGTTCACTATGACCCTGCCAAAACATCTACCACCATTGATGTTATAGAGTTGCATAACAAATACATAATGACCCGAGTGCAAAATACTCTTGGCCCTTGTTAAGAAATGAACAACATCGCTTTCCACATGGCCCATGGGTATGGTGGCCTCGGCACCGAGTATAATATTCGTATTACCAAGCTTTTTTACGTACATCACTTTCTTGACAAGACCTCTCTTGTGATACTTTAAAAACCAAAACGAGTAAACAAATCCACCACCATCCATACCTGCAGCCCTGAGAATGCTGGGAAACACCCTACTCCCAAAAGCATCCCTCAATCCCTTGATGTCCGTAAGCAGTGGCATATCAGGGTAGTATATCACTGTCCCATCCTTCCTAATCAAAAACAGGTTGGAAACATCCAAGCGTGGAAATGCTCTGATAGTTGAAGGAGTAAGCTTACCAAGCTCATAAATTAGCTTAATTTCAGGTTCCAACCTCTCCACCTCTTCTGTTAGCATCCTCTTCTCACTCTCAAGCTCACTCCTATACGCATAGTCTATAAACGTAACAATATTATTCACCTGTCTTCTGATAACTCTTCTTTCATGCATAATATAAACCCTTCTCAAAAGGAGCATATTATCGGAAACCTCCTGTTTGTACGTCCTCAAAGCAAAGAACAATACTACACCCATCACTATAATGATAGAAACAAGTATAACAAAAAATACACCGTCTATTAGAGATAGCGGGATTCTCCGCAAATTCTTCTCCAAAAACAGATCAAATTATCCCGTGCTCCTTCAAATACCTTATTATTTTCTCCACAGCTTCATCAACACTTAGCTCCTCGGTCTTTATCTCTACCTCAGCTCCCTCAGGTGGCTCATAGGGTGAATCTATACCCGTAAACCCCTTTATCAAACCCTTTCTGGCCTTTCTGTAGAGACCCTTTGGATCCCTCTTCTCACAAATCTCAAGGGGCGTGTTTACATAAACTTCCACAAATTCATCCTCGTCAACAAGGGAACGAACCCTCAGTCTATCCTCCTTATATGGCGAAATAAAGGACGTAATAACAACGAGACCTGCATCCACAAACAGTTTAGCAACCTCTCCTATTCTCCTTATATTCTCCGTTCTGTCCTCCTTGGAAAAACCCAAGTCCTTATTCAAACCATACCTAACATTATCACCATCCAACAGATATGTGTGAACCCTCATTCTGTTAAGCTTTTCTTCCAAGGCATTCGCTATAGTAGACTTACCAGAAGCACTTAAACCCGTAAACCAAATAACAGCAGGTTTATGGGACTTCAATCTAACTCTGTCGGACTTATCCACCCTGTGTTTATGCCATACTATATGCCTGCTGACATTTCTGTTGAATATCATACCAGCACCTACAGTGTAGTTCGTTATTCTATCTATAACAATAAAACTACCCGTATATCTATTCTCAGCGTACCTATCAAAGGCTATCTCCGTATAAAGATTGATCCTACAGTAACCAATCTCATTCAAAGAAAGTGAATCAGTCCGTTTTTCCTCCAACGCATTTACATCAACCACATGGTATATCTCATCCACATACATATTTATAAGCGTGGTAGCCCTTTTCATATAGTAAATTCTGTTCAATACAAGCGGCTCCTCATGCATCCACACAACATAAGCATCAAAACAGTCGCTCATCTCAGGCACAGAATCTGACTTTACGAGCATATTTCCCCTGCTAACATCTATATCATCTTCAAAAACAATAGAGATAGCATCTCCACTACCAGCACTATCAACAGTAATAGGCTCACCAGCAGCAGCCACTGAAAAGTGCGGTGGAACGAGATATTTAACCTTAGACGTAATTCCAGACGGCAAAACAGTCAAACTATCCCCACGTCTCACAACACCAGAAACAACTGTGCCACTATATCCTCTAAAATCCCCTTTTCTTATCACGTACTGAACAGGAAACCTGAAATCATTACTCACCGATCCCTTTCTCACCTCCACCTCTTCAAGTACATTCATGAGAGGTTTCCCGGTGTACCACGGCATGTTTGTGCTTTTCTCAACAACATTATCACCTTTGAGTGCCGAAATGGGAATGAACACCACATCATCTATGTTTAATTCCCTAATAAACTTACCATAATCTGCCTTTATTCTATTAAAGACTCCCTCATCATAATCCACAAGATCCATCTTATTCACGGCAACGATGACATTTCTTATACCCAGCAGGTCCACAATGAACGTATGCCTCTTTGTTTGGGTTAATACACCGTTTCGTGCATCTATTAAAATAACAGCAAGTTCTGAATTGGAGGCCCCAGTGACCATATTTCTGGTATACTGTTCATGCCCTGGAACGTCAGCTATAATAAACTTTCTTCTCTTTGTAGAAAAATATCTGTAGGCCACATCTATCGTGATCCCCTGTTCTCTCTCAGCCTGCAAACCATCCACTACAACAGAGAAATCAATATCATCACTATCCCGTCTTCTA
Source organism: uncultured Desulfurellales bacterium (assembly GCA_964515405.1). Lineage (GTDB taxonomy): Bacteria > Campylobacterota_A > Desulfurellia > Desulfurellales > CAZERD01 > CAZERD01. The sequence continues at coordinate 2,731 of CAZERD010000010.1, forward strand.
CCCTCCCTAAGAAGGGAACGAAGCTGATCCTCATAAAGCAACTTTGAGTCGTGTAATAGCCTGCCTATAAGTGTTGATTTCCCATCATCCACACTACCACATGTAAGGAACTTCAATATACTCTTCTGGCTATCCTCTCTTATAAAATCCTCTACACCTCCCATTTTCAGAAGTACCCCTCAATCTTTTTCTTTTCCATAGAACCAGCCTGATCAAAATCTATAACCCTGCCCTGCCTTTCAGAATACCGAGTTTCAAGCATTTCCATGATTATATCTTCAACCGTCTCAGCATCAGAATTTATAGCACCCGTGAGCGGGTAACAACCAAGTGTCCTGAATCTAACTTTTTCTTTCCTTGCCTTCTTCCTATACTCTATGGGCATCCTATCATCATCCACCAGTATCTTAGCTCCACCGATGTCGACAACTTCCCTCTCCTTGGCAAAATACAGCGGTACAACAGGAATCTTCTCAAGATAAATATACATCCACACATCAAGCTCAGTCCAGTTTGATAGTGGAAAAACCCTTATGCTCTCACCCTTATTTATCCTTGTATTATATATATTCCACAACTCAGGTCTTTGATTCTTCGGATCCCATCTGTGGTGCTTATCTCTGAACGAAAAAACCCTCTCCTTGGCCCTAGACTTCTCTTCATCCCTTCTCGCCCCACCAAATATTACATCAAAGCCATACTTATCAAGAGCTTTCTTAAGGGCCTCTGTCTTCATTATATCCGTATGGACCTTGCTACCATGCACAAAGGGGTTAATCCCCATCTTCAGGCCTTCCTCATTCACATAAACAATCAAATCAAGCCCCAGCTCCTTCACCCTCCTGTCCCTGAATTCTATCATTTCCCTGAACTTCCACGTTGTATCTATGTGCATAAGCGGAAACGGTGGCTTTGACGGATAAAATGCCTTCATGGCGAGGTGCACCATAACCGACGAGTCCTTACCTACAGAATAAAGCATCACTGGATTTTCAGCCTCCGCTACAGCTTCCCTTATTATATAGATACTCTCCGCCTCAAGCTCTCTCAGATAAGACTTCTTGCCCATAAACACTCCCTTAACCTCTAAGTATTATCCGCCTCTTGACACAATTACTCCTCAACCCTACACTCCTCTTAATGAACACAAATGGATTCTCGTTCCTCATACACAACCAAACTATCCTACCATCGCACGTAGAATAAACAATCCTATCTATGAGTTTCTCCACAGATTTATGCCCTGTGGTAGAAACTCCCTTGATGAATATACCATCAGGAAGTACTTCATTCAGCTTGAAGATCCTTTCCATACCTACAAACTCTCTAAAACAAACAATAAGAAATTCGCTCTCAGATTCCACACCCACAGGTATTGCTGGAGAGAAAGCTATTCTTGGCTTCCTATTGTAGCCGGAAGAATAAGCCACCGGAAGCATCAAAGATGCAAAAGCCCTTATAAATACTCTCTGCAAATCCTTATGGGAGATAAACCGAGCCTCGCCCACCTTGCCATACTCGACAAGATACCGTTCTGCAACAGCATCATTGCTATGCGGAACCACTCCTATTTCCACCCTTGGAGGCACAGGCCTCAACGAACGCACCATCTCTGGTGTACATATACCACACCCAACACAACCCTCTTCCCTGCAGAATCCTGTGGGAAGACCCTTCTTAGCTCTTTCAAACTCTGAAACAAGAAACCTTCTACTCACACCTACATCAATATTATCCCAAGGAAGACTATCCTCAACTGACCTTCCACTAAACAAAAAGTCAGTATCAAACTCACTCAATATAAGACTGTATACATCCCACAGAAAAAACTCCTGCCAGGAATCCATAAAAGCCCCTTTCCTGAAAGCCTCCAAAACAACATCTGAAACACCATCGCCTCCAGTAGCATACAAGCTCTCAACAAGAGAGGACTCAGGACTATGAAACCTAAGAGCAATGTTTGACGGAGTGTTATCCTTTATAATCCTCATTCTGTGTCTCGCTTTCTCAATGCCAATGAATCTGCCCCACTGGAACGGTGTATGGGGTTTAGGGGAAAATGTATTTATACTGGCCGAAAATCTCACCCTCTTCTTTAAAGCTCGAGCCATAATCTTCATTTCCCTGAGCAGTTCTGCTATCCCCATCACATCCTCTTCACTCTCAAACGGCAGACCAATCATAAAATAGAACTTTATCTTCTGCCAGCCAGACTTTATGAGAGCCTCGGCATTTCTCAACACCATCTCTCTCTTTAAACCCTTATTTACAATATCGGATAACCTATCAGAACCCACCTCTGGGGCTATAGTGAATGTTGATGTAGAGTACGTTTGCATAAACAAGGACAAAGATTCTCCCACCATATCAACCCTCATAGAAGGAAGAGACAGACTAGCACTCATGCTATGAAGATACGGCGTTACTCTATTGAGAAGTTTTGGGAACTCGCTGTAGTCAGAAACGGACAAAGATAGAAAACCAACATCAGTAAATCCTGTATTTGACACAGCGTTCCTCAATTCGCTGTATATCTCATCCACAGATTTTTCCCTGTAAGGCCTGTACACATAACCGGCTTGACAAAATCTGCACCCTCTTAGGCATCCCCGAGCTATTTCCACTGACAATCTATCGTGCACTGTTTCAAGTATCGGCACCACAGGTCTATCAATCCTCGCAAGGCGAGTGCTATACACTCTTGTCACCTGTGAAGCACTATCCACCAATGGAACATAGAACCCTTCCTCTCTGCTCACTATCTGAAGAAGCTCGTTCCTTTTCTTCACGGAATGAACAATATCAACAAGCTTTGGTATCAGCACCTCAGCATCCCCTATTGCAAATACATCTATGAAGGGCTTAAGAGGAGAAGGATTAAGAATGGAAGAACCACCGGCAGTAACAAGCGGAAGGGATCGCCTGTCTCTGGAGAATATGTTTATATTGGATAGCTCCAGAATTTTAAGTATATTAGTAAACACCATTTCACTGGATACCGTAAAAGCTATAACATCAAATTCTCTTAACGGCTTCCTGTTCTCCAAAGAAAATAACTCTACCCCCTTCCTAAGCATCAATTCCACAACATCCTTACCAGGCAAAAAAGCCCTTTCACACAAGGCGTTAGGAATACTATTTATGATAGAATAAATAATCTGAACGGAAAGATTGTTCATACCAACTTCGTAAACATCTGGGTACACTACCACAAACCTCACCGGCGTTGCACTCCAGTCCTTAACTACACGGTTCCGCTCAATAGAGATATATCTCAATGGCTTTCTCACATTCAAAGCATGCTTTTCAAGAAAACTCTCAAGCGATATCATATGTTTCTTGTTTTATGGGCCTCTTCATAAGCTCATTGAGGGAATCATACGGATCCTTGTTCTCATATAACACTAAATAAGTTTCCCTCGTTATAGGCATATCAATTGAATACTTTACAGACAATTCAAAAACAGAACGCACCGTATACACACCTTCAGGCACCATAACCATTGACGCAAGTATATCTTCAAGCTTTTCACCATGGGCTATCCTGAGCCCAACTGCCCTATTCCTGCTGAGTCTACCCGTGCATGTCAAAATAAGATCTCCCAACCCAGCAAGACCCATGAAGGTTTCCCTTCTGGCACCCATGAACACGCCAAATTTCATCATTTCAAAAAGCCCTCTTGTTATCAGGGAAGCTCTTGCATTATCACCATACCTGAGTCCATCACTTATTCCAGATGTAATGGCTATAATATTTTTCAAGGCTCCTCCAAGCTCAACACCTATAACATCTGTTGAGGTATAAACCCTATAGTAATGCCTCTGAAAAAACAAAGAAGCCACATCTCTGGCCAACGCTTCGTTCCATGAGGCAACAACAGCAGCCGCAGGCAATTGCTTGGCAATCTCCAAAGCAAAATTAGGCCCACTTAGCACAGCACTCCTGTCCGATCCGTGTGAAATCACATCCCTTACTATTCCAAGAGGGGTAAGAGATGTCTTATACTCCATACCCTTTGATACACTGATAATAACATGCTCAGGCGAAATATAATCCTTCATCTGAAGTAAAACTCCGCGCATAAACCGTACCGGCACAGCTATGATAACAGAGTCAACGTGCTTAACAATACCTATATCGTTAACAGGGGTAATGTTCTCAGAGAGCCTTACACCCTTCAAGTACTTCGAATTTACTCCTGTGTATAATATCTCTTTGTATAACTCCCTGTCCCTAATAAATAAAAAAACACTCTTCCCCTTTCTGGCAAGCATATCAGCAATAGCACTACCCCAGCTACCACTTCCAATAACAGCTATTCTATCTATTTCTTTCATATATCGTTTTCAAACCAAAAATGGTGAGATACGGACGATAGGCATCAACAACATCCAGGTGCCTATACAATATAATACCTTCACCCCCTGTTGCAACAACCTTGGGTTTTATACCCATTTCCTCAACTATTTTACGCACCATACCTTCTATAAGAGAGAGATACCCGAACATAATACCAGACTGAATACTCTCCACAGTCGTTTTCCCTATAACCCTAACAGGAAAATTTAAAGAAACTCGAGGAAGTTTAGCCGTATTCATCGCAAGAGCGTCAGCAGCTATTGATATACCAGGTGCAATAGCACCCCCTATATACTCCCCTTTTCTGCTTACCACATCAAACGTAATGGCAGTCCCTGAATCTATCACTATCAGTGCATCTTTGAATTCTTCATAGGCACCCACAGCATTGGCTATCCTATCAGCGCCAACTTCCTTGGGGCTATCATACCTGATAGGCATTCCTGTCTTAATTCCTGCACCAACCTCAATAGGCGTTACGCCTAGCAACAGCTTTATAGCACCCACCAACCTCTCCGAAACAGATGGGACAACACTCGCTACTATTGCACCATCAGCATTCTCCCCAATGTCATTCAACCTCAACAGATTGGAAAGCATAATGTAATATTCATCCTGGGTAGCCTTGAGGTTTGTACTCAACCTGAAATGAACGAATCTCCTCTTGAGAAAAACACCTATCACTATATTAGTGTTTCCAACATCTACAGCAAGCAACATAAACCTATTCCACTACGATTCTAGCAATCCTTCTCTTACCCACTCTGAGTACGAATTCACCCTTCCCTACTCTCAGATTATCATCTATAATCCTCTCAGAGTCAATGTATACCCCACCAGCCTTTATAAGTCTCCTAGCCTGAGAGGTGCTCTCTGCAAATCCTACTTCCTTCATGAGGCGGGCTATCCAAATGTCATTATCCACTCTAAGTCTTATCTTATCAACGGCCTCCGGCACTTCTCTCCTGGTAAACACCCTATCAAAATACTCCTTGGCACGTTGCGCAGACTCCCTACCACAAAATCTCTCTGTCAATTCAAAGGCCAACCTTTCTTTTACGCTCTTCGGATGAAGAGTTTCCCTTTTTACACCGGTCTTCATCCGTTCTATCTCATCCATTGTAACGTCACTCAGGAGCTCATAATACCTCCACATCAGCTCATCAGAAATAGACATGAGTTTTCCATATATATCCTTCGGATCCTCATCTATGCCTATGTAGTTTCCGTAAGACTTGCTCATTTTGAGCACACCATCCGTCCCTTCAAGCAACGGCACAGTTATTATGCTCTGGGGTCTTTGATTGAATTTCCTCTGCAGATCCCTACCCACCAACAGATTAAATTTCTGATCCGTACCACCAAGCTCAACATCAGCCTTCAAAGCAACAGAGTCGTATCCCTGAATCAGAGGGTACAAAAACTCGTGTATGGATATAGGCTTGTTGGAGCGAAACCTCTTTGCAAAATCTTCTCTTTCCAGCATCCTCGCAACTGTCATACTTGAAGCCATCTCAATAAGCTCCCTTGCAGATAGTCTCCCATTCCACTCAGAATTGTAAACTACTTTTGTTTTATTCTTGTCCAATATCTTGAATATCTGCCTCCTGTATGTTTTTGCATTCTCCTCCACCTCTTCTGGAGAAAGCGCTCTCCTTGTCTCACTTTTCCCTGTAGGGTCACCTATCATACCAGTAAAATCCCCTATAAGAAAATAAACTTCATGTCCTAGATCCTGAAAGTGCTTAAGCTTCTGTATGAGAACAGTATGTCCAAGATGCAAGTCAGGAGCCGTCGGATCAAATCCTGCCTTAACCCTTAAGGGCCTACCACTTTCAAGCGACTCCTTTATTTTCTGCTTCAACTCCTCAACCTCAATCACATCAACCGTACCCCTCTTTATAAGTCTAATCTGTTTCTCAACCTCTCTACCTATCTCATCCATCCTACCCACACCTCGAATACCCACAATTCTTGCACACAGCGCATCCCTCCACTATTTCCAACGGCGAACCACACTCCGGACACTCTTCCACTATCGGCAAACTCCTGACATTTTCCTTTCCCACAAAATGATCCCTTAACACTTGAGCTATTGCATCCGGAACAGACTTTATCAGTCTTCCCGAATACCACACAGGCTGTGCCCCGGTTATATTAATAAGGGTATTTACTATATCTTTAACATCCACCCCATTTTGCAAAGCTATTGATATTAACCTGCCTATAGCCTCAGAAAGGGCAGAAATGTCGCCTCCACTCTTACCTATATTGGCAAAAACCTCAATAGGCTTTCCATCATGCACATTAACAGTTATGTACAAACTTCCCCTTGACGTCTTAACTTTTTCAGTAAACCCATTCAACACAGATGTCCTAATAAATTTCTTGCCCCTTTTGGATGCATCAACCAGAACCTGTACCTCCCTTGAGCCGTCTCTGTACAACGTTATTCCTTTAAGCTCCATCTCCACGGAATAGGAGTAAGCTTGTCTTACATCTTCAACAGTAGCGGTATTCGGCATATTTATAGTTTTAGACACAGCATTATCCGTAAATCTCTGAAACGCCGCCTGTATATTTATATGGGCTCTGTAATTCAAATCCAAAGCAGTAACAAATACATTTTTTATAGACTCATTAATACCGTTCAATCCTTTCAGGCTACCCTTGTTGTTAACTATACTTTCAAACAACTCGTCCGAATATACCCCCGAATCCTCCAGTTTCCTCAACAACCTGCTGTATATATAAGGTAACCTCTTCCCATCAAGCACATTTTTGTAATAGGCAAAGGAGAACACTGGTTCTATACCACTGGAAGCATCAGCTATCATGGATATTGAACCTGTTGGGGCTATGGTGGTAGTTGTAGCATTTCTCATGGCTCCCGAGTATACAGAGTGTTTACGGTTTGGAAAGCTACCCCTATCCTCAGCAAGTTTTGAAGAAGCACGCTTGGAAACCCTCTGGATACAACTCATTACTCCCTCAGCAAGCTTCACAGAATCTTTCGAGCCGTAAGGTATACCCATATCAATAAGCATATCAGCAAAACCCATCACTCCGAGTCCTATCTTCCTATTAGCCTTAGTACTTTCCTCTATCTCTCCCAACGGATACTTATTCACGTCTATGACATCATCTAAAAACCTCACGGCAAGATCAACAGTTTCCTCCAAGGCCTCATAATCAACCCCACCGTCCCTAACAAATCTGGAGAGATTAACAGAACCAAGATTACACGACTCATAGGGGAGAAGAGGTTGTTCTCCACACGGATTCGTTGCTTCTATAACACCCACCCCCTTCAAAGGGTGTTTCTCATTTACTCTATCTATAAATACCACCCCCGGTTCTCCATTTCTCCACGCCCCAAGAGCTATCTCATTCCACACCATTGAAGCCTTAAGTTTACCCACACTCATCCCGGTACGCGGATTAACTAACTCATATTCTCCATCCCTCGCTAAAGCCTCAAGAAAAGCGTTCGTAACAGCCACAGAGATATTAAAATTAGTGATAGAGTGTTCATCATCCTTACAGTGTATAAACTCCATTATGTCAGGATGATCAACCCTTAAGATACCCATATTGGCACCACGTCTCACACCACCTTGCTTGACAGCCTCTGTAGCGCAATCAAACACTTTCATAAATGAAACGGGGCCACTCGCAACACCCATAGTTGAAAACACAATATCATTACGTGGTCTAAGCCTTGAAAAAGAAAAACCTGTACCACCTCCAGATTTATGTATTATAGCTGTTGACTTTACGGCCTCAAATATACTCTCCATGGAGTCTTCTATAGGAATCACAAAACAAGCAGATAATTGGCCCAACGGCCTACCAGCATTTACAAGGGTAGGAGTATTGGGAAGAAACCTCAGCGAAGACATAAGATCAAAAAATCTCTCAGCAACACCTTCCATCTCAGACTGAGAGAGTCCATAATTGAGTTCCGCCTCTGCAATAGCTCGTGCTACTCGCCTAAACATATCCTCTGGAGTTTCTACAACCCTTCCGTTTTCATCCCTGGCTAGATATCTACGTTCGAGCAGCATCAAGGCATTCTCGGAAAGCCTCACGCCTCCTCCCCAAGAGGATTCAGTATCTCCTTGGCGGCAAATGATACAAACCCATTATTAAATCTTGCCGTAATAACAAAGTCGTACTTATCACCAACCCTCAGACTCGCGCTACCATCAAACACTATAACCCACTGTGCAGCAGTTCCATCACTCACCAGAATCTTTCTAAACCTGCTCAAAAAAGGCTTTTCTTCCCTAACCACACAGTCTTTTACCAAGAACGTGGGTTCCTCGTTTTCCTCGCCATACGGCCTAAATAGAGACAGCTCCTTAAGAAAATCAACACTGAACAGGGATAAATTGGCTTCACAATCAACATTTAGAACTCTTCTATAACTAAAAGAGCCGTATATCTTCTCCATCTCCGAGTTTATCTTTTCCTTGAATCTATCTATCATATTATTCCTGATAGAAATACCAACAGCCATCTTATGTCCACCAAACCGCTCAAGATATTCACCCGAGTTCCTTATAAGCATAAGTAAATCAATATCACCGATACTCCTACCGCTACCTACACTCACCCCGTCCATCCTGCTTATCACTATAGTAGGCTTCAGAAACCTCATAGCAACATGACTCGCCACTACACCTATGACCCCCCTATGCCAACCTTCATCCGAGAGCACAAGAACGCCATCTCGAATACCGGCTACCTTTCTCTCTATATCTTTTATTATCTCAAACTGTATCCTCTGCCGCTCTCTGTTTATATCTTCAAGCTCACGAAGTATACTACTAACCTTTTCTTCATCTTCATTTACAAACATATCCACAACCATGGAAGCATCAGAAAGCCTACCCGCAGCATTCATTCTGGGGGCAAGCACAAAACCTATCTTCCTTTCGTCCAACTCACCATTAACACCACTTATTTCTTTAAGCAAACTATATATGCGGGCTACCCTACCCCCCAACGAAAGCCCATACTTAGCAAACACACGATTCTCATCAACTAAGGGTACTATATCAGCCATTGTGCCAAGCGCTACAACGTCAAGGTAATCCTTGAGATTAGGCTCCTCTATGGCGGAGAAAAAGCCCTTCTTCCTTAGGGTTCTTCTAAGAGCCATAAGTAAATTGAAAGCAACACCGACTCCCGATAAGTGACAAAAACCAAACTTAGAACCCTTTCTCTTTGGGTTCACAACGGCATACGCCCTTGGTAGTTCATCCCCAGGCTCATGGTGGTCTGTGATAATAACATCTATACCAAGCTGCTTCGCAAACTCCACTTCTTCAACAGAGGTTATTCCATTATCCACCGTTATAACCAGTTGGGCATTGTTCCTGTCTGCCACCCTTATGGCATTGACGCTAAAACCATAACCATCATCCCTTGTAGGTATGTAGAAGTCGCACCTAAGGCCTATCCTTCTGAAGAAGTGTATAAGAATGCTCGTAGAAGTAACACCATCAACATCATAATCACCCACCACCAGTACCCTTTCACGTCTCTCTATCGCTCTCACTATCCTATCAACCGCAACAGACATATCATCAAGCAGAAACGGATCGTGTAGATCTGACAACCGAGGATTGAGAAACCTCCTCATTCCCTCCCTTGTTTTTATGCCCCTTGCACAAAGTATTCTTATAGTGGCATCACATAAGCCATTCATAGATGGATTTCTCCGTGCACTAAAGCATTTATCCCTCACTACCAGATAGAGCTTCTCACCCTTTACGTTGGTGGTTTCAAGTTCAGACATTGCCCTTTAACCTAAAGTACTCTTCCAAGATCTTCTTATGATCAAACACTATATTATCGGGCAAGCTATTTCTATCAAATATACCCACGTCACGGGCATCATCGCCGGCGCGAGGAACACCCTTAGCTCTCGCTGTAAAGACTGTCGTTATAGTATGGCTTCTCGGATCCCTTCCAGGATCAGAATATACACCCAACAGCCCCGTTAACTCAACATCAAGTGACGTCTCCTCCTTGGCCTCCCTGACAGCGGCCTCCTCAGCCGACTCACCATAATCTATATATCCACCAGGAATAGCCCATCCTATAGGCTCATTTCTCCTTCTTACCAGCACAATCTTGCCGCTTATCTCTATAATAACATCCACAGTTGGTGTTGGGTTTCTGTACACCTTCACCGGATAAGAACATCTCGGGCACAAAATAGAATCACCAGGTACATCAAAATTGAGCTCTTTATCTCTTATTTCCTTTATCCTCTCCATAACCCTCATCTTGGAGGTTCCGCCCCCCACATTCTTCAACTCTATAGCCCTTCTGTAGTTTATCACGTCATATACGTCCTCGCCTATAACCCCGGAAAAAGTTCTAAATTCATCCACGGAAAGATCGTTCATTCTCTTACAATTCTCCTCACAATAAGAAACTATGCTCCCTACTATCCTATGTGCCTCCCTAAACGGTATCCCTTTCCTCACCAGATAATCAGCTACATCAGTTGCTGTAAGAAACCCTCTCTCTAGCCACCTCTCCATATTGTCGCTCCTGGGTCTTATGCTTGGAACAATCCTATTCATAACTTCAAGCGAAACCTCTACCGTCTCAACAGCCTCAAATAAAAACTTCTTGTCCTCTTGCATGTCCCTGTTATACGCCATAGGCAATCCCTTCATTAAGGAAAGAGAAGCAATGAGACTCCCAAACACCCCGGCAGACTTACCTCTTAAAAGCTCAAGCGCATCCGGATTCTTCTTCTGAGGCATAATGCTTGAACCCGTGCAAAACTCTACCGGCAACTCCACAAAGGAAAACTCCTCCGACGAAAATATTACCATATCTTCCGCAAACCTTGAGACATGCATGGAGAAAATGCTCGCACAGGAGAGAAACTCAACAATAAAATCCCTATCAGAAACAGCATCCATTGAATTTTTAGACACCTTTGAGAATCCAAGTCTCTCGGCAACCATCATCCTATCATAGGGAAAACTTACCCCAGCAAGAGCACCTGACCCAAGGGGCATAATATCTACCCTCTTCATGGCGTCTTTGAACCTTTCTCTATCCCTCTTGAAAGCTTCGTAATAAGCAAGAACGTAATGCGAGAACAACACGGGCTGGGCATGCTGCATATGGGTAAATCCAGGCATAATAACATTAATATTAAGCTCAGCCAGCTCAACAAGTTTTATCAGAAGTTCTTCTAACTTTCTTATGATACCAACAAGCCTTTTCATCAAGAAAAGCCTAACATCCAGAACAACCTGATCGTTCCTGCTCCTGGCTGTATGGAGCTTTGCACCGGGTTTACCTACCATTTCTATGAGTTTTTTCTCTATATTCATATGAATATCTTCATCTGAAACTGTAAACTCAAACTCTCCATTCTCTATCTGCTGCTTTATCCTTCTGAGCCCAGCAATTATCTTCTCAGCCTCATCTTCTGTAACAATACCCATCTTCTCGAGAGCCATAGTATGAGCTACACTACCTTCAATATCTTCCCTATATAGCTTCTTATCAAAGCTAATAGATTCAGAAAACCTCTCCATCACCTCATCCGTGGATACATCAAACCTGCCACCCCACAACTTTTCACTCATCTTCTACCCTCAAAAGCAACGTTTTTGACTTTATTATTGGCAACCTTTCAATTTCATTAAGTGCCTTGCTCACTCGGGATTGCCTTGCCTTGTATGTCATTACTATCAAGGGTACATAATCATCTCCCCGCCCTATTTGTATAACACTCCTTATGCTAATCCCGTACTTACCCAGAACCCCAGCAATCTTTGAAAGAACACCAGCAGAATCTTCCACATTGAACCTCAAATAAAAGCTCATTTCCAGATCATTCACATCAACTATCTTTCTTCTCCTAACATAGTTAAACGGAAATGAGGCAAGAGGTATTCGGAGATGAGAATTAAATTGAATGTTCCTTGCAATATCCATAATATCGGCGACCACACTGCTTGCTGTAGGCAAACTTCCAGCCCCCTTGCCTATATAAACAGTATCATCTCCCATATCTGTGTAAACTTCTATCCCATTGTAAACCCCATCTATTTTTGCAAGGAGCGTCCCCTTCTTAACCATGGCAGGATGTACCCTTACATCAACTCCATCATCCGTGTAGTTGGTAATCCCAAGGAGCTTTATCCTGTACCCCAACTCATCTGCAAACCTTATATCAAGACGAGTTATATCTCTTATACCTTCCACATACACGTCACGTTGCCTTATATCACATCCAAAGGAAATAGAGGAAAGTATAGCCATTTTATGAGCAGAATCCACTCCATCCACATCAAATGACGGGTCTGTTTCAGCAAATCCATTTCTCTGAGCAAGTTTCAATGCTTCATCAAACTCCATATTCTCCTCAAGCATCTTGGTAAGTACATAGTTGCAGGTCCCGTTTACTATCGCCCTTATAGAACGAATGTGATTAGCCGAAAGGGACTCCTTCACCGCCTTTATTATAGGAATACCACCAGCCACACTGGCTTCATAGCCGACATCAACCTTATTTTCAAAAGCCTCCTTAAAAACATCAAAACCATGATTGGCAAGCAAAGCCTTGTTTGCCGTTACAACGCTTTTTCCCCTTCTTATGGCTTCCAATATGAAATCAAGGGCAAAATCCATACCACCTATCAGTTCCACAACTATATCTATATCCTCAGCAAAAAGCTCCCTGTAAGAAGAGACCAATAACGGCTCAACAATCTCCCTAACACTTTCATGAACCTCTTTGGAAAAAACCCTCTTTAGTACAAGCTTGAATCCAAGCCTCTTCTCTATGATCTTAGCATTTTCTGTCAAGATTCTAACAACCCCAGAGCCAACTATCCCTACACCCAAAAGAGCCACATTAACATCTCTCACCTGACATACCCTCCCAAATCCTTATAAAATAGCTAACGGATAGTATAACTTTGCATGAAACTTGTCAATCAACTTACCCAGGACAAAATTGCACAATGCCCACTGAGATAGTCAGACACGCGATTACTGCTTTAAGTGTCTCTCATCCGGGCCATTATAATCATGATCCGTGGGATGAATCTTACGCATCGGTTCAAAGCGCGTTTGCTCCTCATATACATGAGCTACAATACCCGGAAGACGTGCCATCATAAAGAAAGAGTTGGCAAGTTCAGGAGGGAACCCAAGTTCACAAAGCATTGTAGCAATGGCTCCATCCACATTGATAGGTAACTCCTTGCCCAGAACCACAGCAATAGCACCCTTCAAAGCCTCAGCGATGTTAACAAATTTCCCTGCTATTCCCAGTTGTTTCGCAAGATCAAACAGTCGTCGGCTTCGGGGATCATCCGTATGAAATCTATGTCCGTAGCCCGAAATCTTCATTTTTTTATCTCTGTAATTCTTAACGAGTCTCTCCGCAACCTCATCGTATGACACCCCCTCTTGAGCTGCATCCCCATCAATCCTGAGCAATATCTTCATACACTCCTCAATAGCGCCGCCATGCCACCTTGATATCGCAAGCATGCCCCCAGCAACCGAAGCATTCAGTGGTGCACCGGCTGAAGCTATAGTGATAGCTGCCAAAACGGAAGGAGGTGTAGCGCCGTGATCTATAGATGAAACAAGCATCGCATCTATAAGTTTAGCCTTGTTTTTATCCGGCAATTCTCCCATTAACAGAAGGTAAACAGCTTCAGAGAATGTAATATCCCCCATTAACTCTTCAATCGGATATCCTCTGACCAGAATCTTATTGGGCTCAACCCTTGTTATGGACGTCTTCCAATGTAAACTCCCCATAACAACCCCCTATAATTTGCTCAACACACGCCTTGTAACCTCTGGAATATCATTGAAACTTTCCACCACATGAGCACCAACTTCCCTCAATCTCCTCACCTTACCTTCGTAAGTTCCAACAGTACCCTCTATGATGGCACCTGCATGGGAGAATCTGGTACCTTTACGTGCAGCTTTACCCCCTATGTAGGCAATTAACGGCTTCGTAAACTCACCCCTCTCAATCAAATCTGCAACCCTTTCTTCCTGAGAGGTTCCTATTTCACCGAACATCACAACGGCTTTGGTAGAAGAGTCAGACTCGAACATACGCATCACATCAGGATGAGGCAAACCAACCACAGCATCACCGCCAACATGTACTATGGTGCTCAAACCTACACCTGCTTTAGAGAGATAATATGCCACAGAAGAAGACATGCCACCGCTCCTTGAGGAAACACCTACTCCCCCAGGCCTAAACCATTCTCTCGCAGATTTAGCACTCCCACCCATCATGCCCAAAACACCCTTTCCCGGACTCAATACACCCAGGGTATTGGGACCCACAAAGCTCGCACTGTACTCTTTAGCCACATGGGCTACCTCAAGCACATCGTATATGGGCACCCTATCCGGGACAAGCACAAGCAGCTTTACACCCGCTTCAATCGCCTCAAGCGCCGAGTTCTTAACCAACGGTGCAGGCACAAAAACAACAGAGATATCTATCTCACCAACGTTGTTAACGGCCTCCCTTACCGAATCAAATACAGGTATACCATGAACCTCCGAACCACCCTTTCCAGGTGTAACCCCAGCCACCACATTCGTCCCGTATTCCTTCATTAATTTAGCCCTAATCCTTCCTTCCCTACCCGTTATACCTTGTATCAAGACCCTTTTCTTCTCATCCACAAGGATAGACATATCTACCTCCAGTGTCTTTCCCTGTATTCATCCAACCCAGGTATAGGCAGCTCTATGTAGATAGCCCTCTTTGCCTCAAATTCACAAGCAAGTTCACAGGCAAGACACTCCGTACACCTACCCCTCACAACATCCTGCTCATCTATGGCAAGAACTACAACACCATTATCCTCCCTCAGGACACCAGCCTTACAGGCGTCCAAACACACCCTATCCGAGCAAACCCTGCACTTGGCATGGTCAATAATTACTCTACCTGTTAGAGTACGAAACACGTAAGGCTCCTCAACCTCAGGCTTTTTCCAGACATTCTCAGAAACAGATCCCCTAAAGGAATCAACAAGTTCCCTTAACCTTCTAGCACAAAAATCAGCGGAGTCATCCTTTTTATATCCCTCAACAGGTGCAGACAGATCTTTCGTATACCTCATAAGAATATCAACGGCCTCATCTTCCTGATTACCCCCTAGCCTTATAACTGCGGGTACGGACAAATTGTCTTCCCTAAAGGCTTTAACAAGACCTCTCGCTGGATTCGTTTGTTCCTGAGAAGCAACACCACTCCCAGAGCCAAAATAGCCCACAATACCCTTTTGAGAGAGTATAATTTTAGCAGCCCTATAAACCTTCGACGCCGACGGATTCCCACTCGTATCAGTAAAATTAGCTATTTTGAAACCCTCCTTCATAACAGCATCCATAGACATCATGGAACCACCACCACCTGCACCGTGAAAGCCTATATATTCCCCCTCTGTTATACTACCAGCGAGTTGAACAAAGTAAAATGTCCCCCTGTAGTCGTTTTTCTCCACGTTATAGGCAATTTTCTCAAGTCCCGTGGGCGGATGATCAAATTCCCGTGCCACCTCTATGCCAAGCTCCGGATGCCTATAAACCGAATAGTCATCTATGGTGATCCTACAATCAACAGCGTACAAATTACCTTCCTTGGTTAACACTATAGGATTAATCTCGGCCGTCTTCGCATCGTAGGATTTAGTCACGTTCCACAACCTCACAAGCATATCAGCAAGATCAACCATTAACCTGCCTCTTATCCCAGTCTCCGCAACCAGTTCGCGCGCATAGTAATCCCTCAGCCCTATAGAAACATCTATATACATCTTTGCAACTCTATCAGGGTAGAACCTCGCTATCTCCTCAATCCCACTTCCACCAACACTGCTGAAGAGAAGCACAGGTTTCTTCTCTGCATCATCTATCGTTATACTAGCAAAGAATTCCCTTTCTATATCCAGCCTTTCCTCAACCAACACCATTTCCACAGGAAAGTTGTTGATATTCAATTCAAACAGCTCCTTGGATTCATCATAGGCTTCATGGGGATTATCTACGAAAACTATCCCACCCGCAGACGCCCTTTTGGTGCTCCACACCTGAGCTTTCAAAACAACGGGCTTCCCTATATCCTCAGCTATCGCTTTCACTTCGTCTGGATTAGCTGCAACCTTGCCAACAGGCACATTAATCCCGAATTTCCTAAGTAATTTCTTCCCTTGATATTCGTGCAACCGTGCCATACTTCCACCCCTTCCTTCTTAAAAGTCATCCAACATTAACACTTTGGCAAGCGAAAACCATCATTGCAATCAACAGTAACACCCAACATCTCCAGGGACTCAGGATCAAACTTTATCCAGACGATTTCAGCATGTTCATAAAGTCTCTAAAGTCACTAAACTTTTCAATATTAAATACAGCATCAACAATTTGATCCATCTCACTATCCGTAAGCCTATCAGAGACATTCGCTTTGAATTTCTCAATTAATTCCTCGTCACCCAACGGTTTCTCCGGTTGTCCCCTCGCGTAATCAACTGTTTTACTAAACTTCCTACCATCCTTAGTAATAATGTGTGCCACAGCCCTTTTCACACTTGGGAAAAGCTTATCTATTTCCCTGTTAGCCACAACCTTAACCTTCGGGAGCATGTTACGGATACTCCCGTCATTCAACGATGCCTCATCAAAATCACTAGGCAATACCCGCCTCCTCACAACAGCAACGGCAACACAATAAGGTAAAGAATGATCCGCGGTCTCTTTCGTGGTTGGCCTATACTTGCTGGAATCCGAAAGAATATCCGCACCCCTTGTTGTAGTTTCAATTAAAACCTCATCTATATCATCCGGACCTATGTCATTCTCTTTCACGATCTCCAATACGGCCGTTATCGGCTGATGTGTAAGAGCCTCAGTAGGAAAAGGTTTATAACTGCATTTTGTTATATAGAATTCCTTCCCCAGGCCCTCGGTAAGCTTTTCCACTTCCCACTCAACACCATAAATAACATGAAATAACTGCTCCTTACCCTCAAAAACATCCTCAGGCCCGCTAAAACCATTCCTAGCCATCAGGGCTGCCCTAACACCCGCCTCAACAGCGAACGGATCAGCAGCATTTTTCATATTTGAGAGCCTGCCAGCCACTACACCCCCAACCGTGTAATGACTTGTGCCGCTTATACCAACAGCCCACACAGCCTTCTCTCTGGACAACCCCAGCATAAGGCTCGCCACAACGGGTGAAACAAATTGTGTCAGTGTAGCATGATGCCAACCAACCTCCCTCACTCCAGGAAACGCTGCACTGCATATCCTCGTTTCAAGCTCGTAAGCTACGACAATACCCACAAGCACATCTTTAGCGCTTCTCCTTCTAAACTCAGCACCACTCAGAACAGCAGGAATAACATCCGAAGGATGAGACGGGTCCCTATCCCAATACACATCGTTGTAATCAAGACTCCTTATAAGGAGGGAATTCATTAAAGTAGCCAGCGGAAGAGAACTTTTTTCGCCATACCCAATGACAGTAGCATGTTTACGATCTGTAAGCCCTTTTATATATTCAAGCATCGAAATATTCGATCTCTCACACAGAGCAGCATAAGCACACCCTAGACTGTCAAGGAGGAGTCTTTTAGCCTCCCTGACAGCATCACGTGGTATATGTTCGTATTTTAAATCATAGGCAAAATTCACCCATTTTTGACTTATAGTCTCCATCCAGTGCCCCCTTACTTATACCCAACATCACTCAGGACATCCATTGTGTACGCTATCCCCATCCACCTCTATTTCTGATGTATGGAATCAAACCACCACCATCAAGTATCTCACATATCTCTTTGGACAAATGCCTAAAGTAAAACATTCCTCTCTCACAGTAAATCCTACCACCCTCAAAATCAATCCTTATTAACTCACCCTTTTCTATACTACCCGCAGCTTCAGGGGACTCAACAACTGGCAAGCCATAATTTATAGCGGTTCTAAAGAATATTCTTGAGAAAGATTCGGCAACAACAGCTGCAACACCGGAGTGTTTTATACACAGCACCGCTCCCTCTCTTGAACTACCACAGCCGAAATTTCTACCAGCTACAATAACATCACCCTTTCTTACACCTTTCGCAAAACTCGGATCAAGATCCTCCATGGCGTGCCTTACCATTTCCTCTGGATCCACTACCGTTAGCGTGTACTTCCCAGGAAAAATTGCATCGGTGCTTATATTATCTCCATATTTCCAGACCCTGCCTTCCACAATCTCCATCATATAAATTCCCTCGGATCCGCTATCTTTCCAATCACAGCACTCGCCGCCGCCACAGCAGGACTTGATAAATATATCTCAGCCTCCCTACACCCCATCCTACCCCTGAAGTTCCTGTTCGACGTATTAAGAGAAACCTCCCCAGGAGCCAAAACACCCTGATGAGCCCCAAGACAGGGACCACACCCCGGGTTTACCACAATGGCCCCGCTATCAACCAAATCCATAATTATGCCATCACCCACAGCCTTCTTATAAACCTCCATGGAAGCAGGAACAATAAGCAACCTTACACCCTTGGCCACTCTTCTGCCTCTAAGTATGTCTCCCGCTATTTTCAGATCATCAAGCCTCCCGTTGGTGCAGGTACCAATAAACACCTGGTCTATCTTTGTACCCTTAACCTCAGAAACAGGCTTAACATTATCAACAGCATGGGGACATGCAACCTGAGGCTCAAGGTTAGATACATCATATCTCCAGATCTCACTGTACTCTGCATTATCATCCGATACCACAATATCAAATCCCTTCCCATCTACCCTCCCCATAAGCCAACCTATTGTCTTTTCATCAGGCACCACATACCCATTCTTAGCCCCAATCTCAACAACCATATTGCATAATATCATTCTCTCCGATACGCTCATATTATCCACTACTCTTCCTGCAAACTCTACAGCCCTATACAAAGCACCATCCATACCCTTACCACCGATTATGTAAAGCATGACATCCTTTGCATAAACACCCCTGGGAAGCTCACCATCAATAATCACCTTTACCGTCTCAGGCACCTTGAGCCACATCTTACCTGTCGCCCAAATAACCGCAGCTTCACCCCTGCCCACACCGGTAGAAAAAGCTCCCAGGGCCCCATAGGTTGTTGTGTGGGAGTCAGCTCCCAAAATAAGCATCCCGGGTCTCACATGCCCCTTCTCCGGCATCACTTGATGACACACACCAACGCCGATGTCATAAAAATTCTCAATCCCCTGTGCTTCCACAAAAGCCCTCACGTGCCTATGGTTCTTTGCATATTCCTCGTTTGCAGGAGGCACACAGTGGTCAAGCGTAATAACAATCTTATCCGGATGCTTCACTCTATCAAAACCAAGCTCTCTAAAAACCCTGAAATCACCCTCGAATTATCATGAGACATGACAAGATCAGGCTCAACCACCACAATCTCTCCAGCAACCACACTGTCTCTTCCTGCCTTTCTGGCAATAATCTTCTCAGAGAACGTTCTTCCCACAGTTCACCCTTGCTATTTAAACTGCTCAAACGTGATAAAATCCGCATGATGTATTATGATGGACTCGGGGGTCCTTTCCAAACGGTCACCCTCCCAAGAGTGAGAAGCAACTATATGGAGCACCTCATCCGGCAATCCCTCCTTGTAGCATATACCAACACCCGATATGGGGTGCCTGACGAGGCTACCAAGCCTGCTCTTTACAAACCTGTTACCCTCCCTCTTGTATTCAATCAGCTTGCCTATATCATGCAAAAGAGCACCTGCCGTCAGATAGTCCATATTCAGGCTCACCCTATCCGGACAAATCTTCAGAAGGGTCTCCGCAGCAGCCCTCGCTATCCTTGTAACAGCACGTACATGTTCAACCATGTTGCATGGGCACGGGTCAATAATAAGGGTGAAAGGCATCCTTTCGATATCATCAACATGCCATCCACCAGCTCTCAAAGCCTGTTCCCATGCCCTTATTGTTTTCTCCCGAAGTTCATCGTCCTCAATAAGGCCAAACTCAGGTATCAGTTTGAGGAGTCCATCCCTCATGCTACCACCTCACGAGTGGAATTTATTCAAGCATAGAAACACTATTGGCCACCTTGAACTAGACTGAATAACTCTTGTACAAGAAAAGCCTTCGACTTTACAAGGGCTATATGTTCTTCTCTGAATCTGTTTTTGAATCTCTCAAGCGGCCCAGAAACCGATAGCGAACCCATTATCCCACTATCCCCACGAAACAGGGGGACAGAAAATGCAGCAACGTATGGTTCCCTCTCCCCATAGGAAAAACAATACCCATCTTCCTTCACAGACTTAAGCTCCGCAATCAGATCTACTCCCGACGTATCACCCAAATCCACCCTCTTAAGGTATTCGTTGAGTTCATCCTCCCCAAAAAACGCAAGTATCACTTTGCCCCCAGCCCCCCTGTGAAGAGGAAGCCTTTCTCCTATCTCGATTGAGTACCTTAACATCTCACTCACTTCAAATCTGAAAACACACTCCCTCTCAAAACCACACCTCTTGAAAACCGTCACGGTTTCACCTACAGCCCTCGAAATACTCCTGAGTATATCCTTTATTTCCCTAAAAACACTCAGATTATCCTTAAACACGAACAACCACTCCAAAAACTTCGGACCCAACTTGTAAACCTTCGTTTCCTCATTCTTATGTAGGACCCCACAGTCGACTAACATGCCACATAGTCTATACACCGTGGTTTTGCTTATACAAGTTATATTCGATATCTCCTTCAGAGAAAGCCCATCTTTCTCAAACTTCAAGCTATCAATTATAGAAACAGCCTTAAACACGTTACCACGTTCGCTCACTGCACTCTCACCTCAAACACAAATCGCTCCGATACCCATCAAATATCCTATGTTCCATTATACAGAATTATATTCCACAGTCAAGAAAAACACTTCGCCAGACCTCACTAGCATCTCCACACAATTGACACCGACAGATAAATGACTATAGTATTATCTGCGCAGAGGAGAGGTGTCCGAGCTGGCCGAAGGAGCACGATTGGAAATCGTGTGTAGGGCTAATCCCCCTACCGCGGGTTCGAATCCCGCCCTCTCCGCTATTTAGCGCCCATAGCTCAGGTGGATAGAGCGCAAGATTGCGGTTCTTGAGGTCAGAGGTTCGAATCCTCTTGGGCGCGCCATCTTTAGTGATGTCCACAGGGGGTGGACCCATCCAACGCATGTTCTGCTGAACCCCGCCAGGTCCGGAAGGAAGCAACGGTAGGCAGATGCACGCGGGTGGATGGTCATCTACCCATCCTGTGGGCATCGCTGAGGATTTCCTAAGGTATGTATCAGGCGTTAGCTTTAAAGTACAGGCCATCCACTCTGGATGAGATAGTAGGTCAAGACGTAGCAGTCACAGTAATAAAAAACTCAATCAAGCAAAATAGACTCCATCATGCCATATTGCTACATGGCCCCATGGGGGTAGGAAAAACTTCTATAGCAAGAATTATCGCCAAATCTCTCAACTGCGAACAAGGACCAACAATAATGCCCTGTGGGAAATGCGAACACTGCTTGAACATTCCCAAATCCAGAAGTCTGGATGTAATTGAAATAGACGGAGCATCAAACAGAAGGGTAGAAGATGCCAGAAATATTATAGAAAGCATCAAGTACCCCCCTCTATCCGCAAGATACAAGATATACATAGTTGACGAGGTACATATGCTAACAAACGAGGCTTTCAATGCTCTGCTAAAAACAATAGAAGAACCACCTCAATACGTTAAATTCATATTCGCTACCACTGCTCCCGAAAAGATACCTGAGACAGTGCTATCAAGGTGTCAGATATTAAAACTAAACAGACTACCCAAGGAACTGATAACTAAAAAACTCATATTCATTTCAGAAAAGGAAAAAATCAACGTAAGCCACGAGGCCATAGAAATGATAGCAGGCGCCTCCCAAGGTTCCCTCAGGGTAGCTGAAGGGTACCTTGACAGATGCATAGCCTACAAGGAAAACAACATATCCGAAGAGGATGTAGAAAAGGCCCTTGGCATAGCTTCACATCAGCTTGTTTCCTCATACGTAGACTCAGTACTTTCAGATAACGAAAAGGGGGTAACAAAACTAACGAAATCAATAATAACGGAGAACATCAACATAGAACACCTCCTGGGGCTTGTTATAGACGAAATAATAAACAGAGAAATGCCAAAAGAGATAAAAGCATACCTACTTCACATATATTACTCTGCCCTAAGTGATGTAAAAAAACACATAGACGAACGTATAACACTAATCTATGCATCACACAAAGCATTCGCTGCAAAATACCTTGAAAGCATAGAAAATATACTTTCAAAGCTTTCTCACGGAACTGTACAGGATAAAAAACAATCAGCACCGCATCCACCACCTGAGAAGCAAAGCGTGATGACTAAACAAACAGAAGCCATCCCACACAATAACAACTATGGGGATGGAGTAAAGCTTGTATTGAGTGAGTTCTCTGGTAAAATTGTCAGTGTTAGACAAACACATTCAAAGGAGGGAGGAAATGAGTAAAGGTGGTTTTGGGGGAATGGATATAAATACACTAATGGCACAGGCAAAAAAAATGCAAAAGGAGTTACAAAAAGCCCAAGAGGAAATAGCAAAAGAAACTGTTGAAGTAAGCGTTGGTGGTGGCGTAGTAACGGTAAAGGCAAACGGTGCCGGTGATGTAGTTGACATAAAAATAGACAAAGAAATAGTGGATCCGGAGGACGTTGAAACCCTCGAGGATTTGATTTTATCTGGGGTAAACGAAGCGCTAAGAAAATCAAAGGAAATGATGCAGGAAAAAATCTCAGCCCTTACAGGGGGACTTAATATACCAGGACTATTCTAACATGGGAAAGAGTTCCATAGAGAAAGCAGCACTGGGATTTTCAAAACTACCGAACATAGGAATAAAAACAGGTATGAAATATGCTCTTTGGTGTATATCTCATAGAAATGAAGCAGCCGAACTCGCCAACAGTATAGAAGAACTCATAACAAACGTTAAAAGGTGCAAGCAGTGTAGGAACGTAACGGAGGAAGATCTCTGTAGCATATGCAAAGACAACTCCAGAAACAAAGGGCAGCTATGTGTCGTAGAAACTATAGAATCCCTAAATGCGATAGAAAACAGCGGAGAATACAACGGGTTGTATTTTGTTTTATGGGATCTTCTATCCCCCATCCAGGGTATAACATCAGAACACATAGGCATAGAACAGCTCGTAAAAATGATTGAAAATAATCCCGTAAAAGAAGTCATACTAGTAATAAGCCCCAACACAGATGGGGATCTAACCGCACAGTACATAAAGGAAACACTGAAAAACAAACCATTAAAAATAACAAGAATAGCATACGGCGTGCCAGTAGGAATGAACATAGGTTTCATAGACAGAGAAACTCTTATAAGAGCGTTCAACGGAAGGAGGGAGTTTTGAAGAAATATGTTCTGCTATCGGAAGTTGTAAAAATAGGAAAAGGGCAAACAAATTCAAACACAACCGGATCATGGAGGGTTGAAAGACCTGTATGGAATCCCCAAACATGCATAAACTGTATGCTATGTTGGGTAAGCTGCCCCGATGGTTGTATCATCCTGTCTAAGAAGGATAGGGTATCCGGAATAGATTACACATACTGCAAAGGGTGTGGAATATGTGCTGAGGTGTGCCCAACCAAACCAAAATCAATAGCAATGGTGCTTGAATCCATAGCTCAATCCACAAAAGAACCAGAATTGATAGACAATATATTCCCATCCTAAGGGAGAAAATCTTCTCCAATAACACATGCTTTGGCCTCACCAGCAAGATATAAAGAACCGGCAACAATGCACGTGTTGCCTGAGTCAAAACAGGAGAACAAAGCATCATTCACCGAGTCAAACAGGGCTATACTTCCTCCATAACCATCACCAACGAGATAAGATCTGATCCTTTCAGGCTCAACACTCAACCTATGCTTTAGTCTGGGCAACTTCACAGAGACAAAATCATTCTTCACCATATGCAGTATACCCTTCCAGTTTTTTGTTCTCAGAGAAGAAAAAACAAGCGTTTTATCCCCCAAGACCCCAGAGTAAAATCTTTTCAAATTGGCAAATGCCGAAATATTATGGGCTCCATCTATAATAAACACGGGCTTTGAGTCTATAATTTCAACGCGGGCAGGCCAGTAGGTGTTATACATAACATCAGAATTTAAACCAAAACTATACTCACTATTAAGAACATCAACAGCAAGCAAAGCCACAGCAAGATTGTCCCTGAAAGCATCACCCACCATCAGCGTCTTTTTGCTATACGCCCTCTCAACGTATCTATCATCAACAAAGAACAATCTGGCATCAGGAACACTCTTTCCTATTTCATTCTTCACCTCATCACAGTTTTTACCTACCACCCCAAGCCTTCTTATGATCTTGCTCTTTGTTCTTGCTATCTCCCTCAGTGTCCTTCCAAGATGTTCTGTATGGTCAAAAGAAACGCTGGTAATTACACTCAGCAAAGGCTTGGTTGTATTCGTTGCATCAAATTCCCCACCCATGCCAACCTCTAACACAGCCACATCCACACCAAGTTCCTTGAAAGCCACAAATGACAAAACAGTCAAAAACTCAAAATACGTAAGAAAAGAACATCCATCTAAAATCTGAGATAAAGAGAAGAGTAACTCATAACTCAATGGCCTGTTATCAACCCTTACCCTCTCATTGAGATGAACAAGGTGAGGGGAAATATACGTACCCACCTTAAAACCGGCCGAAACAAAAGCATCAGTGAGCATTTGAACAACCGTACCCTTTCCATTGGTACCACCAACCACTACCGTGGAAAACGCCGTCTCTGGATTACCCAGCTTTTTCAAACACTCTCTAACCCTGTCAAGAGTGAGATCCATGGAATACGGCTTAAGGGAAAGAAGTATTTCAGATAATCCTCTATAGGCCTCCCTCATTCCACCATCACCACAACAACAACATACGCTCTTGTATGACTTATTGATATTTTTATATCGTCCCTCGGTAGTCCACTTATGAAAACCTTTGGTTTACCATCAGAGTCTCTCAGGACCTCAATATCCCCAAATGAGTAAAACACACCCGTGGCTTTCCTAACGGCCTCCTTAGCAGAAAACCTGGCTGCATAACAGGGATATGGATCGGATAGAGACTCACAGTACCCTCTTTCTCTATCAGAAAAAATCCTCTCTCTGAAGGAACAGTGCCTCTTTATAGCCCTTTCTATACGGGATATTTCCTCTATGTCTACTCCAATGTCCACCTTGCCATCTCTATGAGCCTTTTCATATCAACAACAGCCTGCTTCATCCCAACAAACACACTCCTGGCAACTATGCTATGACCTATGTTCAACTCTTCTATATTCTTTATTCTCGCAACAGGAAGTACATTCTGATACGTAAGACCATGACCCGCGTGAACCCTGAGCCCCAAAGACTTAGCAAACCAACTGGCTCTTACCAGTGCCTCAAGGGGTTCTTCTTTGCGTTTGGCATTAGCGTATTCACCTGTGTGGAGTTCAATAGCATAAGCACCGCAATCCCTGGATGCCCTTATCTGTTCATCATCTGGATCAACAAACAGACTAACAAACACCCCTTTGCCGGAAAGCCTCTTGACAACCTCAACCACCCTATCGAAGTGTTTTACAACGTCAAGACCACCTTCTGTGGTTACCTCCTGTCTCCTTTCTGGAACCAGTGTAGCCTGAGCAGGGCAGACATCCATTGCCACATCAACTATCCCATCGTCGAGACTCATCTCAAGGTTAAGCTTCACTTTTATCACCTTTTTGATCAGAAAAACATCCTCCTCCTTTATATGCCTTCTGTCTTCCCTTAGATGTACGGTTATACCATCAGCTCCGCCTTCTTGAGCCAGCAGCGCTGCATAAATAGGCTCCGGTTCCACAGTCTTCCTCGCTTCCCTCAAAGTGGCAACATGGTCTATGTTGACTCCGAGCTCCACTGTATCACCCCCCAGCATAAGAGCATATCTTTTTCAGATTTTCATCAACCCTACCGGTAGCATCCACCCTCAATGCCTCACGGGGCACCTCAAAAATCCTTTTTTGCTCCACGTATATTTCATATCTCCCATCGGAAATGCCACCGCTTTTCCCCCTCATCCCTAACCTTTCAATAATCACACGTTCATCCGCATCAATCCATACAAATTTAACCTCCACAAGCTTCTTGAGCCTCTCTGAAACAAGCCTTCTTAACTCACCAGTTAAAAACGTGGCATCAAGGATAACACTTTTTCCTCTCCTCAGTATATCATAGGCCCTCTGTGCCATAGTCTCATAAACCTTTAGTGTCATATCGTATGAATATATACCCTCGCCAAAACCAACCTTAACATTATTATCAAGAGAAACACCAGCCATTTTCTTCCTGATAACATCTGAACTCACAATCTCAGCCTCAAGTTCTCCAGAAAGTGCCTCTGCAAGAAAACTCTTACCCACCCCAGTAAACCCAACAAAAGCAATCGCTACAGGTTTATACCTTTCTGGTAGGTAACCGAAGGCAAGATCAAAGTATCCACGGGCCTCTTCGACTCTCTCCTGGAAATATGCTATTTTTCCCCTAACATAGGCCCTGTAAATTTTATAGAAATCCAAAACTTCAAGCAGGGATTTGTCACCTGAAAACTCCAGATAATACTTAAGGAAAACTTCAGATAAATCATACCTCCCCATGTTCTCAAGATCCATCAACAAGAAAGCCACATCGTTCGCCACGTCTGAATATCTAAACCTTTCGTTAAACTCTATACAATCGTATATGAATATTTTGTCTCTCTCTATGCATATATTTCTTGAATACATATCACCATGACAATCCCTTATCTTATTCTCCCTGATCCTTCTCTCAAACAGAGAAGCACTGCAGGAATAAAAATCGTTCGTATAACTTTTTATCGCCGAATACTGATAGTCCGTAATATACTCCCCTGCAGCTCTTTTCGTCTGTTCGAAGTTCTCATCCGTGTTCACCTTATTTGCCTCTACGGTACTGAAGCTTTTTATATAGTCATTCGTTTGAGCTTTTACATGAAACTCTGCCACTGTTCGGGCAAGTCTCCTCATATCATCCTCACTTACAAGGTTTTTCGCTATCAGCACATCCATCATGTGGTCTCTGTTAAGCCTTCTCATCTTCACGGCAAAATCAACCACTTTTCCCTCACCATCTATGTTAAAAGTCCCATTCTTTTCACATACTTTTGATACGCCAAGGTATATTTCCCTTGCTAATCTGGAGTTCAACTCAACCTCCTTCTTGCAGAAATACTCCCTTCTGCCAAGGCTCGTATAGTCAAGGAAACCAAAATCTACAGGCTTCTTTATTTTGTACACAATTTTATCACCTATAAGAACCCAAGATATATGGGTCTCCACAAGTTCAAAATTATACCTCTCAACAAGCTCTCTTATCTGGGAATCGTTCATGCTCAAACCCTCCTCGAGTAAATACAACCGCAATAATTTTGTCTGTACAGATCAAAAGATTTTGAAAGTTCACAGGATCTCTTAAATCCATCTTTTTTTTTGAAGTCTTCATCAACGAATTCCAGCCCATACATACCAGCTATCCTTAGACCAGAATGCTTTATTCTCTCAAACCTCTTAAGAGGACTAACAGAGAGAGTGGTGGAAAAATACTTTATACCCATTTTCTTTGCCATCTGGGCCGTCCTCAACAAACGCAAGGCATAACACATCCAACACCTGACACTTCCTTCCCTTGCTCCCCTCAACACTTTGGCATGCTTAAACCATAAACCCACCTCATATGTGCCGTATAAAAGCCCTATCTCATGGAGTCTAGCAAGCTTTTCAACCTCACCCAGCCTGCGCAGAAACTCGGACTTTGGATGAATATTCGGATTATAAAAGTACATGGTCACATCAAATCTATTCTTTAGCCTCTCCAAAACACTGGTAGCACATGGAGCACAGCACACATGCAACAGGAGTTTCTCCTTGCGGGTCCCAATTTCTCTCACAGGCTTAAATGACCTTCTATGTATAGAACTTACCCCTAATTTACGAAGAGCATCGGCATGATGCCTAGTCCCATAACCCTTATGACGGGCAAATCCATATCCAGGATACATATCATCCATGAGCTTCATATATTTGTCTCTCCACACCTTTGCCACTATGGAGGCAGCAGAAATACTCCGAACCTTCTTATCTCCAGACTTTATGGATTTATACCTTATAGGCAAATCAAATCTATCGGACCCATCCACGAGGAGAAACGATGGTTTATGCCTCATGGACTCAATTGCCCTCTTGATCGCAATTTCTGTAGCTTTAATTATACCATTCTCATCTATTTCCTCAGGCGATGCCATACCAATCCCATATTCACAGGTTGACAGTATTATTTTGTAAAGCTCCTCTCTCTTTTTCGGTGAAAGACTTTTTGAATCCCTTATATGGGTGCTATCCTTCAATGAACCGTCCAGCACAACACAGGCAGCCACTACAGGACCAGCCCAAGGACCTCTACCCGCCTCATCTACACCTGCAATCTTTCCCATACCCCCCTTCCATTCCTGAGAAACACACGCGCCAGCTTCCCAACGGAAAGCATCTCCGAGACTACAGAGCATTTCACCATGAACAAGAAATACACCCTATCATCCGGCAATTCACTTAGCGTCTCAAAATTCCCCTGTCCTTTGGCAAGCACTAAATCAGCCTCTTCAAATATTCTCCTACACCTGTTTCCGCATCTATCCACCCACAAAGCAGGAATCATCTGCTCTGAGGATACAACCTCTCCATACCTACCAAAGCCGAGTTCAACAAGCTCTTGGGCTGTAGCATCGTTTATTATGGGCGAACCTCTACCTATTATGAACAGTCTGAGTGTGGGAAACATACCCCTCACAGTTTCAAGAAGCAGGCTATCGAACACAATTTCTCCTGCATTATCGCTGATGAACACCATTGTTTTCGCCGATTCAACGGCACCTCTAAATGCCTCATAGTCATCTATATCCAGCGGAGACGCTACGCTCTCCCTCAATGTTTTCCCCACGTTGAATGATGTAACCTGGCTCCCGAAATCTATTATGTTACCGGCAAGAGCAACCATAAGCGCCGCCCTCAAAGGATCTGACGAAGAACAAACTATTCCCTTAGCCTCCGTTAAATATCCAAAAGCCTCCTTGTTATACCTGTTCTTAAGATCCCTGTATGGATCATCTATGTTAAGGATGGTATGAATACACTTATAAATCTCCGTACTAACCACAGGCGGGGGTAATTCAGCATCAGCTACGGTCAATATACGTGAAACCTCTCTCAACACTTCAAACAGCGCTACCCTATCTTGAGTCATCACTCTTACTGTTCTCACAGCCTGATTGAGAAAACAGGCATAACACTCTGGGGCAAGCTTCATGGTGTTTAAATTATAAGCAGATGCACAAAATAGTAAAGTAAAATGGACTGCTAGTTCAGTTCAATACAGGTTTTCCTTGAATAAAAAGGCATTGATAAATATAATAAGCACATGAGCAACGAAAGAATAAAACACCTCTTAGAAGATATCTATCATGCCGAAGGTGATAGAGAGAAAAAAAACAAACTTAAGGTGGGCTCATTATGGAAACTGAAACCAGAGGGCGTCTCCAGGCTTCTCGGCGTCAAAATTAAAAAACCAGTATTTGCAGTTCTTATCGGTAAAAATCACCTAGAAGATTCCTGCAATTTTATTTTTCTCGGCACAGACATAGGGTATTTTCCCTACATTAACTTGAACAAATGCAACTTATCCAAAAAACCTCCACACTTAGAGACACGTAAGTTCAAAATAATAAGTGCCTTGGATACAAATCTTACACCTCGCAAGCATTTTTCACTCAACAAAAACGACATAGAAAAACTGATGGAACCACATGGACTATGCGACACTCCTACCTTAGCAGAAGAGAAAAAGATATGGCAGAAAAAAGCTTTCATGAAGTTTTGAAAAAGCTTCTTTTAGGTGAACCTATTTCAGAGGAAAACAAAAGATACATAATGACAGAACTCAGAAACATACTCAATAGAGTGATAACGACAATCGGGATAGAAAAAATAAGGTGGCTTTACGGGTTCGAAGAAAACGAAGAAGCTTTTGGGGATGCGATGATCCACATAACATCTAAATCGGATCTAATACTGGAAAAACTAAACCACAATCCCACGGGCATTAAAGCTTATATAAGAACTACCATCCATAACCTTTTAAAAGACAACATCAAGAAAAAAATCAGAGCAACCCAGGGAATACATATTGACAACAACTCAAGCGATATAGAAAACAAAGCACACAATATATTCCACAATCCAGGCTCACAGACAGTGAAAAACCAGTATACACAGCTTGAGGTTAAAGAAACCCTTAAATCCATATTCAACGAGCTCACAGACGCCGAAAAAGAAGCATTGTGCTACACCATACACGGCGTAACACCATCCAACAGAACAAAAGCGGCTTTTGAAAAGGCAAGAAGTAGGGCAAAAAGCAAAATCGCATCCTTAGCCAGAAAGAAACACATATCTCAAGAAGCAATGGAGCTTGTCCTGAAAGCACTAGACCTGTCAAAAATCTGCGAAAAAATCGTTTACCTCAATAGGAAAACAAAAAACAGGAGATAAAAATGCTTACAAGAACAGAAGCGTATGAACTATACCTGAAAAGTCTAACACTAAACCAAGAATCAAACAATGAATCCGATAAGGAAGTGGTGATAACAGAAAGATACATGCAAATGTTTGAAAAAGCCTTGAAAAAAACAAGAACAAGAAAAATAAAAAAAACACCTATAACCAAAAAAGAGGCTGGAGAGGTCTTCGTAATATTGGACTCTAACTTGTATTTTGTCTTATCCAACACTGAACAGTATCCATACGAGGTGTTCATTGCCTCCCCTTTCTGGGAGCTCGCATCAAACAAAGACTTAATCGTAGAAATGGACGACGGCACAACGTGGGTCTTAGAATCAATAATCAGATACGTGAATAATGAACTCATTGACAACACCGCGAAGATCGGAGAATTCAGCAAGCAGGATATAGAAATAATGAAAAACTTTCTTACCCATGGAAAAGAACTACCAGAGAACAGAAAAGGATTCACTCTACCACACTCTGAATCAAACCCTATAGAACTTTTCAGAAGGAAAGAAGTAGAAAGAAGCCTGTTTTTGACCGTGCACAGCATATTTTCTTCTTATACCCAGGCTAAAATACCTGAAACTGTAGTTATTGACATGGAAAACTCACTCGCAGAACAGCAAATACTGAAGGAAGCCAGCAGCAAACTCGCTGCTACCTCGTTTGAAAACTTCATCAGTACAGAGTTCGGCGAACTAATAAAGGATAAAAAACATATTATTGTAAACTTTAAGAAAGAGCTTGTAGGTTCGATGTGTAAGGTATATATACATGGCGAAATAATCTATGAGGGAATACTCCCAAAGCAGCTAAACATAACAACCAACATAAAGCACATAGAAGATATAGAAGATAAACTCCTGATAGAGATATTATGAACCAGAGACTATCTCACCTTATTTACCTTTTCGAATCTTATTCTCAAGAACTTTCAAAGGAACTGGAAGAAGAATTAATTCACTATTTAGCTCAAGATGATGTTGAATCCAGTTTCAAAACAAAAATCATAATGTTCCTGCGAAAACACAAACATTCAGTGAACCTGGAAAAACTTTCAAAAGCACTAAATACAAGTACCTTGATCTCAAGAGAAATACTAAACGGAAAGATAATCAAAGCGTATTTCCCAATAGCCAAAAACAAAAAAGCCAAACTCAGTTCTCTCTACGTCATAAAAATAAAAAATTCTGAAGCCATATCTCTAAAAAAGGACCCCAAGGGCTTGCTCAAAGCCATCCTCAACCTAACAAAACAAGGATTCTTCGTAACCTTTGAAGAGGAATTCTCAGGCGATTCATTTATGCTCGCTCTAATATCAGCCATCATTATCGGCAATCCATCAATCTTAAACGATTTCTCATTCACGGGAGCGGTTGACAGTATAGGCAACATACTGCCAGCTGAAAACCTAACCACAAAGATAACAATATCCCAGAAACACAGCAAAACACTCGTACACGGGGGTATAATAAGCAACCTGAAAGAACTTGAGGTATTTCTAAATTCGGAAAAAGTTGATATACCATTTTGCATAACCCTTAAAGAAACCATGAATGCAATATCACCCAAGGAATCAATCAATAGAAACCTTAAAGAAATAAAAGAGGAAATTGAAAAAGCTCATGATATAAGAGTTGAAGCAATAAAAAACTTATACGGATTAAAGGATGAAGATTTGATTTTTTACACGAACGAGGCCTATCTACCCACAGGAAATTGGAAAAAACATATACTCAAAGCCTACAGCAAAATAAGACTAATCAAATCAAAGGTGCGCAACAAAATACCGGTTGTTCACATTGCAATTCTGGGACCTTCTTCGTTTGCATTTTCACTGGGAGCCTTAATGGGGTGCAAAAACCCATTCGTATTTTACCACAGACAGAATAACAAATACCACAAGGTTTTTGACTACAGAGATAGAAATCTAAGGGACCTAAAGGAGATAAAAAAAGAAACAAACCTCATAAGGTGCACAGAAGAAATCCCCGAAAATACAAGGGTGCTCGGTATGATTTTCTACTTTGCTTCCCATAACCCCATAGGCGAAGCAATAAAGTACTTATCACAGCACTTCAACAGCTATGGAACGATAAAATGCTCCATGAGAAAACGTCAGGGAAATACACGCATAGGGGACTGGACGGATTACGTGAGAGAAATGTACACCATTTACAACAAAACAAAAAACTTGCAAATATCAAAAAGAGTGTTTTTTCTAAGTTGCCCTGTAGCAATAGCTTTTTGCCTAGGTATAACCATCGAGACATCAGAAAATGCGGATATTATGAACTTCGGTGATAATAACAGCTACTACAAGGTATTCAACCTAAGAGATGGGATACAAATCCAACTGACCAAAACCCATTGAAGCGTTCGTACCAATGTTAAGGAACTTGGCAACAAACAAATAAGGGTAAACAACTTCAATATCGCCCGTTATCTCAAACTTGCAGTTAGTTGATGGTATCGTCATCAAACACTTTTTCCTGTTGGAGTAGCGCTTTACCACAAAGTACCGACAATCAACCAGTCTCCATGAACCGTTGAACTTAGGTATATACACACTAGAGTTACTATCCCCGTAGAACTTATTCACAAGATATATCCTCCTTTCAATAGCTCTCAAAATATCATCAAACATTAGTTTGCTGCACTCCACAAGCGATGAGTCTTTTTTTATTCTCATAAATTTTATTTCTACCATCATCTTCCTGTAAGGGATGGACTTAAAAACATCAAGTTCACTTATTCTAACAACAAATCTGCCCTCTAAAAGCTTCTCAAACCCAGGCACAATAAAACCTGCCTCTTTAGAACGAAGTCTTCTTGAAAGTGTATCAAGATAAACGTCCGAAAACTCAGCGAAACTTCCTATCATTACCATTCTCAACGAGTCCCTCTCCGTCCTATTCATAACATAAGGGGGAAAGAGAGCATCTCTATACCTCTCAAAGGTCAGCATGTAAAGACACCCATCCCTCAAAGGACATATCCCGCACTTTGAATTCCTCAGGATACAAAATCTTTTCTTCAAAGCAGTACCGAGAATTCCACGATAATAAGAACCAAAAAAATCATAGTTTCTATCTATAGGGTCAAAGTTCCACTGTAAAATTGAAAAGCTAAAGTTGCCTATTTTTGGTTTTTGCATAGTCTATCTTCAAAAATTGCTCTTATGCCTTTTTCTCTAATATCATCTGCAAAAATAACCTCAAGCCCAAAAACCGGCGCTCTTTTTTCAAGCTTTTTTCTATTTTCCCTATTTTCCTTTGTATCTTTCTCTGCATTTTTGCCCAGATAAGCAATAAAAGATTTCGCAGACAAACCAAACGTTTTATTCAAATATGCAGTTTTGTAGAAAACCTCATTCGTCATCACGCTAACACTTAAATCGCCCGATTTACACTCAACGACATACAGGTTGTTATCCTTGGTAAAAACCACATCAAGCTCGTTTGACATCTCGGACTCTTCAGATTCTTTCGTTTTTATCTTGAGATTCAACCTTACATCGTCTATACAGCCTGAATCCTTCAGTTTTTGCATCTCATCGTAAACAAATTCCTCAAACCAACCACCGCTAAAGAAACTTGCCCAATCTTTCTCACCAAAATCAAATTCCTCAGCGTTAAGTTTAAACTCTTTTATATATTCAGCGAACTTAACCCAATCATCGCTGTTTTTTATCTTTACTCTTCTTTCCTCTTTACCACGATAACTTCTTAATATTTCAGTGAGTCTTCTAACGATCTCGCGTTTCTCAAAGTATTTATCCATGATTCTTCGTGCAATTTCTATATTGAGTGGCTCACCAATACTTTCTATCTCAACACCAATAGACTTAAAATACCTCTCTACATCAAGCCTAAAACCAACAGATCTATCAACGGCTCGCCCATCCTCACCAAGCGGATAAATTCTCTTATACACCGAAGAGTTTATGGGCAGATACCAGACATCTACATTCTCTTTACCCTGAAAAAACATATAAGTTGCAAGAGACATTATCTTTGTTCCACCCGTTACATTCACAATAACCCTATCAAAGCTATTATTGTCAAAATACTCTTTCAACTTCTGTCCCACATCGAAAATCATCTCTTGATTGACTATCAACACATCGTGTGGAGGCTCACCAATAGCATCAAGTATTATCTTGCTTTTTGACTTTTTCTTCCCGTCTTTACCCTCCATCCTGGATGTACTCACAAAAAGAATCTTATCCCACTCGCTTTTTGTATCCTCCAACCAGACAACATTGGGAACAGTCTGTTCACTAATCAAAACAACAGCAAGCCTCATATTCTCCACCTTCTATACTTTCTAAATCTCTCGTGTATAAATTTGGAAATTTTAACCACTCCGTCACCCTCTATTGCGTCTTCTACTATTCTGCGTGTTGTGGCATAAACGGGTATAAGATCATTCCCAAAACAGAAATCAACCACAAGACAACATGCTCCAAAATCACCCTGAACAAGCACCCAGTCACCGACTCTTGCATTATTTTTAAGCCAGCCCAATACAGGAGAAATATAAATACTCACATCATCAATATCGGCTGGCACATTGCTCCACAAGGTCTGCAACTCATCAGGTAAATAGACAAATCTACTTATCCCCTTACTTTTCAGTTCGCTCTCTTGCTTTTGCGTAAGTTTATGTGAAAACAAAAGGAAGATGGATTTATATTTCATACAATTCCTCTATGATCTTTTTTACTATTTTTTCTTCTCTTTTAACTTCTTTTTTAGTTCATAAATTTTTTTCATAACTTCTTCATCGTCCCGGAATTTTTGCTTATATTTTTCACTAATCTTCTTAAACTCTTTCTTTGTTATACTGTCTTTTGCCAAAAGCCTATTTATTTCCTTAAGGGCTTTTTCTCTATCCTTTTCCAGACTTTCTACCATAGCAGGCTTTATATTTCCTTTTTCTTGCTTAGTTAAATCCTCCCCTAAAACCTCGGCTATTCTCTTATAATAAGAGGTAAAACCGCCTTTGGACTTCTTTTTTCTTACTTTGTCTTTAAAAAACAAAGCTATATCTTTATCGTCTTTCAACATTTCATCATTGTTCCACTCGTTAAACAGCTGCTCAACCATTTTTTGATCATCTTTTTTTAGATTCTTCACTTTTTCAATAAAATCTTTTTTCTTAAGTTCAAACTTATCTTTTTCAGATAACTGCTCAAACTTGAATTTATCAAAATCATCTATCAAGCTTTTAGGTTCATTGTAATCTATAACTTCAAACTCACCATAACCTAAAGCTGTCTTTGCACCAATACCATCTCTAAGAGCCTTCTCTATAGCCCCCTTGACCTGATCCACTAAATCACCAGTCGCTACAGCCCTAAAAACAAACTCTGTATTCTTTGCAACTGTTAGAAACTTAATCGGATTTGGCTCAAGATAATCAGCTGGCGGCTTACCCTCTTTGTAATAATCCCCGTAATGAGGATTCATTATGTCGAGTTCAAGCTCCGGTATGCTAACGGGGTAAGCATCCAAAAACACAACCCCGCCCTTCCAACTCTCCTCTTTGCCATCTTTGTTCTTTTTTGTACCACCAAATATTGCAAGAAAATCTTTTATGTCATTTTCCAGAGCAATTTTATCTTTTTCCTCAAACTTAGGTTTTAAACTCAAATCATCATTAAAAATTTGAGACAGTATATAGGCAAATCTTACAACCCCTTTTATACTACTTGCTGGGATATATGGAATTCCCAAATTTCTATCCAATGTCAAGCTTATTTCAGACGGATGGTAATTACCTATACCTGTTATAAATCTTTTCTTTAACTTTGCATGAATTACAACACAGCTATACCCAAGCTCTTTAAATTTCTCACAAAAATACATCTGATAAAAATGTTTATTCTTTAGAAGCGAACTACTATTACTTTTCAAATCTTTGTATTTTTCTAAATAAAACTCTTTGATTCCCTCTTTTTTTCCCTTTAAATCACTAGGCGCAAATCCAAAGCTTTTATTTTTATCCTTTGACTGCGGCTCTTGTAGCGGCACATACTTATTGTACCATAGCGAGAAATTACCGCTTTTAAAAGCATCTTCCTGTGAAAGAATTTCCTTAATTTCTTGATAAACAGGATAAAAAACCGTCTCCTTCTCGTCATTTTTCTCTTTATCATTACTCATTTTCCGTCTCCCAATCTACACTTGCATATCTCTTTATCCATTCAAGTAATTTTAACGCTTCTTCCTGCGCAGCTAAATACTCCTTCTGCTCCATCTTGCTCAAATTAAGTACTGCATTTTTAAGTTTTTCATCACCTCTCTGATTATTATTGCAGTTTAAATACTCTTTCTTGCACAACCAATCAACTACCATATGAAGAATTATTACATGTTTATCGCTTTCATTAAGTTGCATATTTTTATTTGCACCTTTCGCCAGAAGAAAAGCCAGGGTTTGACCAAAACCATTCTGTAAAATCATGGACGGTACACCCGCTACAAAAGACTTAAACTCCTTCCTATCAACTTTCTCTAACGCCAAAACCCGCTCTAATGCAAATTCGGATCTTTCCTGAGCTATCTGCCTCATCTTATTTGTCCTCCATTACCTTCTCTATCCATCTAATTTTGCAAATACCCCTTCCTAAAGTCTCATCCCCGCCAATCTGAATAAAATCCTTCAAACAAACATGTAAGTTGTTATAAACCCTATCCGCATTCAATTTCCCTTCGGCTGTCTGACTTACATACAAAACTGTATATAGCAGACTATCAGAAGGCAGCAACTCCTGATACCTCAAGCTTCCATCTTTAGTTGTGCCCTTTTCCTCATCTATCTTGATCTGAGCCTGAATCTCCGTGCAATTGCTAACTATGTATTTAAAAACCTCATCCGAAACCAAAAGTATTTTTCTTTCAACACCATCACTGGGCAAAAATCTATCTAAATTACAATTCAGCTTATTCTCTTCCTCTTCTTCTTTGCTTACCTCTACAACAACATCTTCAAGAATTACCTTGCCGCCATTATCTAAACCTTTTAAGCTTATGGCCTTCTCACCTTCCAACGAACTTATATTACAAGTGAACCCATCTTCTTTTAGCCCGGCAAACTCCAGGTCCCTTTCAAATCTTTTCAAAACAGCAGGAGAGGTAATCCAAACAAACGGAGCTACATTACTCCTTACCGGAAAAAGAAGTATCTTTGCATCACTTACCGACACCGCACCAGGAATTTGATTTTTGTCTTTATCCCCCCCATCTTGCCGATCATAGCCAAAGATATAATTGAGAAACTTTTCCTTTTCATCAAGTTCACCTTTATTTTCAGTTTCATCCATTTTAAAAAATCTTCTGAAATGCGATCTTATAGCACCCTTGACCGAGCTTGCCTGAATGACGGGCCAATTTGTGTGCCTTTCCCTCTGAATTGGATTATCAACAGCACCCGTTGACAACCCGCTACCCGCATGAATTGGTGATATAGCATACAGCATCAAAACAGCAAACCTTTCTCTTTTGAACATAACATCCTCCTATTCAATTTCTATACAACTCTCATTTATTTTTTCTTCAAAAACACTTCCAGCTGGAAAGTATCCAATCATATCTTTATGAAAACCCAAACACAAATCCCAACCACCAACATATGCAATCTTGCCTGTTGCAACAATACTCCTATTTGCCGCTTCGCTTTTAGGGATTACAGAAAGTGCCAAAAATTCCTCTGCTTTACCCTTTACTTCAAAAAGAAAATCCATTTTTTTACCAAGTGATGGCTCTTTTTCGTATTTTCCAAACCTTTGCTCTGCTCCAAGCTTTAAAACACCTCTTTTTTCTAATGGAAGATTCTTACTCGTTGCAAAAATTATCCTCACTCCCTCTCTCAGCCTTGCATGGTTAAAAGAATAGATATGGCCACTCCTTGCACTTCTAACATCTTTCAAAGCTATACCAGTTCTTTGCTCAAAGCCAACAAAATAACTAATCGAATAAAGTCTCAATTTTGATGAACGGTTCTTGAAATCCTCATACCTTATCCAAAACCCTCCTGCACTTAATAATTCATCTTTTTCCGGTTTCGCCCAAAAAATGCTTCTACTTTTTGTTTTTATAATGTTTTCATCAATCTTTTTGCTTTTTATTATCTGAACCTCTTCTGATGACTCGTCATCCATGGAACTAATCACTTTTATTTTTTCGCTTTTGTCAATGTACCAGCAATAGGGAGCAGGTATAAAAACTTCTTCATCTTTCAAAAACAATGGTCCAACAACCTCGAAAGGTTCTTTATAGTCAAAACCACTCTTCTCGCTGCATGGTTTTCCAATTATTTCAATAACAGAATCATCAACCTCTCCATTTCTGTACTTATTGAAGTCAACACCTTTTTGGATCATAAAAGCTGTTTTTAAAGCACCGGCTATCGTCTGAGGCATAGGTGGAAATATATGCACCGCTGAATGATCCTCGCCCATCTCCATAGGCTCAGCCCCTCTAAAAAACAGCGTATCTATAGGTTCAAAACTGTACCACTCCATT
>CAZERD010000011.1:0-40584 GCA_964515405.1 uncultured Desulfurellales bacterium
GAAGCGCCATAGAAGAACGAGCAGAAATGGTATTCATCACAACAAATGGATAGCTCAATCCCAAGAACAGCATTATGCGTCTGGCTATATTTACAACATCCGGATTAGTGGCAAATATACGCACCACGGAACCCGCATTCAATACCAGAGCAACATCCAGCAGACTGATAAAGGAAGTAGCTACAAACATGGTTACATACGCACCTCTAACAGATCTATCCACTCTCCCAAAACCCAAATTCTGCCCCACCACAACAAAAGAAGCATTGGCAAAACCAAATACCATAAATAGCAGTATTTGATAAACCCTTATAACTATACCGTAGCTTGATATAGCCACCTGCGAGAGAAGACTTATTATCTTTATTAAGGCAAGCATACTTGATATCCTGAAAAACAGCTGGAAGGTAGCGAACACCCCCTTAACGAGCAACTCTTTCATCCTCTCAAGGCTAATAGTCGCTGGCATAAAACCCATCTCCCTCTTCCTCAGAGAAAACCTTTGGACCACGACGCCTGCACCTACAGATACGATGGTGGCCACAGCAGCCCCGGATATACCCCAACCCAAAAGGAACATAAAAAACGGATCAAGTGCTATATTCATAACATTGGCTACCACCGACACCTTCAAGGACTGGGTCGGCGCATTACACGCCCTCAGTGCAGAGTTGTTCATAATAAATACAAACTGCAACGGTAAACCAACCAAAGCCACCCTCAGATACTTAACTGCATAAGTATAAACCTTGTCTTTAAGCCCTATAAAACCAACAATATCTTTCAAAAAAGCAAGCCCTATTACAGCCAGTAAAACCGAGATAAAAACCGACAGAACAATCCCGTTTGAAAAGTACCTGCCGGCAACATCCTTTCTCCCTGCCCCTATGTACGTAGCTATAAATATACCACCTGCCGTTGCTACACCAATACCCAGTGACACAATAAGCATAAGCACCATGCTACTGGATACCAAGGCACCTATAGCCTGATAATGAATCCTTGAGACGAAGAACGTATCTGTGAGATTAAAGAGCGTTTGAGAAATCATCTCCAGCATCATCGGTATGGAAAGGAGCACAACCCCCCTAAGTATGGAGCCCTTGGTGGGATCTATATCAAACTCTATCACTTGCTGTGCTTAACCATCACGGATAGCCTGGCTTTGGCTTTGTCTATCTTCAAAACTACATGAACTTTCAACCAATGAGGG
Source organism: uncultured Desulfurellales bacterium (assembly GCA_964515405.1). Classification (GTDB taxonomy): domain Bacteria; phylum Campylobacterota_A; class Desulfurellia; order Desulfurellales; family CAZERD01; genus CAZERD01. Next base: position 1,214 of record CAZERD010000011.1, read on the forward strand.
TCCCAGAATTCAAGTGGATTAACGTAATACCCATCCACAAGTACATCAAAGTGTAAATGATCCCCTGCAGCAAGACCTGTGGCATCGGTAATAGCTATTATCTGATTCTTCTTCACCCTATCTCCTTCGTGCACGAGAAAACTACTCAAATGACCGTAAAGCGAGAAAATACCAAAACCGTGGTCAAGAATAAGAGCATTCCCATAGATACCAAGGTATCCTTCAAAAACCACAACACCACTATTGGCAGCGTTAACCTTGGCGTTCCTAACACTTGCCAGATCATACCCCATATGATACTTGGTATCTATATGTCTCCCCTTATAATAGTAATACCTTTTTTCACCAAAAACGGAAGTAACTTCTGAACCGAATAGCTGAGAAAAAGCCCCATGCCACATCATTCTATCAACAGAGTGATTACAAATCCCCTTTATCCTATCAGAATCTTCCCTACGTACCACATCGTTGACATACAAAAAATCTTCAAGCAACGATCCCCTCTTATGTATACCCAACCTCCTCATAATCGTAAGCACCTTCGTCTCTATAAAACTATCGCTTATCCTTATACGAGAACTTTTCTCATGTAGAAGGGAGTAATATACTGGTACATGAACCTTTGTAATATTACCAGCCTCATCCTCAGCCACAACATAGGTACTCCATCTCTTAGACCGGCTTATGGGATACGTGAAAAAACTCACAAACACATGGTCATCATGAAAAATAGAACGAGCCAGATAGGATTTAAACCTCACAACCCTACCATCAAACCTAACATTCAGAGATAAATCTTTTATCTTCCCGTTATCTTTCGCATAAAATACAACAAGAGCTGTGCCACCTTCCCTTATAAAGTCCGTGCCGCTGAGCAAATAAACATCCGGGGGTGTGTTATCAACTATTACCCTGTAAACTGCCTTCTTTGAAAACCCCCCAAAAAAATTATGGGTACTATCATCCTCCACATACACTACAAGCCTTGCTCTACCCTGCGGGAGAATCTTATCAGGCTTAAAACGAAGATGAAGCTCAGGTTTAAACACCTCGAATGTCTTCCTGAATACATCTATTTTTACGCCACCCGATGATAGGAGATATATACAAACCCTCTTCACACCATACGGGTCTGAGAGGTTAACATCCACATAGGATTTATTCGATATATATCTCGGGCTTTTTAAAATCACCCTTATCCTATTCCCATGGAAAAGAGGAGTATATTGAAAAACAACAAAAAAAGCAACCAAAATCACTGCAACCAGTATAACAACTCTGTGTCTCTTCACGAAATACCTTTCCTAATAATTGTCCAAGAGTGCAAGCCTTACCTTGGCATGCCTTATCTTATCCATTACGTTGTATCTCATCCATCTTGGGTCCCACCAATCAAGTGGATTCACAAACCACCCACTCAGCAAGATCCCAAAGTCAACATGATCACCAAAAGCCAAACCCGTCGTATCCGATATAGCAACGTACTGGTTCCTTGCAACCCGGGCCCCTACTGGTACAAGATAGCTACTCAGATGACTGTATATACTAAACACACCAAATCCATGATCTATTATCAGGGTTTTTCCAAACACACCTATATAACCTTCATACACGACCTTACCAGCGTTTGAGGCATTAACCATAGCATGGGCTACACTGGCCAGATCATACCCGGGATGATAGAAAGGAGTCTTGAATATAACCTCATGCCGATAAATCCATCTCCTCATCACATAAAAGCCAGTCTCAACCTTTGAGTGAAACAGTTGGGTAAACGGATACCTCCTCCACAGGAACTCATTTTTAGAGTGAGAGCATATTTTCCTTATCTCTTTCAGATTATCCGGAAACACCTTGTGCATTAGGTACAAAAATCCCTCCAGCACATCACCCTTAAAATGTATACCCTCATGGCTAAATATCTCTTTGATCTTTCGGTTCATAAAGTTCTTCCTAAGATACACATGCGGTCTTCTGACCCGAGGAACATAGTAATATACTGGGACATGAACAGTTATTACGTTGTTCGCTTCGTCTTCAACCACAACGGATGTATTCCAGTTATGAATTCTACTGTATGGATATGTAAAAAACCCAATATACACAGGCTTCCCATCAAACATGCCGCTTGCATTATAAGCCCTGAAAACAGCCCTTCTTCCAGCACCATAGGTTACTTTAATAAACACCTTTTTCAACGGTATGCGATCTTTCACATAAAAAATAGCTATACCAGAACCACCAGCAGCCATATTGTCTATACCACTGAGCAGATAAACCTGAGGTGGAGTCGAATCAATAATAACGGAGCGCACTACTCTCCTTGAGAAGCCACCAAAAAAATTCCTCTTGCTGTAATCCGAAACACGAACAACAAACTGCGCCTTACCGTTAGGCAACTTCTTTGAAGTTTTGAAACTTACCTTGAATTCCTTCACAGACTTGGTTAAAAACACCTTCTTATATAACAACACAGGCACACCCATTGAGTATACCTCAACCTTGATTTCCCTCAGGGGATACCTATCCTTAATATTTATTACAACAGGTTTACTGGGGGAATAATACTTCTCAGGGGACACAACATGCACCGCAATGGCATTTCCAGAAACCACAGGGGTAAACCTAAGGGCAAGATACACAACCACTCCCAAACCCAGCAAAATCAACAGTATGTTCGCTTTCCTCACGCCTTACCTCCCAAGTCGTCTTAGTTGTTTATCTATTGCGGATGTTATCCGTTTGTTCGACACTATATAGTCCGCATATGAATATATCAATGAACTCTTTCTGAGGACACCTTCAGTACCTCTCAGAAAAGGAAGATTGTGAACAAAAAAAGCAAAGATTACTATCACGAACGCTCCTTTAACGATGCCTACAACAAAACCAAGACTCCTGTTTAAGAATCCAAGCTCTATCTTATCAAGAAATCGGGAAAACATGATACCGACTCCGAAGATAATCATGTAAACAGCAAAAAATACCAGTGCAAACACCAATATTTCGCCAACGGTTACGTTTACTCTCCCATATTTGGCTACAATTTCCCCCAGAGGAACATTTACGTTGATAGCCAACACAACAGCAAGAACAAGACCTACAAGTCCGAACACCTCTTTGACAAGACCACGAATCAACCCCTTCACAGCAAGGACAAATATAAACACAAGGAAGACAATATCCATTACGTGCATAAATCAACCCTGATGGTCTTAAAATTAGAATAAATAACCATACCCGGCTTTAAGCCTCTGGGTTTTTTAACATATCTCGCAAATGTAAAATCTATGTCAACCTTATCCCTTACCTTTGTACGCTTAGCTACCTCTATAGCACACCGTAGTATAACACCCTCATCAATGCTTTTCAATCTATTGGGATTCTTGAGGATAAGATGGGGACCAGGCCGTCCATGCGGATGGAACCACAAATCACCTCCTCTCGCCAGTTTTAAAACATAGTCATTTCCACGGGCATTCTTTCCCACATACACATCAAACCCGCTTATTTCCAATCTCTCATACGGAGGTGTTTTCACGGCCTTAACCTTGAATGGCCTCTGAATAAATCCCTCCTCCATAAGCAGGTCCTCTATCGACACCAAGTCGGCCAGCGTATCTGAGCGCTCTACGTCAAACAATAACTGGGAAACATATTCCCTTTCGCGGATTGTTTCACTCTTCCTCCTCTTGATAAAAGACACTGAGCGTTTCAGCTTTCTGTACCTCTTGAAATACGCATCAGCATTTTCAAAAACACTCTTCGTTCTATCAATAGGTATCTCAATGGGAGCGTTCGTATAAACATCTATGCAACGCACGTAACCGTCTCTACTTGGTACTGCATCTGGATGAGCCATAAGGTTTTCAGCGTACACCCTCAGATGTTCGCACTCGCCTGTGTTTCTCAAGTCCTCCTCTATCTTTTTAAGTCTCACCTTAAGGGAAGAAAGTCTCTTCTTTATAGCAGAAATAATGTGATCCTTCCTCTGCTTGAAAGCAAGCTCTCTCGGCCTTAAAACAACCATCTCCTCTACCTCTCTCTCCCCAATGGGTGAGTGTTCAATCCCCACGTCCACGGAAAAGGGATAAACTTCTCTACCGCCGTAGATGTTTAGGGAAAATCTGTGGGCACTAAAAGCTTCACGGGCAGCTCTGAGCACACTAGTAAATTTTTCAGGTGTATCAACCACCCTTCTCAAAAAACCACCCATACCCAGTATATTCTCCCCCCTTATGTAAGCATCCCTCAAATACTCTTCATCTTCCAGCATCATATCGGGCATTCCAGAAACAACAGGAAAATACTTTTTCATCCCACGGAGTCTTTTGACCTTATATGCATGAATAACATAGCCATCCTCACCAACCAGAACAGCATTGGTGGCCCTATCCAACAGTTCAACTACCAAGTTAAATTTCCTCACAATACCACCCCTCGCGTCGACAAACCTAAACGTAACTACCCTCTCAAGTCCCCTATGAAAAATCTCATCAAGTATAAGATGATGGAGCTTGCTCCTCATCATGGAGAAAAAACTATTGGAGGTTTTTATAGGATCAAAGCACAAAGAGGTCGTGATGAGGGATGGATTCTGAGTAGATAAATTGATGTAAATACGCTGCTCACCAAAGCCTAAAACGAACTCCTGTTCCGAAGGAAACAAAATAGAAGATATCCTTTGCCCTTCTAACCCCCGGCTTTTTTCAACAAAATATTTTATAAGGAAATGATTCATAGGCAACCCTCAAATAGAGGGCTACCTATGTCTCTTCTCTGCAAGTTTACGACGTTTGAGAGCCTTTTTCCGCGCTGCGATAGACTTTTTCTTCCTCTTAACACTCGGCTTCTCATAATACTCTCTTTTCTTTATCTCAGAGAGTATGCCGTTTCTTTCGCACTGTTTCTTAAAACGCTTCAAAGCCTCTTCAAAACTCTCGCCCTCTCTGACGATAACGCCCGGCAAAAAACATCACCCCTCTTTCAGATGATTTAGTCCATTGATTATATTAGAAAAAGTTTACGGGGTCAACATCAAAATAAATTCCTCTCCTTTTCAGCCTATGGATCATCCTCAAAGCCGCAATCACTTTGTCAGTTTTCAAAAGGATATGAAAACGGTAGTAATTCTTCATTCTATAAAGAGGGCATTTCGAAACACCTACAACAGAAAAACCATTGCTCTTGAGGATAGATTCCATCCCTTTGGATATCTCAAGAGCCTTGTCTTCATTCCTATGCTCAACCACAATCCTTATCAAATGCGAAAATGGAGGATAGCCAAAAGGTCTTCTTCTTTCTATCTCAGTTTCAAGGAAAGCTTTAAAATCATGTTTTATAACATAACCCACCAACTCATTCTCCCCTGATGTGCCCTGAATTATAACCTCACCTGGACCCTGTCTGCCACTCCTGCCAGCAGTTTGAATCAGCAGAGCAACAAAGCGTTCATTTGCTCTAAAGTCCGGGACACCTATCATGGAATCCGCATTTAGTATCACCACAAGACCTATATGGGATATATCATGACCCTTTGAAAGCATCTGCGTACCAACAAGTATATCAATCCTACCGGCTCTCAGTTCACCAAGTATCCTGTCAAATTCCCCTTTCGTAGAGACTGAGTCCCTATCCAGTCTTTCAACTTTAAAACCCGGAAACTCCTTCCTCAACTCCTCTTCAACTCTCTGCGTCCCAAACCCCACAGGTTCCAGTTCAACACTCCTACACTTGGGACACCTAAGAAAGACAGGAAAAGAAGCATCACACCAGTGACACTTCAAAGAATTCGAACTCTTATGATACGTAAGAGAAACACTACAGTTAGGGCATACAAGAACATTTCCACATGCCCGACATACAACATAGTTGGCAAAACCCCTGCGATTTATGAGCACAGCCACGGTTTTTGAGGCGTCCTTAGTATCCTGTATCTTCCTTCGGGCTCCCTCAGCCAACAGTTCACTCCCAACAGGCACGAACGTAACCCGCGGCATACTAACACCAACTCTCTCCGTAAGTTCGAACAACCTGTACTTACCACTCCTGGCTTTGTAGTAATCCTCAACCAAAGGAGTAGCAGAACCTAGAACCACTGGTATTCCCCGAAGCTTAGCCCTGTATATAACAACATCCTTTGCATTGTATCTCGGAGTATTTTCCTGCTTGTATGAATCATCATTCTCCTCATCCACCACAACAATACCAACACCTTCAAAATCAACAAACACCGCGGATCTCGTACCAATCATTACAGCGGGCGCTCTACGCTTGAAATCAAGGTATTCCCTAAGTCTCTGCTTCGGGGTGAGACGGGAATGAAAAACCCTAACAACATCCTCTCCAAACCTTGAAGAAAACACATCCACATACTGTGGGGTAAGAACAATTTCCGGAACAAGCACCAGTGCCTTACCACCAGCCTCCAAAACTCTCTTGATTAGCCTTAAATAAATTTCAGTTTTACCAGACCCAGTAACACCAAACAGGAGATTTACATTGAATCCTTTTTCTTGTGCTATCTCCTCATATACACGCCTCTGGGCCCTAGTCAACTTCCTGTCGTCACTCGTCCACAAAAATTTTCCATCAACGGGACGAACATCAATGGGCTCCCTGATGGTAAAAATTCTCTTCGGAAAAGCACTTCTTAAAACCAATCCTCTTTCCGAAACATAATAAAATGACACAAAATCAATGGTCTTCCTCAAATCATCTCTAAGTAATACCGTTTCATCCAACACATCAATAATAGGCTTGGTAGGGTAACCAGGTTCCTTTTCCTCAGAATACACAAAACCTACCCTCTCAGTCCCTCTAAAATTCACAAGAACACGCATACCCAAAGGTACATTGGCATCGGAACTATAAACAAACCCGTTGGTGGCGTTGGGAAAAAGAACCAGATAATAAAACATGCACCCATTTTATGTGAAGGACGAACACACCGCAAGGAGTTTACATAAATGAAGATAATGCGTATACTTAAGGGAATCAACAAGATGGGGGGGTGAAACATGGATCTCTCTGTACAGAACATAGTAGATACCTTCAGGGAGATAAACAGAATACCCAGATGCTCCACAAACGAGAGCGGCATTTCTCAATGGTTGCTGGAATGGGCTAAAAAACACAATTTTGAAGGAAAAAAAGACGAATACAACAACGTCCTTATAATCGTACCCCCCTCAAGCGGATACGAACACAAACCACCCATAGCTATTCAAGGACACATGGATATGGTATGTGAAAAAACCGACACGTCGACACACGACTTCACACGCGACCCCATAAACATTTACGAAAGGAATGGATGGCTCGTGGCTGAGAATACCACATTAGGAGCAGACGACGGAATAGCTTTAGCTGTTGGATTAACGCTCGCTACACATGAAAAACATCCACCTCTTGAACTCCTATTCACCTCCAGCGAGGAAGTAGGGCTTGTAGGAGCCATGAACATGGACGAGGAGTTCTTCAAAAGCAAACTCCTTATAAACGTAGATTCCGAGAGGGAAGGCGAAATAACCATAGGATGCGCGGGCGGAGAAGATACACACTTGAACTGCCCAATTGAATTAGAAGACCCCGGAAAGTCAAAAGCATATACACTAACCGTATCAGGGCTTAAGGGTGGGCATTCCGGTACATGCATCAACCTACACAGAGCAAATGCCATAAAGGTCGGTGCACGCATACTGAAAGCCCTGAACGATAGGCACAAGATAAGAATACTATCAATAGATGCTGGCTCGGCACGCAACGCAATACCAGCTTCTCTCTCGGTGAGCTTCATCACGAAAGAAGAACAAGACCCTATACACAACACCATATCCCAATTCAAAGCAACACTCAAAAGAGAATACAAACACGAAAATATAGAGATAACCATGAACGAAGCAAAGAACAACAAGAAATCCCTCTCCATCAGAGATACAGAAAGGCTCATAAACCTGCTGCAGGCCCTACCCCATGGGATATACGAATTAACAGATTCAGGCAGCGTGGAAACATCAAACAACCTTGCCCGAGTGTACAACGATAAAAATGAAATCCACATCTTCACAAATCAGAGAAGCCTGTTGGAGTCAAAACTCTCGGAAATCACACAAACCATACACTCAATCGCGTACCTATCCGGGTACAATGCATCCACATCCAACAGATATCCACCGTGGCAACCAAATTACTCATCACCATTGCTGAAGAAAAGCATCGAGATATACAGAAAGCTGTTCAATAGAGAACCAGCGATAAAAACAGTGCACGCAGGCTTAGAGTGTGGCGTAATAGCATCAAAAAGAAGCGATGTAGATATGATATCCATAGGCCCAACCATAGAAAACCCACATACACCCAAAGAGAGACTGAATTTAGCTTCTTTGGAGAGGTTGTGGAGCTTTATAGTTGAACTTGTACAAACCGTATAATCAAGGAGAAAATATGACAAGGGAAGAAGCAACGATCCTCTTACAAGAATATACTCAAAGTGAAAATTTGATAAACCATGCCAAGAGCGTGGCCCACGCCATGGAGTGCTACGCGGAAAAGTTTGGGGAAGACAAAGACAAATGGTTCATAGTAGGCCTACTGCACGATTTCGATTACGAAAAATACCCAGAACAGCATCCATTCAAAGGGGCAGAAATATTAGAAAAACTCGGTGTGGAAAACGAAATCATAAAAGCCATACTGGGGCACGCAAATTTCACGAATGTTAAAAGGGATACACTCATGGCAAAAACGCTATTCGCCGTTGACGAATTAACCGGCTTCCTGTACGCTTATGCCCTGGTCAGAGAAGGAAAAAACCTGAAAGACATAAAACTCAAATCAGTCAAGAAAAAACTTAAAGATAAAGCCTTCGCCAGGGGAGTGAACAGAGAAGAAGTACAACGGGGAGCTTCGGAGTTAGGGGTTGATCTGGAGGAGCACATACTCTTCGTAGCCGAGTGCATGCAAAAAAACGCCAAAGAAATAGGCCTAAATCCATAATAGGGGGATGAGAAGTATGATAGAAACAAACGAATTTAGAAGAGGGCTCAAACTAGAGATAGAAGGCGATCCTTACGAAATAATAAACTATGAACACGTAAAACCGGGCAAGGGCCAAGCGTTTGTTAGGGTCAAGCTCAAAAACTTGAGAACCGGAAACACTGTTGAGAAAACCTTCAAATCTGGCACAAAACTCAAAGAAGCCAATGTGGAAGAGAAACTCATGCAGTTCCTATACTCGGACCAGGAAGGCTATCATTTCATGGACTTATCAAACTACGAACAATACTCTATATCCTCAAATGTAATGGGGAACACATCAAAATTCATACAGGAAAACGAAAATGTATATGTAGTCCTGTACAACGGTGAACCGATAGGCGTTTCACTAAGCAATTTTGTGGAACTAAAGGTTATAGAGACTGAACCAGGTTTCAAGGGTGACACCGCTGCAACAGGCTCAAAACCAGCTGTATTGGAAACTGGAGCCACTATACAGGTACCCTTCTTCATAAAAGAGGGAGACATCGTAAAAATAGACACAAGAACAGGGGAGTACGTAGAACGAGTAAACAAGTAAGCAAAACACCGCCAATCATACTCCTCCTAACAATAGCGATAGCGCACTTCGTAAACGATTGGTATTCCCTGCTTATCCCTCCTGCCATACCGCTGATAAGAAACGCATTCCACATTAACTATCTACAATCAGGAATTCTCGTAAGCGTACCCTTCCTTGTATCAGCAATAACCCAATCCATCTTCTCGCACATAGCCGAGAAATACGCCAAAAGAAAGCTCTTGCTATCCTTAGGATTCGTAATGCTTTCCATATCTTACCTCTCGTTTGCTCTATCAAACTCATATGCTTTGATGCTGACGACAGCTCTGTTTATAGGCTTTGGTCTCGGAACCTACCATCCCCAGGGTATAGGTATTCTGAGCCTTGCATTCAAAAAGAAAAAGGGTGTTGTTATAGGCATAAACGGTATAGGTGGATCACTTGGATTCATATTTGCCCCCATAATAATGGGATACCTCCTGAGCAAATTCTCCCTAAATGCCTATTACATAGTAGCAATCCCTGGTATAGTTATCGCTTTCATAATATATATGGTAGTACACGTTCACGAAGAAAAAACAGAAACAAAAATCACAAGCACTATTACAAAAGGGCTGATTCTGCTTGCTATTGTAGCGGCAGTAGTACCATTCTTCTCAAGGGGCATAGCATCATTCCTTCCTGCGTATTTTTATTCCAAGGGCTCAAACGTGCTCAACGCCAATCTCAAGGCATCAGTAATGCTTATGGCCGGAATCATAGCCCAACCACTCGGAGGCCTACTATCAGACAAGTTCGGCAGAAGGATAGCCATCTCAGCAGCTTATTTATTAATGGGCCTCTTCTTGGTGCTCTTTATAGAGACGAGTAGCCTCATACATCTTTTTCTAATGGGGTTTTTTATGTCGTTCTCGGTACCTGTAAGACTGGCATTTGCCACCGAGGCAGGCGGACAGAAGATAAACACAAACATAGCGATAATATACGGAACAAGCATGATAGGCGCCACAGTATCTCCTACAATTATGGGCGCACTTATAGATTCCTTTGGATTCCATACGGCTTTCTCCATGGACGTCATATTGGCAGTACTCGGAGGCATCCTTATATGGTTCGTAAAACCCGCAGCCAAAACGTAAAATGAGCATACTCCAATCAGTTTCCCTGTTCCTTATCATCCTCTGCGCTTTCATAGCACCCTCAATATCAAACATGACAAAAATGCCGGTAGTTGTGGTGGAAATACTCCTTGGAATTACCATAGGCCCATTCGGATTAAATATTGTTGCATCAAGCGAATGGATAAAATTCCTGAGCGATCTCGGTTTCTTCATACTAATGTTTTTAATAGGTCTTGAGATAGACATAACTCATTTCTCAAAAAAATTCTTCATCCTCAATATCCTATCGTTCCTTATAAACGTGAGCATAGCCTCCGCAGTGGTGTGGTTTTTTGGCTTAAATCCCCTATGGGTGCTCATACTAACAGCCGTTTCCGCGGGAATCAATATAACACTGCTCAAAGAACTCAACATTCTGAATAAAAAGATGGGAATGGCTATACTCTACTCCTCCATACTCCAGGAAATATTCACCATAGGTACAATCTCTGGGATCGAAATATTGAAGAGAGGTGGATACTCACTCTCAGAAACAGCCCTAATTTCCGGCACAACATGTGTCATATTCCTCTCCTTCCACATACTCAAACGTCTGTATTCAAAATACCCAAGAATATTCTCCATATTTTTTTCCCCCGGTGATGTGTTCAAATCTACACTGAGACTTGCTTTATTCACCATGTTTCTGTTCATATCTATTGCATTCTACTTCCGGCTGGATCCAGCGATAGGTGCCTTCATAGCTGGAACAGTATTCGCCCTAATCTTCCATAACACACATACCCTCAAAGAACATCTTGATACACTGGGCTATGGTTTCTTTATTCCTATCTTCTTTGTATACACGGGTATAAATGTATTACTAAGCGCCTCAAACCTGCCATTCATAATAGGTATGACACTGCTCCTATTCGCAACACACATCGGAAACGTACTACTGTTTAAATCATACAACATAAGCATGAAAAACAGCCTGCTCATGTCTTTGAGTGTCTCCAAGGGCTTAAGCATAGTGGTTTTAATAGTGTCAATAGCGAAATCATTATCAATAATAAGCGAAGCAACCTTTTCCGAAGCAATTCTAATGTCACTGGCTGGTGAAATACTTTACTCATCCCTATTCAAAGTAGGCATAAAAAGGATAACCAGCAAAAAGTGTTTACACAGACACGCAGATTGATGTATAATCCACAACCAGAGGGGAAAAGATGGTAGCTGGTTTTTCAAAGCCACCGATTGGCAGTGAACTAAAAGCTGAAGTAGATACACTACACCAGATTATATCACTTACGCTCAATGCCCTAAAGACTGATGACAAGAAGCTTAATGACACATTGGAGAAATTCAAGGAGATAATAAACAAAACAAGGGATCCTGGAGCACTCAAACAGATAAGAAAAAGCCTCGCGGATTTTATAATAAAATACGACGAAATCACCTCTACAAAGGCAAGAGAAAAAGAACAACTAATACTAAGCACACTCAACATACTACTCAGGCTCGCCAGGGACGTTGAAAACTCTGAAGAATGGCATAAAAACATAGATGAAACCAAAGCCTTGCTAAAGAAAAACCTCTCTCCGGAGAACCTCAACAAGGCCAAAAAGCTCCTTCTAAACACAACCTTTATGACAAAAGATACAAAAGAAACCATCTACAGAGATATCCTTGAGATGATGTTTGCACTCCTCAACGTACCCAATGATTCCCCGGAAGCAAAAAAATACATGAAGTCCCTGGAATCCCTGAGAGTAGAAACGTTTTCAAAGCCAACGTCCATAGAGAACGAAGAAGTTAGAAACAAAATCAAACAAATAATAGAGGAAAAAGAAAAACTAGAAAACAAGTATATGGAAACATTGAACGAGAAACTATCCAAGGCCCTAAAGGCTCTAATATATGCCATAAACACGTTTGGAGAACATCCATCCAAGTATATGGACACATTCCAACAACACATAAATGAACTTGCAGACATTGGTGAAGCCATAGAAAACAGACTTGCTTCCATTGATATTAATGAGATAAGTCAAAGATTTATAGGCATAGTGATGAAGATAAGACAGTCCACACAAGCAATGCAGGAAGAACTGAGAAAATATACAGAGGAACTGAGAAAATCCAGGGAAATAATAGAAGACCTGCAAAAACAGTTAAAGCAAGCAAACGAAAACCTGCTCATAGATCCACTTACCAATGTCTACAATCGTAGAGGCATGATGCACTTTCTAATGCTTGAAATGAACAGGGCAAGAAGATACAAAAACGACCTTTCAATAGCAATAGCAGACCTTGACCATTTCAGCAACATAAACAACACCTATGGACACTTAACAGGAGACAAAGTGCTCCAAAAATTCTGCGAAATAGCACAAACAAGCATAAGAAAAACAGATATAATAACACGCTACGGTGGAGAGGAATTTCTCATCATACTACCAAATACCAACCTGGAACAAGCAAAACTCGTCTCAGAAAAAATAAGAAAGCGCCTCTCGGAAATGAAATTTCAGTACAAAGACAACTACTTCACACTCACTGTCAGCTTTGGGGTTACTCAGTTCTCAGAAAAGGATTCTATGGAATTACTGATAAAAAGAGCTGATTCTGCCCTTTATGAGGCAAAGAAAACAAGAAATGCAGTTGTGGTTAAGGAACCCTCATGAGCAGCAAACGAATAGACAAACTGCTAAAAAAAACAAAGGATGCCAATGCAGATGCATTCCTAAGTTTTGATCCTGCAGACATAAAATACTTTACACACGGACTGGACGCAGAAGGTGCCATACTGATATCAGAGGAGGGAACACACATATTTTCAGGGCCTATATACTATGAGTACCTCAAAGATAACGCTAAATCACCATACCTCATCCATCAAGCAGAAAGAATTACCGAAGATGCCATTGAATTCATCAAAACATTGGGGATAAGAAATGTGGCTATAGATACAGCAACTACCAGCGCTTCACGCTTCAAAACGCTAAGCGAGCAACTCAATCTAATAGACTTCACAGACATCACAAAAAAAATAAGAATGATAAAGGAAAAAGAAGAGATAAACAACATAAAGAGAGCGGTCTATGCTGCGAGAAACGCACTCATTAAAGTATACCCACTGATAAGAGTAGGAGTTACGGAAAAAGAAATAGCTGATGAATTAACCTATCAAATAAGAAAAGCTGGAGCCCAAACGACATCCTTCGAAACAATAGTGGCAAGTGGAGCTAATGCAGCCTACCCTCATCACAAACCCACCAATAAACCCCTTAAAGAAGGTGAATTCGTCATAATGGACTTCGGAGCTATCGTTGATGGTTACTGCTCAGACGCTACGTGTACCGTGCTTGTGGGCAAGAAAAGTGATGAACTAGCGAATCTCTTCAACGCTGTATTTTACGCCCAACTATACGCAACAGAGATGATAGTTACCGGCAAAACAAGAATATGTGACATAGAGAAAAGAGCCCGGGAGGAACTCAAAAAATACGGCCTGGATAAGTACTTCACACACTCTCTGGGACATGGAGTGGGATTGGAAGTACATGAGTTCCCCTACATAAACCTTAAGAACGAAACAACCGTTGAGAAAAACATGGTATTCACGATAGAACCGGGCATCTACATACCAGGAAAACTCGGTATAAGGCTAGAGCATATGGTGGTCATCGGGGACATCGAGGCCGAAGTAATAGGATTTACACCATTTGTTGATATAATGTAACCCCCTTGAAATATCCAAAAAATGCATATAATCAAACAAGGGGTAAGAAGGCTGGGTAGCCGCTCACCAATCAGGGTGAGAGGAAAGTCCGGGCTCCTAAGGGCCAGGGTGCCGGTCGCAAGACCGGTTGGGGTAACCCACAGGAAAGTACCACAGAAAAAATACCGCCATAATTTGAGTGGTAAGGGTGAAAAGGCGGTGTAAGAGACCACCGCTCCGAATAGTAATATCCGGAGGCACGGTAAACCCCACCCGGAGCAAGACCAAATAGAGAAGCCAAGGGTTGGCCCTTCCCAAATGGCTTCCGGGTAGGTCGCTTAGATAAATGGCTACCCCAGATGAACATCTGGACAGAACCCGGCTTATAGGCCTTCTTACCCTTCCACTTTCTGATACGCTATTGCCATTTTGAAGTGGCAGAGCTTAAATTTGTTCTGCAATCTGGAGATAGACTCAGTAGCACCAAGTACCAAGTATCCACCACGGTTCAGTATGTCGTTGTGTATCTTATCTACGAGCTTTTGTCGGGAGGCTCTATCAAAATATATAAGAACATTCCTGAGAAACACCACATCCATACGCCCAACCATCCTGAGTTGTCTATCATCCGCTAGATTTATCTTCCTAAACACGCATTTCTTTTTAACAAAGTCCTTAAGCTTGTATTTGCCCGGTGCCAGTATCTCAAAGTATTTCCTCTTCAATTCTGGCCCAAGTTCCTTCAGAGAATACTCTCCATATATTCCTTCCTTAGCCTTCTCAAGCACTTCCTCACTGATATCAGAAGCTAAGAAACGGGCTGGGATAATGCCCGAAGAATATTTCTCCATTAAGGCTATTATCAGGGTATAAGGCTCCTCACCTGAAGAACACGCTGCACTCCAAACGTTAATACTCCTCTTGGTCTTAAGTAGTTCAGGAACCATAACGTCAGTAAAAGCCTTTACCTGATTTATATGTCTGAAAAAGTATGTTTCATGAATAGTAATAGTGTCAAACAGCTTTTGCAATTCATTGCTTGATGGGTGCTTCTTAAGATAATCAAGATACTCCTCATATGATTGTATCCCCAGCTCTTCCATTCTCTTTTTAAGCTTATTAGCAAGTAGATATTCCTTACTGTCTTCAAAGTAGATTCCACTTTTCTCATATATGAACATCCTGAACTTCTCAAACGTATCCCTATCCATGCGACTAATCATAGCTCACCCTTGAACAAAGTATAGTTTTTTAGCTTTATCTATATTGTCATACAACTGGAAGGTAAACAGCGCGAGGTCCAGATCCTTACGCTTGCTCTCCTTCAAGATAACATCCCACCCCTCATCATCCTCAAGAGAAAACTTTGCATAGTTCCCACCAAAACCAATTCCCTCAGAGTATGTAAGTAGATCCGCCACATGCACAATAGAACTCACAAGCACATTATCTGCTTCTAAGGGTTTATGATGGCTCCTCACAACATCAACAAGTTGCCCAGGCAACCCCCATATTTCAAGCAACCTCGCACCAAGTTCACAATGGGTTATACCAAATCTATCCCTCTCCGTATCGTAGAGAGATTGCTCCTTATCGGCAGCCTCCTTCAAGACATCATCCAGGGCTTCAGGCTCATAAATACTGACCACAACTTTGCCTATATCGTGTATGACTCCACCAGTAAACTCAACCCCCTCAAGCTCAAGGTTCAACATATTACTTATAATCTTGGCCGTCACACCACACCCAAAGGAATGTTCCAAAAACTTATCCTTGTCGAAATATTTATGGGTGGGCATTTTCCTGATTGTGTTCAGTGTTACATAAAACATCACTATATTGGATATCTGTACAAATCCAAGCAGATTTATGGCGTGCTTGAGGCTCGTAACCTTCCCAGCAAGACCATAAAAGGGAGAATTAGCCATCTTCAAAACTTGAGACACTATGGATGGATCCTTCTGAATAACCTTTTCCATCTTTGTCGCGCTTCCGTCTGGATCTCTGACTATTTGGAATACCTCAAAAGCTATCGTTGGGAATGAGGGTAAATCAGAGATGGAATTCAACCTCTCATATAGCTCTTTAAATCTACTCATGTTTCACCACCAGTATCTTTTTTACTCTTATTTAGCTCCTTAATAAACCTCATCCTCAAGTCATACAGGATCTCATCCAAAAGTTTCTCTTCTCCTTCCGTTAGATTCCCACTTGTCTTGGTCTTAATCATATCCAACAGATCTATAGTTTCACGAGCCTGCTCAAGGTTTATCTCCCTCTTTTTCGTAAACGGATTCTCAACAACACCAAGGGAAACATATGCTCCATGAGCTATAGACATTACAAAATCCGAGAAACTCAGTTTGCCCATACTTACACCTCAAAGTACGTTGCCTTTGAAGTTGGAGTTTCATAAACACTAACAAAACGGACCTTACAGTGTGGCACATCCAATTTCTCCGCCGTTCTTTTATAGATATACTCAGCTATCTTCTCAGAGGTCGGATTCGTCACCTCAAAAAAACCTATACCATTCAGATACACATGATCCAGTTCACTTAATATCCCCCTCATGATGCTTTTAAGCTTCTTGAAATCTATAGCTATGTGAGCCTCATTCAGTTTATCACATATTACACCAATTTCAACAATGAAATTGTGTCCGTGGAGCCTTTCGCAATCCCCCATATAATTATCAAGTCTATGGGCAGCAGAAAAGTCTCCTCTCACCACTATTTCATACATCACAACCCTCCACGCTCCTAAAATGATACCCCACAATACCGCTCGGTACTTTTGGGGAAAAAAACGTGGATTTTTGAGGTACCATAAGTCCACTTTTCACTATCCTGGAAAACTCATCATACCTCATGGGTTTCATCAGGAACCCTATATCCACAGTACCATCATCAACCATAACTTCCAGCTCTTCCCTTGAGTGTGCATATACAACACCCCTCTGCGCCATAATATCATCCTCAGAAAACCCCAGCAAATCCATCAAAACATATCTCTCAAGTATACTAACCCCCAAAGAACCAACAGGGTCCGAAGGTCTACTGCGCTTGAATCTAAGCCCATGGTATACACCTGACCCGCAATAAACATCAAAATCAGCCAAATTCCCTTCAACAAAATCAAAACTCCTATTAAGCCTCTTCAAGAAATCATCAACATTGCCAATCCCTTTAATTCCACGGTGTATAGCATTCAGCTTCAAACCACCTCTATCTTTATCCACGAGAAAGCACAGAACATACTCAAATCCTCCATGCTCAATACCTTTACTCACATAGTAATCCTTTAACATAAGGATAGTCTCATATCTATGATGACCGTCAGCAATAATTATATCCTTTTCAGAGAAAAATCTCTTTATCCCGTCAATGGTCTCCCCATCACCTATCTTCCACAGAGCATGTTTCAAACCCTCAAACACAAATTCTCTTGGTTCACAGGGCTCCATAATTCTACCGAGCAAGTTATCCTTATCCTCATACAGTCCCATTATAGGACAAAACATAGCGTGCGTTGAAGTGATGAGATTAAATCTGTCTATCTTAGGACCACTCAGCGTCTTCTCATGAGGCCTAACAGCCCCCCCGAATGGCTCAACCCTTAACGCACCTATCAAACCTTTCATCACCCCTCTACCATAATCACATCTATACCCATAAAAGGAGCACTCCTTATCAAAGCCAAGCAATCCAGTATCAACCCAGGAAGACAGTATTTCTAAAGCTTCCTTGTAGGAGTCTGGCAGTATTATATGCACTATATTGAAGCGATTATCCTTGAGTTTGTCCCTCTCTTTGGGTGTTATAATATCGTAAGGAGGAGCCACTACTTCCCCAAGCTCTATATCATCACTGTACAGAATACCCCTGAACGGTAAAACAACAGCCATTTTTAATACTCCGGTTTCAAAGTTTCAAGTTTTACCCTAATAACTCCGCTTCTATCAACGTTCACGATATTTCTCGCTTCCGGATAATCCACATGGACACCCACTCGCTCATCAGCACTCACACAAAAACACTCCATCTTTTTAACTCCCTCAAGCTTAATCCTACCTCCATCGCAAAATATGTACACTCCATCCATGAGCCTATACTTCCTGTACTTTACATATCCAGAATAAACCTCCGAAAAAACGCACAGTTCATCAAACACCTTGAAAACCCCCGCAGCTATCAGATCAAGAGAGTTCACAGCGTATACATTCACATCTTTCCCGAAAAACAACCCTTTGACAAAAGCCACACTAACCCTCAAAGATGTATATCTCCCCGGACCAATCCCACAATAAACACTACCTATGTCCTCCACAGAAATCCCACAACTCCGAAAGGCAAAGTCCACAACATCTATCAGAAACTTGGAATGAAGTGATCTAGAAAGCATAGAAACATCATATATTAGGTTCTCCCCCTCAAACAGGGCCAGACTCACTCGTCTGTGAGAACCATCTAGAACAAACGAGATCATTTAGCATTCGGGGGAGTTATGCTGGCCGGATCAAAGTGTATGGGAGGTATTATTATAGGAGCCAGCCCCATTCTAAGAAGCATGTTCTGAACAACCTCCCTGAAGTAAGGCCACGAATCTATTAGAACCGTGGATTGCTCAAATATGGCAAAAACCTCATCATCCATAGGGCCTCCAACCTGAAAATCCATCAAGAAGTGAGTCACAATTCTAACGAAAACATCCTCAGCATTCTCCTTATCAGCTATCTTCAGGGAGTACTCCTGAAACACCCTAACAAAATTATCATTTATCACCTGATAGTAAGCGTTTTTGTCTATATATATCTTCTGAGTCTCAGGCGATATATCAAGTTTATCTGTATCAAAGCTCGCCTCAATCTTAGATAATCTAATGTTGTGCAATACAAGATTGGAGTTCAACCTATTAAACCTCTCTTCCAAACTATCCATAAGCCTCCTCCACATCCACAGAGTGTAGCAAGACATCCCTTGAGAGCAATTCTTTAACGCCATATTTGAAGAAATTTATGATAAGCACCGTCTTATCATCCTCATCCCTCACACCAAGCACAACACCCTTCCCATAAAGAGAGTGAAAAACCCTATCCCCTACTCCTATATCTGCGCAACCATCTGAAGTAACCTCCCCCAAGAATCTTGAAGGTCTACACGCATAATATTGTCCCCCTCTCTTTCTCGACATAGCATAACTCAACAGCAGGTTTCGTTTAGCCCTTGTGACAGCTACATAAAACAATCTTCTCTCTTCCTCCACCTGCATTTCAGACACGACAAGATGATCATTGGGGAACAAACCCTCCTCCATACCAGGTACAAAAACAGTATGAAACTCCAGACCTTTGGCAGCATGTATGGTCATAAGATTTACAGCCCCAGTCCTACTCCCCTCATCGGAATAGTCAGCTAACGCTATTCTATCTACAAAATCACCCACAGTAGAGTATTCTGTATCCTTAAGTGCCATAACGTTTTCTATCTTACCAAATTCTTTGGCATTCTCAAGATATTTAATGTAACCGCTCACCTCAAACACACCCTCAAGAAATTCCACCGTGCTCTCTGACTCATCCACAAGCTTTCTTATACAGTCTATCCGTTCAATAAAACCCCTAAGTGCTCTAATCTGTCTTCCACCAAGATCCCCAGACTCTATCAGTCTAAGCGAAGCCTCAAAGTAACCAACCCCTGCCTCAGAGGCAAGATTAGAAATAACATCCAGCAATGATTTCCCTATACCTTGAGGATAAGATGTAACAGCCCTCACGAAAGAGATGTCGTCAGCAGGCTCAACCGCCAGTCTCACAAAAGAGACCAAATCTTTTATTTCCTTCCTTTCAAAAAACCTTATTGAACCCACAACAGTGTAAGGTACAGAACTATCAAGAAGCACTTTTTCTATCGGATACATCTGGAAGTTTGTCCTGCACAAAATCCCTATATCACCAGGACTTATCCCGTCATTCACAAGATCAATGATTCTCTCCGTTATAAACTCAGCCTCCTCAAACTCTGAGCCGCACTTCACCACATCCACATTCCCACCCTCTATGTCGGAGTACAGCACTTTCTCACTTCTCAGCGTATTTCTGCTGATAACTCTATTAGCAATTTCAAGGATTCGCTTACCGGAGCGGTAATTCTTCTCAAGCTTAACCACTCTACTATCAGCAAACTCAGAGGTAAACCTCAGTATGTTTCCTATATCAGCCCCCCTGAAACCATATATAGACTGATCCTCATCTCCAACAGCACACACCAACCCATCCCCTTGGGAAAGCATTTTTACAAACATATGCTGAGGTTTATTCGTATCCTGGTATTCATCAATAAAAACCCTGGGAAACGTTCTTTTTCCACCATCTGAGCCAAGAAACTCAATACATCTGAGTATAATATCGTCAAAATCAACCCCGTTAAGCCCTGCAAGTCTTTCTTCATACCGCCTAAAAACCTTAGCCAACACCTCTTCAAATGGAGACTCCTCCTCAACGTCTTTCCACCCCTTCATATGAGACTTGTAAAAAGAGATGGATGAAACAATCCTACCAGGTGTAAACTTTTTGGGGTCCAAATTGAACTCTTTTAAAATATCCTTAACCAAAAAAACCTGATCCTTTCTATCGTACACCATCGGCCTTATACCACTTTCCCTCAGCAACCTCAAAGCAACAGAATGAAACGTACCTATATACATACCACTTATATCCTCACCCAGCAGAGAAGCTGTTCTCTCCTTTAGCTCCCTTGCTGCCTTGTTGGTAAACGTTATAGTTACAACATCTCTCGGACTAAGCCCAAATTCAGACATAACATATGCTATCTTGTAGGTGAGCGTTTTTGTCTTCCCAGAGCCTGCACCAGCCACTATCAAAAGATTGCGGGAGTTCTCTAAAACGGCCTCTCTTTGAGACTTATTGAGACTTTCTAAGTCTATCCATCTCATCTATAGCCTCATTGAAAGCCTTTATTATATCTCTCCTCCTCACTATCCCTATCACCTTCCTTGGGTTACTTCTATCCACCACCGGTACGGTATTTATCTCTCTAAATCCTATTTTGTGCATCAGGTGATTCAAATCCTCATCCTCTGTAGTTGTCACGAGGTCAATATTCGCCACATCGCTGGCAACCACAATCTCAGCCAATTCGGACTCGCCAAGTATGGTCTTTAGCACATGCATGGTTACAATACCCACAAGATTGTCATCGTCATCAAAAACAAGCACCTCGGTGTGGTGCGTCTCAGAAAGTATCTTGTATATATCCCTCAAAGGCGTATAAACTCTCACCCATTCAAAGTCCCTGGTCATGACGTCTCTAACGAATATGGTTCTAAGAACATCCCTCATGTATTCAAACCTGTGCAACGGGGAAGAGGCCCTGTCCTTTACTTGACTTTTCTCTATCGTATATCTGGTGGTAAACAAAAACGCCAGAGCCACAACCCACATGGAAGGAATGAGCAAATCATAGTTACCAGTAATCTCCGCGACCATTATAATTATAGAAACAGGCGTTTTAAATATGGCCACAAAAAACCCAGCCATAGCAACTACGGCAAACGCCCCCGGATTCTGAACGATTTGGGGAAAAACCATATGGAAAAATGAACCAAAACCAGAACCCAACGCTGCACCTATTATAAGGGTAGGAGCAAACATACCTCCAGAATTACCGCTACCCAGGGTAAGCGATGTCGTAAACATTCTAACAAACGCTATGATCAAAATCATGTAGAAAGGCAGTGTGCACAGAAAAGCCTGCTGCATTATACCATAACCCATACCAGCAAACTCAGGATACACACTCCCTATAATACCCACAAGGAAACCTCCAACCGCTGTTCTCACATACAGTGGTGCCCTCATATTTGAGAACAGGTCCTCTGTGGTAGTGAATACATTTATAAATAATATACCGCTCCCTGCACACACAATCGCAAGCAACGTATAAGGAATAAGCGAAAAGGGATTATTGAATACCATATTCGGAGTTGAGAACATGTGGACCCATCCAAACACACTTGAAAACACGGAATAGGCCGTTATCGATGCAACAGTAGCTGGTAGCAACACCTCATGCTCTATCTCAGCATCCCTATAAGCTACCTCAGCAGCGAATATAGCCGCACCCATGGGACTTCTAAACACAGCACCAATACCTGCGGCAAGGCCGCAGAGCTTCAGTATGTTAGCTTCCCTCTCAGTGAGACCCAACCACTTACCAACCCAATATCCAAAACCAGCACCCATTTGCGCCGCTGGGCCTTCTCTCCCCGCAGCTCCGCCGGTACCCAACGTAAAAGCAGACACCAATATCTTCACAAACGGAACCCTGAGCGCTATCGGCTTGTTATGATGGTACTGATGCAATACTACTCCTGTACCACCGCCCGCCGTCTCAGGTGCCCACAGATAAGAAAAAAAACCACTCAAGAACCCGCCAAGGGTTGCCACAAGCACAAAGAGCATTCGGTTAAATTCCCTGTGAATTTCCTGAAATATGGGGTGCTCATTCGTGGGATGAGTTACTGGAAAACCAGATATATGATTCAGAAATAGCCAAGAAAAAACATCTATAAGAGCATACAGTACTATAACACCAACACCAGCCAGAACACCCACTATAACGGAATAAATAAACCATTTGCTGCTCTTGTAGGAAATGATATTCTTAAAAGGAAAATAAATTTTTGAAACAAGTGTGGTTTTCATTCCACCGTTACACTCTTGGCAAGATTTCTTGGTTGATCTATATCATTGCCTAAGAACAAGGCTATGTAATAAGCAAAGAGTTGTAAAGGCACAATGTAAATAAAAGGCGTAAAATCATAATCTATATTTACCATGGGGATAATATCATCCTCAACCCCGGAAGGTTTATCTGATACAAGCAGTATCTTTCCCATTCTGGTCTTCACTTCACTGGCGTTTGATATAGTTTTTGAGTAATATGGCTCGAAGTAAGGTGCCAGTACAAGAGTCGGGGTTAACTCATCTATCAGAGCTATAGGACCATGTTTTATCTCACCTGCTGGATATGCCTCCGCATGAATGTAGGAAATCTCCTTGAGTTTGAGTGCCCCTTCAAGGGCTATGCTGTACATCAAACCCCTGCCAAGATACATAAAATCCGTGTAATGAGCGTATTTCCTTGACAGAAACTCAACCCTTTCCCTCACCATATTAAACGTACTACCAATGAGATCCGGAATCCCAATAAGACTTTCTATCATCTCTCCAACATCCAATCCTCGGAGGGAGGCAATATAAAACGCCAGCATGTACAGTACAGCAAGTTGCGACACAAAAGCTTTGGTAGAGGCAACACTTATCTCGGGACCCGCGAATGTATACAGACAGTCATCCGAGATACGCGCTATCTCGCTGTTTTTCACGTTGACAACTGACAGCGTTCTTACTCCCATCCTCTTAGCAAACTTCAAAGACTCTTTCGTATCAGCCGTTTCTCCGGATTGAGAAATAGCCACGAATAATTCCCTTTCCGTAAATATTGGCTCCTTATATCTGAACTCACTGCCTATTTCAACATCCACTGGAACACGTGCGTACTTTTCTATAATGGGTTTTGACACGAGTGCAGCATAATAACTTGTACCACACGCGACCAGTGTGATCTTTTCCAAGGAAGAAAGAAAATCAGGTCCAGCAGAAATTTCCTCACCGATCAACAACCTCCCGACCCCATTTATCCTCGGCTGTATCGTATTCCTGACAGCCTCAGACTCTTCTGCTATCTCCTTTATCATAAAATGCTTAAAACCGCTCTTTTTTGCTACGTCAACACTCCAGTCAATAACCTTTATCTCTCTATCCACTGGGCCGTCATTAAAAACATTCAACCCCCCGTTGATGAATGCGATGTCCCCATCCTCAAGAAACACAAACCTATTCGTATACTCTATCATTGCAGTAACATCACTCGCGATAAAGAACTCCCCATCACCAAGACCTACTATAAGCGGAGTTTCATTCTTGGCAAGAGCCATACTACCAGATAGCGTTGACACAGCACAAATGGCAAAACTACCCCTCAGCATCCCAATAGCCTTTCTAAAGGCCTCATCAAAATTGCACTCACCAAGAAAGTAATCCACCAGTAAACATATTGTTTCCGTATCCGTTTGGCTTCTCTTGTGTATACCTTTTTCTCTCAAGAATTCGTCTAGTTCCCTGAAATTCTCTATTATCCCATTATGAACTATAGATACTCTATCTGTGAAGTGAGGATGAGCGTTCACGGAATTTACCTCTCCATGCGTAGCCCACCTGGTGTGACCTATACCAACAGTGCCATCAAACCTTACACCGCTCTCAAGCACAAGAGAGGTTAAATCGGTTATCTTGCCTTGCGTCTTAATGGTAACAAGTTCTCCCCCCTGTTTCACTGTAACACCAGCAGAATCGTATCCTCTGTATTCCAGCATTCTCAAACCATTCAATAGTACATTTATGGCTTTTCTATGCCCCGAATATCCCACTATTCCGCACATTTTCCTTCCATTTTCTTTCTGTATCTCTTAACCCACCCCTGTATATTGATCTGCTTAACCCTTGATATGGCAAGAGAGTAAGCATCCACCTTTTTGGTGACAGTTGTGCCAGCCGCTATATAAGCATCGTGTTCCACCTCAACAGGTGCAACAAGCTGAGTGTCAGAGCCTATGAAAACCCTATCCCCTACAACGGTCTTATTTTTCTTATATCCATCATAATTACACGTTATGGTACCACACCCTACGTTCACGCCCTCCCCCAATTCAGCATCGCCAAGATATGTCAAATGGCTTGCCTTAGAACCTCTACCCACAACAGCCTTCTTTGTCTCAACAAAATTACCTATCTTAACCTCTTCACCTATAACACTCCCAGGCCTTAGATGGGCAAAAGGACCCACTGTGGCAAATGACTTCACCTCACTGCCCTCAACCACAGAGTACGGCTTTAGGGACACATTATCATGGATAACCGAATCCTCAACAACACAACCTACGTCAATAACACACCCCGAACCTATCTTGGTGTTTCCCCTTATATGCGAACCACCGAAAATCACTGTATCATCACCTATCTCCACATCGTAGTCAACAAACACTGATTCCAAACCAACAAATGTAACACCGTCAAATCTATCAAGTATCCTCTTTTGGATTATTTTTCTAACAACCTCCAGATCTCTCCTGGTATTAACGCCCATTATGGATTCAGGATCAACTTCAAACAACCCCACATTCTCCGAAAACTTCAACATATCCGTTAGATAAAACTCACACTGCGCATTATCAGAACTAACACTACCCAGTACTCTCTTCAAATAAGCAGCTTTAACAAAATATACACCCCCGTTAACAAGCCTTACACTTCTAATGAACTCATCAGCATCTGCTTCCTCAACGATACGCACTCCACCCTTGTTAACGACAACCCTCCCGTATCCGGATGGATCGCTCATTTCAGCACACACCACAAGCACGTCAAAACCACCAGCAGCAAAACGTACCCGAGCATCCTCAATATCGCGTCTACTCATCAGGGGTGTATCACCACCCACTATAAGCACATCATCACCCCTTATACTCCCCAAAGCACACCTAACAGCATCAGCCGTCCCCTTGGGTTCCGGTTGCACATGTGTAACAACCCCATTAAACAATGCCTCTATCTCTTTTCTATTCTCCTCACTTACCACCACATGCACGTCAAAATCCTCAACAGACTTCAGGGTATAGAATATCAACGGCTTGCCACACACCCTATGCAACAATTTATTCCGGGCAGACTTCATCCTTTTCCCTTTTCCCCCCGCAAGAACAACAGCCTCCATCGCTTACCTCTCTTCAGTGCCTGAAGTGCCTTTCATCTGTGAACACCAAAGCTATACCATGTTCATTGGCAGCCTCTATGCTCTCCCTATCCCTTATGGAGCCACCAGGTTCAACAACAGCCTTAACCCCCAACCGAGCAGCATGGTCAATACTATCCCTGAAAGGAAAGAAACCATCCGAAGCCATCACGGAACCACTCAGTTCAATACCCAGCTCTCTTGCTCTCTCGGAAGCAAATCTCAAAGCATCTATACGAGACGTTTGGCCCGAACCTATAGCAAGTGTTGCCCCACCCCTGGCAAATACCACTGCATTCGATTTGGCAAATTTAGCTACCCTAAAGGCAAACTCAAGATCTTCAAGCTCTTTAACACCCGGTTCCACATTGCTTACAGTCCTAAACCTAAACGCTCTCCTCACGTCTATGTCTTGAACAAGATACCCACCCAGCACACTCCTCACCTCTTTACCCCCCGATAGAGCAATCCTATCCACCATCAAAAGTCTTAAGTTTTTCCTAACGGACAGTATTTCAAGCGCATCCTCATCAAATCCAAAGGCAACAACAACCTCAAAAAACCTATCAACAATCTCCCTGGCAACAAAAGCATCCACAGAGCCACCCAACCCTATTATACCGCCAAATGCGCTCACTGGATCACACCTCAACGCACCCTTATAAGCCTCAAAAAGATTCCCGGCCACGGCTACTCCACAGGGAGTAGTATGCTTAACAATGGTACATACCCCATCCCCAAACTCCAGCATCATCCTATAAACTACATCTACATCCAGTATATTATTGTAAGAAAGCTCCTTACCTTGAAGCTGCTTTATCGAAGAAAGACCTACAGAAAGAGGATCAACCCAAAAAGACGCACCCTGATGCGGATTTTCGCCGTATCTCAGTACCTGCTTCAACCTCATAGGCAACCCAATAACCGATGAGTCCATCGCCCCAAACCTCTTAACTACCAAAGAATCATAAAAAGCTGTTAAAGAGAAAGCCTTCATAGCTAGCTTTCTCCTTTCAGAAACCCCTATTCTATCAAAACTCTTCATAACATAACCATAGTCCTGAGGGTCACAAACCACAAGTACAGACTCAAAGTTCTTGGCAGCAGCCCTGAGGAGAGCTGGGCCACCTATATCTATATTCTCCACCAGTTCATGCTCATCGTCAGAAACCCCTGCCACCCTTTCAAAGGGATACAGATTTACAACCACCACATCTATGGGTTCCACTGAGAAGTTGGCTGCCTGTTCCACATCCTCTCTCTCATTTCTCCTGAACAAGATGCCACCGTGTATTTTAGGGTGAAGCGTCTTCACCCTGCCAGAAAACATCTCGGGTATACCTGTGTAGTCTTCAACCATAGTCACCCGAATGCCAGCTTTCTTCAAATGAATGGCGGTTGAACCTGTTGACACAATACTATAACCCCTTTCCTTAAGAAACCCTGCAAATTCAACAATCCCAGACTTATCATACACACTTATAAGAACCCACTTCGCCATCTCTAACCCGTCCTAATTGTTATGTAATCACCACCAGTGTATTTTAAAAAGGAAAGATGTCAAGGAACAAAAAAAGGGGGCTTAATGCCCCCCACACAGAGTTTCCATGATTTAGAACACATACTTGTAAGAGAAGAAGAAGCCTTGCCCAGGATCATCGTTATAGCTTGCCTTTCCTGCAGTTAACCCTGTGCTATACTTAGTCTTATAATGATCCCACTCAAGGGTCAAACTCGTCTTAGCGGAAGTCTTAAACGTAGCATTAGCAAATATTGTTGTTACTCTTTTCACCTCACCCGTGCTAAAGTAATCCGAGTCTGTGCTGTTCTTGAACTCAATAAAATCCCATCCTGCAGCAACACTCATATAAGGTAGAGGAGAAACTTTCCCTTCAACGTTGTAGGCATTAAACTTCCTTGTGATCAAAGTAGTACCGTTGTTAGTATAAGAAGCCGGAGAAGAAACTCCTCCATTGCCTGCCACACCTGCCAGACCATTCATACCATAGCCATGAACATATTCTGACTGAAGAGTAAACATAGATACTGGCAATACAATCCCTGCCCCATAACCATAAGGACTCTTAGCCGTCTCTTTACCAGTAGCAGGATTGTTCAACTCTATAGGCTCAATTAGCCCAAAACCATAAACGCTCGCCGGTGATCCAATACCAGTATCAAAATTAAAGCTCAAGTTCATACCTAGCGTTGGGATAACCCTTCTATTCACATTGTCGGTGTAATTCTGGTTACCAGCCATCAAAGCAAAGTTCACACATGCTCCACCTAAACCGAACTTCCCTGCTAACTTCGCCTCAGGTCCTCTAGAAGAACCATCAAACCCTGCAGGTGAACTCCAAGCAGCGGAGAACGTATTCTCTATAACTACATCGCTATCCTGACCCAAGGTTAAATTCATACCGTTGGCAAAGAAGTGTCTCACATAAGCCTTCCTCAGTCTGAACCTCCCTGGTGCAAAATCGCCTTCAATCTTCGCCATGATGTTCTCAGCCTTGTTGTGAAGCACAAAGCCAAAGCGTGACATGTTAGCTGTCATATTGAAGCTGGTCTTATTAATCTGATCAGCTGCTGCTCCTGTACCGTTGTGAACCTTGTATGAGGTATCCGTGCTCCATACTGAGCTCCCACCCAACTGGGATCCCCATCCACCATAGAGCCAGGTAATTCCATACAGCGTAGCTGTTGTATCACCCTTAAGACTTATCGTACCAGCCTGTGCGTTAGAGATAATTCCCACACTTCCCACTAAAGCCGCAGCTGCTACCAAACTAATAATCTTCTTCCTCATACTCCAAACCCCCATTCAATAAGTTTTTTAGTGCTTGCTTCTACCCTGAAACCAAATTTTCGGCTCTTCACTCTCCTCTTTACCACCTCCTTTTCCTTTCTTTAAAACTCCCTTCATCACTTTCTTGTTGCGATTATACCCCTCAAACAGCCATTGTCAAGTCTTTTTAGCATTTTTTTGTCTCAGGAGCAACATTTTTAGAAGACATACGTGTACCCAAACCACACAGCATTGCCCATAGCCGTATCAAACCCTTTCCTCGTTGGCGTTAAACCAAGCACAGGAGGTGAATTAAGTGCATATTTTGTTATTACCCTGTCCCACTCAACAACAAAACCCGTATGATGCGAGGTGTACATAACAACATTAGCAAATATAGATTGAACCGACTTCACTTCGGAAAGCACCATATCCTGTCCACCTACCTTGCCTGTGTACATAAAAAAGGTGTCACTCCCAGCACCATCATTGAAGAAGTTCAACTGATAGTAACCCCCCGAAAATCCAAGGTACACAAATGGCTGAAACTTGGCTTCAACAGAAAAAGCCTGCGATGTCCTCGTTATAAGCTTATGTGTTTTTGAGTTATAAACATAGGATTTCGGAGGTACAACTGGAACCATGGTTCCAGCCTTAACCCCTGCCATTCCCGTGGCACCACGTGTAAATATGTACTCACTCTGGAAGGTAAAATCAGACACGGGAACAACAATACCTACACCACCACCGTATGAGTTCTTGGAGTGTTCAGACTTATTGTACGAGAGTATCACCGGTTCAACGAATCCAAATGAATACAGTCTCATCGGTTTCCCAAAGCCTGTGGCAAGGTTCAAACCAATATCAGCAGCAACAGTGGGAAACACACGCCTGTTCACGGAGGCGGCCTCATAGATGCTCACTGATTGAGGGAAATATACTCCAGGTATAAGGGTAGGCATTATTAAAACCGGACTAGGATTAGACGTAACCGAAACAGTATTTGTGGCAGGATTGTATTCCGTATACTCCGTCCCCAGCGAATTTATATGATCCTCCACATAATCCTCCTGCTCAAGCGCAACCTTAAAGTCCGCAAACGACTCAGAGCCTATGGAGAATCTCCCACCCAATCTTATCTGTGGTGAAAAAGCCCACGGGGAACCGCTCACCATGTTAAACCCAGCAGCTCTCTGCCAGGCCATAGAAAAGTTGTGAATCTCACCCACGTCAGCATCCTGCCCAAAAAGTATGTACATACCGTTTGAAAACTCGTGCTCCACATACGCCCTTCTCAATCTATATAGACCAACGGCGCCGTGTGGATACGAAGGCGTACCCCAGAAATCCCCCGAAAGCACAGCACTAATGTTCTCCGCTTTATTATCGATCCTAAAACCCAGTCTGGATATAACGCTGGTGGCATTCCAGCTTGTCTTATCAAGAGCATTTTTAACGCTTCCCGGAGCCCCCACCCATACCTTCTTTTTAGCTTTGGGAGAATACACCCAAAGTATGTAATCATCACCATTATAAGAGCTGTTTGTGGAAACCCCATTACCCTGCATGGTTATCTTGCTCATCCATCCCGTGGCAAGATTAACCAGCCCAAACATCTCAACACTGGTATTTCCACCTACATCCACTGTTCCCGCATGAGAAGAACTTGTCAAACCAACGCTACCCACCAGGGCCATCCCCACTAAGGCACTAACAACTCCTCTCCTCATCTCAATAATCCCCCCATATCTGCTTTCTTCTTTAGTAATTACACTAAAGAACTTTACTATTCATTATAAATAAAGTGGAGTAGGTGTCAAGTTTTAAACTATCATTTACGTCAATCACTAAATCTTATTAATAAACTCTTGAACAAGTGACTCAAACTTATTCTTAATATAATTAAGTTTATCTTCACTCACTGCTTCAAACCTCAATACAAGAGCCGGCTGTGTATTGCTGGCACGTATAAGACCCCATCCATCTTCAAACTCAAACCTCACACCGTCCACGGTCACAAGTTCCACCACACCCAACCCCGAGGCATGCTCATCAAGATAATCAGAAATAGCCTCCACCACACGCCATTTTTTCTCATCCGGACAGGAAACCCTCAATTCAGGGGTATTAAACACCCTAGGCAATCCATCCAGCCACTCCATCAAACTAACACCATCCCTCCTGAGAATCTCAAGAAGTCTCAAAGAAGCGTATATGGCATCATCGTATCCGAAGTACCTATCCTTAAAAAACATATGACCGCTCATTTCACCTGCGAGTTGTGCCTTTTCTTCTCTCATCTTGGACTTTATAAGAGAGTGTCCCGCCTTCCACATTATAGGCTCACACCCTGCCTTTCTGAGGCCATCAAACAAAATTCTCGAACACTTAACTTCTCCTATAACCTTGGGCTTGTTGTACCTCTTCGCAATATCTTGAGCAAAGAACAGTAGCAGCATATCCCCGTAAACCATTCTGCCATCCGAAGCTACCACACCCATCCTATCGCCATCTCCATCGTAGCCTATCCCAACAGTACAACCGCTGTTCATAACCCTTTCCCTCAGTTCAACAACATTCTTCTCCACTATTGGATCAGGATGATGATTCGGAAATGTGCCATCTGGCTCCAAAAATAGCCCTTGAAGTCCAAAGTTCAAACCCTTCAAGATATCATAAGCTACAAACCCCGCAACACCGTTACCCCCATCAAGCACAACGCACACATCATCTGAGTAATGCCTCAAATATCCAAATTGCTCAAGCATATAATCCTTGTACATCCGCAGTATATTCACATCCTCAAAATGCGCACCGCTTGGGACACCGGTTTCATCAAGCGTTCTAACGAGATCCTCAACTGCAAGTATCTCCTCTCCAAACAGCGTTTCCTGACCAACGGACAACTTGAAGCCGTTGTACTCCTTTGGATTATGAGAAGCGGTTATCATTACATTGCCATCTACATCCAAACTAAACAACGAAAAGTAAGAAACGGGCGTAGGAACAAGACCAAGCCTCAATACCTCAGCACCTTCAACATTCAAACCCCTAACGACAAAATCAAATATTCTCTCACTGGAAAGCCTTGCATCATATCCAACACTAATCCTAAGCTTTGGCTTTCCAAGGCGAGATGAAGCATATCTAACAAACGCTCTCCCAAGCGCAAAGCAAAACTCCTCGTCAAAATCTTCAAGCCACCTGCCCCTTATATCGTACTCCCTGAATATATGCTCCCTTAACATCATCTTCCCAACCCCTCAAGAATGATTTCAGAGGCTCTAACTCCTGATAGCAACATACCCCCAAAGACAGGCCCCATCCTATGGGTCCCAGCCACGTTGTTGGCAGCCATTCCACAAACAACAAGGCCGGGAAATATTTCCCTCGTATCATTAACAGCGCTTTTCTCTCCCTCTTCAGCCCAAAGAGGTTTTTCACCGGGAATACCGCCCGTCGGCGAATCTATCCTAACACCGCCCTTTTCAACAAGGGTTGTCGTAACCACAGCTTCATGACCAGTGCCATCAACCACGTACCTACATGAAACAACCAGCGGATCCACAGGCAGATTCGCCATAAGCACCGTAGTCCAATTAACAACGAGACCAGATACCCTGTAAATATCTTCAATCCTCTTGAGAACAACGTCCTCAACCTCTATACCATTAAATATCTTCACCCCCGATTTCACAGATGCAGAAATCAACATAGCTGTGGCTTCTATAGAATCGGCAACATAATATCCATCTTCAAACTCCTCATACCCTATCCCAACCTCATCAAACACCGACTTACCTATCTCTTGAACAACAATCTTATTGAACAACATTCCACCGCCCCACATCCCACCACCTATTGTGAGCCTCCTATCAAACAATGCAACTTTAACACCACTCTTAGCCAGCCTGTAACTACACACAAGCCCTGCTGGTCCACCACCAACTATGGATACCTCGTTGTCAAGATAATTCAAAAGATCATCCATGTATCGCGATACAATTGCCTTTGAGATTACCCTTTCATCCAATTGCCTCATGCTTCCCCCTTTTCACTATTTTTTTGCAATATAAATAATATTAGGACCCAAATCAACTCTATCAACTATCTTATACACAGCCCTTGGATGGTATGTAACAACCACCCCAGGGGATACCGATACTCTGCGAACAATAGTGCCTAGTCCCTTTTCAAGGTAAAACAATACCTCCGGATCATTCACATCAGTCATAACACTCTTCGTCTCCAAGTCTTTTATCTCCTTCACAACCCTAACCATAGCCGGCTCAACACTCAGGAACTGCGATACATAAGGAATATAAAAAGCCGAATAGATCAACCTAGTAAACAGCGGAATAAACAGCACCACAACCAAAGCATCCACACCCTTGATGAAATACCAGAGAATACCGACGGCAATTACAAAAACAAGTAAGGACAGATACCCCATACCCTTAACAAATTCTACCTGAAAAAGCAGCATAACAACGGACACAACAAGCAAACTCACAAACGCAATGTTAACAGGGAGTCGAGGAATACTGGCGCCCACCGACTCCACGCAGTAGTACAGAACTCCAACAACCACAGAGGAAAAAACAAAAGCAAAGAGCATATAACCTATATTCCCACTCAGGGCAAACAACACCCACCCTGTGCACACTGATATCATGGTAAAAACCAACAAATCCCTGTTGGATATATCCCTTAGCAAGGACTTCACCTCACTACGAATATCCTCATCTAAGGCAATAAACACAAACAACGAAAACGGCAGGAAATAAAACACCCAGCAGATAGGGAATTCAACAAACCTGATGATCACTGAAGCCAAATTAAGGGAAAACATGTGGAGAAAATTCTCAACGTAGAATCCAACCACGTAATCAATCCTATGAATGTCAAAACCAACGTTCAGTAAAACCCACGCAAAAAAACCAATTACAACAGGGATAATCCTAAAAATCTCACCTCGAATCAGAAATCTCCTAGAGACATATCCATACGCAAGGAGAACAACATAAAACACCAGTAGAGAAAAAAACCCTCCTGTCATGACACCAAGAAAAAGGAATATACCCGAGGCGATGTACTTCTCACGATACATCATTCCCATAAACAAAAACAAAGTCATCATCATGTCCATCTCTCCAATAACGCCAAAGAGAAAGAGGCAAATCACAGATACGCCAAACGAAAGGGCAGCGAAAAATGCTGCTTCACTCCCTATCACAGCAACAAGAAATTGAAAAATAAAGAAAACACATACAGCAAGAGAAGCAACAGATATAATCCTTAAGAAAAACCTGTGGACACCAAACACCCCAAACAATAAGGCAGATATAGTATTGTATAATGGGGGCTTTTTATAGTAAGGTTCACCCATATACGTGGGCTTCATATAATCACCGGTCAGCTCCATTTCAAGAGCAATAACAGCATTCCTAGGCTCCTTATGCACAAAAGGAAAAGACCATAAACCCCACAGAAGCGATAAGGCATAGACACCTATAAATAGGAAAAGGATACGCCTATCCAGAAACACTAAAAATTCACATAAATATCATTTTTAATCTTATCGGCAAGATTCCTCAGGACAGTCGTTATAGCAAGGCTTTTCGCCTTCTCAAGAGCCGATAGTTCAGAATTGGCATTAAAATCCACGAAAGCGCTCAGCACCCTGTTTTTTACAATATAATCCCCATACTTTAGGGACCTAAGCGAAAACTGAGCTGAAATAAGACACCTATAACTAGAAGCCAAACCCTGAGCATTAAAAGAAGAAGGCTCAACAGAGTATTTTACTATCCCTACAGATAAGATTCCATCCGCATTCCCCTTGTTATAAGCTACTCTCACCCCAGGACTGAGCTTTAGTGCCTCTATCAAATCCTCCCTCAGGTAGGATTGGAGGTTCGGCTGAGAAGTAAAATTCTTCACGTTCTCAACATAAATAGACTTCAACCCACCAACAGGAGAAGAGTAAGACCCCACAAAGCCATACCCACACGAGTATAGTAATAGAAAAACACCCAATAACACAACGTGCTTAATCTTCACCTCACCACCAGATTCAAGAGTTTGTTCTTTACAAAGATCTTCTTTATTATTTCCTTGCCTTTTACATGTCTTCTTACCCTCTGAGATCCCATGGCAAGCCTTAAAATCTCATCTTCACTGGAACCCACAGGAGCTGTTACTGTATCCCTAAGCTTGCCGTTAACCATAAGAGCAAACGTCACTTCATCCCTTACCACAGCAGAGCTGTCGTAATCTGGCCATACTGTGAGCGAGACAAAACCATCTTTCCCAAGCATCTCCCACATTTCCTCAGCCACGTGAGGAATAAACACACTACTGAGAACAACAAGCCTCTCCAAAGCTACAGCAAACAAATGTTTTTCACCTTCCGTGTTCGGGCTGAAAGCCTGCAAAAAATTGACAAACTCCATAAGAGCAGCAATCCCAGTATTAAAGTGAAACCTATCGATACTCTCCGTTACCCTCTTTACGGTGTTATGCATCATAAAACTTAGCTCTTTCATCCTATCAGAATCAATCGAATATTCACCCCGAGAGATATCCTGAAATGAACTAACAAGCCTGAACATTCTACTTATAAATCTAAAGGATCCCTCTATTCCCTCATCAGACCACTCAAGATCTTTCTCCGGAGGAGCAGCAAACAGTATGAATAACCTCGCTGAATCAGCGCCATACTCATTGATTATATCATCTGGGTCTACCACGTTACCCTTTGACTTGCTCATCTTGGCACCGTCTTTTATCACCATTCCCTGGGTCAACAGCCTTGTAAACGGTTCATCAAAATTCACATATCCCAAATCTCTAAGCACTTTCGTATAATACCTTGAATACAGCAAATGCAAAACAGCGTGCTCTATACCACCTATGTATTGGTCCACTGGCATCCAGTATGAGACTCTCTCCCCATCAAACATATCTTGATTGTGCTCTGGAGAGGCATACCTCATGTAGTACCAGGAAGACTCAACAAACGTATCAAACGTATCTGTCTCCCTGGCTGCATCCCCACCACATAAGGGACACTTAGTCCTGACAAAGGAATCCACCTGAGAAAGAGGAGAACCGCCCTTTCCTGTTATCTCAACATCCTCAGGCAATTTAACCGGTAAATTATCAAGGGATTCCGCTACGGTACCACACTTGGGACAATATATAATAGGTATAGGGCAACCCCAATATCTCTGCCTTGAGACATTCCAATCTCTTAGTTTATACTGAAAACCCCGACGTGCAAGTCCTTTCCCCTCAAGGGTTTTGACTATAGCCCACTTAGCCTCCTCGCTATCCATACCGTTGAATTCTCCAGAGTTGATAAGGATACCCCTACCCTCATAGGCAGCATTCAAACTCCCAGCATCTTCCGATTCCCCCTCTCTGTATATAACAAGCCGTAATGGCAATCCGTACTCCTTAGCAAACTCAAAGTCCCTTTGGTCATGCGCAGGCACGCCCATAACAACGCCTGTACCATATTCCATGAGCACAAAATTAGCAGCATACAGAGGAACCTTCTCGCCATTGGCCGGATTCACAGCATAAACTCCCGTGAATATACCTTTCTTCTCCCTTTCGCCACCAAATCCCCTAACTGCCCTCCTTTCAGAATCCCTCAAGGCCTCTATCTTGGCCTTCACATCTGTATTCTTCACTATCTCATCAATGAGAGGATGGTCCAAAGCTATAGAAACAAACGTAACGCCAAAAAGAGTATCAGGTCTGGTCGTGAATACTTCAAGTACTCTGTCACTACCATCCACGCCAAATTTTATAAAAGCCCCTTCGCTCCTGCCTATCCAGTTGATCTGTTGCACCAGAACTCTATCTGGCCACATGCCCCTTAGCTTCTCTATATCATTGAGAAGCTCATCTGCATAATCCGTGATCCTAAAGAACCAGCTGTAAAATTCCCTCTCCTCCACAGAGTCACCACATCTCCAGCACTTACCATCCTCAACAACCTGCTCATTGGCAAGCACCGTGTTGCACGTAGGACAAAAATTGACAACCGTTTTCTTCCTATAAACCATACCCCTTTCAAACATCTCCACAAATACCTTCTGCTCCCACCTGTAATAATCAGGATCACAAGTGATGACAAGCCTATCCCAATCATAAGAAAAGCCCATTTTCTTTAACTGTTTGGTCATATACTCAATATTTGAGTATGTCCATTTCGCTGGGTGCACCCCGTGTTCTATCGCTGCATTTTCAGCGGGTAAACCGAAGGCATCAAAACCTATAGGATGGAGAACATTGTAACCCCTCATTCTTTTATACCTTGCAACAACATCACCTATAGTGTAGTTTCTTACATGGCCCATATGTATCTTACCGGAGGGATATGGGAACATCTCAAGTTGGTAGAACTTCTTCTCCCTGAAATCCCAGGCTCTAAACGCTCTAGCTTTTTCCCATCTTTCCTGCCATTTACGCTCTATCTCAGACGGGTTATATTTCTTCATGGATTCACCTCAGAACAGCCCCTTCATCAGCACCGGAAACCATCCGTGCATACCTTGCAAGATACCCACTTGATATCTTCGGAGGCTTGGGTTTAAAACCTCTCTTCCTTCTCTCTATTTCATTCTCATCCACGAGCAGATTTATCTCCTTCCTCTTGACGTCTACCTCTATCCTATCTCCACCCTCAACAACACCTATTATACCGCCCGCGGCAGCCTCCGGTGCAACATGCCCTATAGAAATACCACGCGTAGCCCCAGAAAACCTACCATCGGTTATAAGAGCCACATCCCTATCAAGCCCCATACCGGCTATAGCACTCGTAGGTTGAAGCATTTCTTTCATTCCAGGACCACCCCTGGGGCCTTCATACCTTATTACAACCACATCACCCTTCCCTATCCTTCTGTTGAAAATAGCATCAAGCGCCTCCTCCTCGGAGTCAAAAACGCGTGCCACTCCCTCAAATCTATCAATACCTTCGGATAACCCAGATTGCTTCAGAATAGCACCCTTCTCAGCAAGATTACCTCTAAGCACTACAAGCCCACCCTTCTCAAAATAAGGGTTATCGACAGGTCTTATTACCTCTTCTCTCAAAACCCTACTGTTCTTATAACTCTCGTAGATAGGTTTACCGGTAACAGTAATACATTCCCTGTTCAACAAACCAACTTCATCAAGCCTATTCAACAGAGCCATCATTCCACCTGCTTCGTGGAAATCCTCTATATGATAAGGACCTACCGGAGAAAACAGACACAAATCTGGAGTCCTATCACTTATCTCATCAAAAACATCTAAGTCAAGCTCAAACCCTGCCTCCCTTGCTATAGCGAGGAGATGCAAAACTGTGTTAGTTGAGCAACCCATGGCCATATCAGCCGTAATAGCATTCCTAAAAGCTTCCGGTGTCATTATATCACGAGGCTTTATACCCTTCTTCACAAGCTCCACAATCTTCATACCAGCAAGCTTAGCCAGACGAACCCTCTCAGCGTAGGGTGCAGGAACAGTACCATTGGTTGGAAGAGCAATGCCCAAAGCTTCACTCAAACAATTTATAGAGTTTGCAGAGTACATCCCAGAACAAGAACCACAGGAAGGACAGGCGACATTCTCCAGCTCAACAAGATCTTTCTCCGAGACTTCACCACTCAAATATCTCCCCACACCCTCAAATACCTGAGCTAAGTCTATGTCCCTACCAGCATATCTGCCGGCAAGCATAGGCCCACCGGATACCATTATCGAGGGTATATTAATGCGTGCCCTAGCCATAATCATACCAGGGACTATCTTGTCACAGGCCGGCATAATAACCAAACCATCAAACGGGTGAGCGTTCACCATTATCTCAACCGCATCAGCTATATTCTCCCGTGAAGGCAAAGAATAATGCATACCTAAATGCCCCATTGCTATACCATCATCCACACCAATAACGTTGAATTCAACGGGTGTACCACCAGCCATATACACACCGGCTTTCACCGCCTGAACAAGCTTATCAAGATGAATATGGCCTGGCACTATATCATTGGAAGAGTTAGCTATCCCTATTATAGGCTTGGAGAGTTCAACATCAGTGTATCCATCAGCCTTAAAGAGAGACCTATGAGGAGCCCTATGGGGTCCCTTAATCATGACATCACTTCTTCTCGCCATGCTTCCCCCTGAAAAGTTTTTTGGATATTCTAATTAAAAAAAGCACGGTGTCAATAAAAGTCATGAAAATGAAAGGAAGGCAAAAAAGAACCCCGGCAGCACCTACTCTCCCACAGGCCCATCCTGCAGTACCATCGGCGCAGAG